>JAGAJY010000199.1 GCA_017848125.1 Oscillospiraceae bacterium
GGGCTACAAGACCGCCCAGAGCATTTTCGGTGCGGCATATCTTGCCGCAGGAGATTATGTTTCCATAGAGGGCAAGAATTACGAGGTCATAGGCGTTCTCAGTCAGATGGGAACGGTCTCCTCGGGAATAAGCCCCGATGATGCTGTCTATATCCCCTATTCAACGGCAAAGAAATACATTTTCGGAAACAAAGCCGAGCCGAAAATATCCGCAGTTGCCGCTGATGTGAACGAGGTGCAGACGGTTATGGAGAATATTGAAGCTGTGTTGACCCAGAATTACCCCAATGCTCAGTTTACCGTTACCGACGCAGGCAGCGAGATGGAGGCTGCACAACAGTCGGCAAACACCTTGCAGACCCTTCTTATCGCCGTTGCTTCAATAGTGTTCATTGTTGGCGGCATAGGAATTATGAATGTGCTTTTCGTAACTGTCCGTGAGAGAACGGGAGAGATAGGTCTGCTGAAAGCCCTTGGCTGCAAGAAAGGCGTTATACTGTGCGAATTTCTTCTTGAAGCAGGTATGATAGCCCTGTTCGGCGGTATTGCGGGAGTGGGGCTTGGCTATCTGCTTATCCCTGCGGTGGAAATGACGGGCACAAGAGCTGAGCCCGTGGCGCTTGCAGGAATACTTTCCCTTGTGTTTGCCGTAGTTACGGGAACGCTTTTCGGTTTTTATCCTGCCCTTAAAGCGTCAAGGCTCACGCCTATCGAGGCGCTTGGAAGCGACAACTGATTGAGAGGTTAATTTGTATGAAGCATAGAAAAATATTTTCATATCTTACGGCAGTTATCCTGTCCATTGCCGCATTTGCAGGCTGTTCGCAGGAAGACGACCGTGAAATGCCGTTAAATGAGACTGCGGCGGTGAACAACTATATTGCAAAGGAAAGCGACAGCACCGTAAGCGGTGAGGTGACTAAAATCGTTGGAAACCGCATTACCCTTGCATTGGGCAGTATTTCCGAAAATGAGAAGGGCGGCAGAAAAAAAGAGAGTATGTCCGAATCGGAGGTCGAACAGTCCGATTTCAAAGGCGAAAGACCCGAAATGAACGGTGAGATGCCTGATTTCGGGGGCGAAAGACCCGAGATGAATGGTGAAATGCCCGATTTCGGGGGCGAAAAACCCGAGATGAACGGCGAAATGCCTGATTTCAGGGGCGGCAGAAAATCCTCGTCAATAAAGAAAAGCGGCGAGGAAGCGGAATACATCATTCCCGTAGGTATGCCTGTGAGCGGTCTTGGAGGCAGAAGCTCGGACTATTCGGGCATTACGGAGGGCATTGTTATTACTCTGACCATAAACGAAAAGGGCATTGTATGTGCGGCGGAGGTGAACTGATTTGAGCGAGCCTGTTATCCGTATGAGCGGAATTGAAAAAAGCTATGCAATGGGCGAAAATACGCTTAAAGTCCTCAAAGGAATAAGTCTGACGGTAAAGGAGGGTGAATTTCTTGCGATACTCGGTCCGTCAGGCTCGGGAAAATCAACGCTGATGAACGTTATCGGCTGTATGGACAGCTTTGACGGCGGCGAATATTTCCTTTCGGGCAAGGCTGTACATCTGATGAATGATGATATGCTGACGGATTTGAGAAATGAGTATATCGGCTTTGTTTTTCAGAAATATCATCTTATATCAAAATACAACATTCTCAGAAACGTTATGATGCCGCTGCTTATCAGGGGGCAGACGGCGGCACAGGCTGAGCAGACCGCAAGAGAACGCCTTATCCAGCTTGGAATGGAGGACCGTATGGAGCACAAGCCCTCGGAGCTTTCGGGCGGTCAGCAGCAAAGAGCGGCCATTGCACGGGCGCTTGCGGGAAACCCTAAGCTGCTTCTTGCCGACGAGCCTACGGGCGCTCTTGACAGCGCAACAGGCAAAGAGGTTCTCAGGCTGTTTTGTGAGCTGAACGAAAAGGGTCACACCATTGTTATGATAACCCACGATATGAATGTGGCAAAAAACGCAGGCAGAATAGTTCATATCGTTGACGGCGAGCTTTTTGAGGAATGATTTTTTCTAAGAAACAGCTTACCACAAAAACTTTTTTCTGAGAAATCGGATATTTTTTCAAAAAACTCTTGACAAACGCATTTCAAAGTGATATAATATTAAATGTTGATTGAAGATGCGTTGCTAGCTCAGCTGGATAGAGTGACTGGCTACGAACCAGTAGGTCAGGGGTTCGAGTCCCTTGCAGCGCACCAGCAACATACCACGCAGACGTTTTGTCTGCGTGGTTTTTTCATATAAAATACAGACCTCACAAAAGAATATCCCATAATCAGCACTCTGATCATGGGATATCGCACAAGTCAGCAAGAAAATTCAATGATACCTGTCAAAGCTGACAGATGAAATAATCGCAGTCTACGGAAGCAACCAATGACCACAGATGTGATTATTTCAGCCAAGGTTTATCTATATTCGATATCATATATATTTGAGCAGTTCATCACGCACGCAGTCAAGTCGGCTGTGCGAGAGTCCGAAATCCATTTCCTTGTAACTCCATGCACATCTGGAAATACCATGCTTTTCAAAAACGCTGTTAATGCATCTGAACCACTTCAACACGTCCTCGGGCGGTACAATATCAATTACTCCGTATTCACCGCAGTAAAGTGCGGTGTTATTTGTTTTTGCCGCTTCTATTGCAGGTGCAAACAGCTTTTCAAAAAAATCGGGAGTGATACCGCTTTCGTCAAAAGTAAAACGGTCTGCTTTATTTATCATATCTGTCCAGTACGCCCCCTGATGGGTGAACCTGAGCGGCTCATAGCAATGGAAATTATATATCACCTTGTCATCAAAAGGCTTTGATAAGTCGGGGACTGCTTCAGCGCTGTTATTATAGTAACTTCCTACCAGAATAAGATTATCGGGAGCATATGCACGGATACGCTTTATACATTCGTTTGAAACTCTGTTCCAGACATCAATATATTCCTTTTTTGTAACCTCATTGAGAAGCTCAAAGGCTACTCTGCCGCTTAAATTTCCGTAACGCTTTGCAAATTCCTCCCACAGACGGCAGAAACGTTCCTGCAGCTGTCGGTTTTCAAAAAAGCCTGATTCACTCTCTCCGTAGCTGTCAAAAGAAAAGCCTACGGTTTTGTGAAGGTCCAGAACTGCATTAAGATCGTATTTTCTGCAATATTCAAACGCTCTGTCTATTCTTGCAAAGCCGTCTTCCTTGTATGTCCCGTCATCATTTTCAAAAATGTTGTAGTCAACAGGAATACGGATATGGTCAGCCCCCCACTCCGCAGCCTTTGCAAAATCAGCTTCTGTTATGAAATTGTTCAGTCTGTCCTCGCTGTAATCGCACTGTGAAAACCAGCCTCCGAAGTTTATACCTTTATAAAAGCCCTTGTTTTTTAACATAACCTTGCTCCTTTCATTGAATCGTTGTTATTAGTATAATACCATATACTTAACGTTTCCAATGTCATAATCGTAATATTTATATCATATTCTTGCAGTCATTTATTTCCAAACAACAACAACAAACTGATATAAACCACATATATGTAACATTCATCCTTTTGATCAAATGATATAATATTAAAAAAACAAAAACGGAGGTACTGCTATGAACAATATCAAAAAAATCTTTCCCCTGCTGCTGTCCCTTGCAATGCTTACCGCCTGCTCTGCCGAAGCATCTGATATAACATCTGCAGATAATGCGGTTATGCCTGAAACTGTGACGGAAAATGTAATGTCTGCCGATCTTACAGACGGTATGCCCGAGGGTTGGGAATGTGCCGACGGCTGGACAAACGGAAGTATGTTCAACGTTACCTGGAGAAAAAGCAATGTTGCCTTTAATAATGGCAGAATGCAGCTTATTATTGACAAAGACCCGTCTCCCGCAGACGATATCCCCTATTCAGGCGGTGAATTCAGAAGCACTGATTTTTACGGTTACGGACGGTACGAGGTTTCTATGAAGGCTATAAAAAATGCGGGAGTGGTTTCATCATTCTTTACATATACGGGGCCTTCCGACAACAACCCTTGGGACGAGATCGATATTGAGATACTGGGCAAGGATACCACCAAAGTACAGTTCAATTACTTTACCGACGGTCAGGGCAATCACGAATATATGCACGACCTTGGCTTTGACGCAGCAGAGGATTTCCATACCTATGCATTTGAATGGTATGAGGACAGGATAGTATGGTATGTTGACGGTGCAGAGGTTTACACGGCAAACGAAAATATCCCCGTTACAGAAAGCAAGATCATGATGAATGCATGGTGCGGCAAGGGTGTTGACGGCTGGCTTGGCGCTTTTGACGATTCGTCATTGCCTCTCTCTGCTGAATACGAGTGGGTCAGATTCACTCCTTTTGAATAAGACGGCATAACAGATCCACCCTGCTGCGCAGCAGGGTGGATTTGGAAAAGCTGTAAATATTCTTTTTTTTACCCGCCTGCTTGACAGAGGGACAGATCACTCAGACAAAACAGAGCATTTCAGTGTTTGCTGAATATTATAACAGCTTATTCAGGCGTATAGCGAAGCTATGATCTGTACAACAGGGTTAGTTAGTCAGCAGCTTCTTCATACACTACACCTCTTTTAAGGACTTCAACAAGAATATTATAAGCTTGGTCTTTTGCTGTCTCGGGTATTTCACTGTCATCGTCCTTATCGGTGTTTGCAACTCGAAAAACAGTTTCTTTCATAAAATCGCCCGAATAAAAATATCCTGTATAATAACCCTTGTTATCTAAAGTAATTACATAAGCTGTTCCGTCATCATTAACTTTGCAGTATTTTACTTCTGCAGATTTGGTATTATACTTATCTGTTAATGATTCTTCTGTAAGTTCATCAAGAAAGTATTGCTTATCAAAAGAATCCTTAAATCTATTCCAATGAGTAACTTCAAGCAAATAACCTTTTCCGTCTGCTTCTAACGTCATTATATCATCATATGCAAGGTCGCCGGGAGCATTCCAATGAATTTTAGTGCCGTCCTTGTATTCTTTAACACTTTCCTCATATTCCCTGCTTCTGTTTCCCATTGAAACGCTGAAACTTGAAACACAGCCATTATCCATATCCATATATACGGATAATTCATACCCTGTTGCAGAATACATTCTCGAAGATATATTCAATGCGTTATTATTATAGGGTTCTTCTAAATACACATATATATCGTAATCCTCATCAATATAATCAGGTTCGCCAAACAATTCTATAAATTCAGTATAGGGCATACCTTTTTTTAATCCGCCGCAGTAAAAAATATTTTTACTGCTTCCTGTACTAATGCTTTGACGAACAGTACAGTTTTTTAATTCCGTTATATCATCGGTATTGTTTGTGGCAGATGTAATAACCTCAAC
>JAGAJY010000200.1 GCA_017848125.1 Oscillospiraceae bacterium
CCGAGAATAACCATAATCACGCAGAGCACTGCATAGTGAAGCAGGGAAAGCAGTATGAATTTCGTTTTTGATTTATATTCTGTACAATAAACAAAAGTTGTCACAATTGCTGTTGCCGCCGCCGCCCCCAACACCTGAAAAGGCAGTTCGGAAGGGAAACCGTCGGGATAATTGGAGCTTAGCAATGCCACAAGAGCCAGTATTGCTGTTGATATAGTTGTAAAAAAGCTGAAAAATCCTTTTATGTACTTCATAGATCTCTCTCCTGTCCTACACGCCCAGCTTTTTCTTGAAATCGGGCACATACTGACGTGAAATTATCACCTTTTCGCCGTTGTTCAGATGGGCTTCAAGCCTGCCGTTAAACAGCGGCGCTATTTTTGATATTTTGGAAACATTGACTATCATCGCTTTGGATATTCTGAGAAAATCCGTGCGGTCATAGATTTTTTCAAGCTCATAAAGCTTCTGTCTCACCTCATATACATTCTTCTCACAGCAGACGCACACACGGTTGTCCACCGATTCAAAATAGTATATTTCCGAGGGAACAAGCTTAACTATATCCCCTCCGCTGTATGCGGTAAGCCTGCTTCTGCCTGCTTTCAGGGAATATATCAGCTCCATAAGCTCAGGGTCAAGGCTGTCGGAACGAATGATTATCTCCTCTTCCTCTCCGTCCCTGAGGGGCTCTAACGTAATTTTCATAGTATTTCATTCCTTGTTATCTGTCAACAGATGATTTCCTTCCCGAAGCTATCACGCCTGCAATAAGGAAAATGATTCCGCATGCAATAAGGATAAATATGCAGGCTGTGTTTGATATATCAGCTCCGAAGGCTTCCATTTCAACGCCCATAGCTTCAAGATATTCCGTTCTGAACACATCGGGAATATCCGCAAATATTTCATTGGAAATATCCTCGGTCATTACGCTTCTGAACATCTTTGCGCCGTAAAGCACGGGGGTACATTTGAGAACTGCCGCAACACCGTCGGCAAGTGTTCCCACAGGCAGATATATTCCGCCGAGAAAGCCTACAAGCGTACCGATAACAGTACCTATTCCGCTCCAAGCGCTCTGTGTTTTCACAAGGACCGCTCCCAGATACATTATAGCGGAATATGCAAAGGAATTTGCCGCTATCATTCCGATAAGCTTAAAATGAGCTGCCGCAGAAAAAGGCTCTCCACCTTGTATTATACAGTAAATTTCGGAAATTGCAAGGGTAATAATGCAAATAACAAATGAACAAATCCACGCAGATGTTACATAAGAAGCGGACACCAATGCTCTGCTTACGGGAGCGGTGTAGATCGAGCCAAGTTTGCCCTCTGTGCGGTCGCTTATCATACAGGAGGAAAACACCGCAAGGGTAACTGTGACCGCATTTATGGATACTATTCCTCCGCAGGTCCAGAGAGTAACGAACATAAGAGCATTTTCTCTGTCAGTTTCGGCATTTCTGCCGGGGATCTCCGCAAGCATATCCGCAAGACTGTCCACATTCATATCACCGAGAAAGAATAGCATAAGCCCCAGAACTATCAGCATTGACAGAAGCGAGAAGAAAACCGCTCCCCTGTCACGAAGATAAAGCTTCATATTTCTTTTTACAAGCGCTAAATACTGTTCCATATATATTACCAGCCTTTCACCTTAATTATTATTACATGCATTCAGGAATACATCGTCCATATTGCCCTGAATCACCTCAAAGCCGTTTATGCAGTCTCTTACGGAGTTTACAGGCTCTATGGCATTGACCGTACCCTTTACCGAAAAGCTCAGACCGTATTCCTGCATTATGGGAATGATTCCCTTTGATAACAGGATCCTTTCGGTTTTCTGTGCATTTTCTCCGCTGCAGTAAAGCTTGACCGTGTCCGAAGCATATTTATCTTTCAGTTCAAAAGGAGTACCCATTGCTCTGACAGTTCCCTTTTCAAGGATAATAATTCGGTTTGCAGAAGCCGCCTCCTCCATATAGTGAGTTGTGAGAAAAACGGTCATTCCCGTGTTTTTTCTGAGCTGCTCCACCGTTTCCCACACGTCCTTTCTTGTTGCGGGGTCGAGTCCTGTGGTCGGCTCGTCAAGGAAAAGAAGCTCGGGGGTATGCATAAGAGCGGCGGCTATCTCACAGCGGCGTTTCTGACCGCCCGAAAGCTTTCCGTAACGCTTGGAGGAAATATCCGCAAGGGAAAGCAGGTCATAAAGCTCCGAAAGCCTTGCCTTCGCCTCCTTTTCGCTCTGTCCGTGAATAACTCCTCTGCATATGAGATTCTCACGGACAGAAAGGATATTGTCAAGACAGTTCTGCTGATAGACAATGCCTATTTTACGGCGGATATTATTGTCATCACTTCCAAGCTTAAAGCTGCATACTTCTGCGCTTCCCCCGTCGGGCTTCAGAAGCGTGGACAGCATATTTATAGTAGTCGATTTTCCTGCGCCGTTAACACCGAGAAAGCCAAGAAGCTCTCCTTTTTTCACTTCAAATGAAATATTGTCCACGGCGGTAAAGCTGCCGTATTTTTTTGTAAGACCCTCTGCCCTGAGTATTGTCATTTTTCATCACGTTCCTTTCTGATTACAAGGATAACACAGTAAGCTTTATGATTCAAGGCTTTTGAGGTAAGATGCATTTTAGAGACGGTGAAATGCATAAAAAAGGACTGTTCCGCAGAACAGCCCCAAGACAAAACATTATTTATCATTCAGCATTTCAGCAACCTTTAAAGCAACATAAAGCTTATCGAGACCGTGATTGGCTTCATTCAAGCCATCGGGAGTATAATCAGGCTGGTCAACCACATCGCCTGTTACAAGGAAGTCATAAAGTTCAATATTATAATAATCACAGACTGCCTGCATACCTGCAAGCTCCATTTCAACCGCAATACACCCTTCCGACTTTCTTGCTTCAACAAGATTTCGTGTTTCACGATACAAAGCGTCCGTTGTCCATACCCGACCTTTAATATAGGTCAGACCAAGCTTATTGAACATACTTTCAACAATATCAGCATTTTTTATCTTAATATAATCCTTTGGTTCTGCATAATGATAGGACATTCCCTCATCACGATAAGCTTCACAGGGAATAACATATTTTCCTGCTGTTTTTTCTTTATCAAGCGAGCCGGCAGAACCAAACAGAATAAACTTATCCGCTCCTGTTTTCCAGTTTATTTCAATAATATCTGTTGCCGAAAGCGTTGCACCGATTTCCGAAAGATAAAAAACGATTTTCTTATCGTTTACAGTAAGCATATGCAGCGGCTTTATTCTGTTAGCCGCTTGCAATTCACCTACCGTTTCGTTAGGAAACTGTTCCAGAACAGCGTTATATATCTCTCTTGAAAACGTTCCTATCGCAATATCGCAAACATTGTTCTTCTCTCCGAAAAAAGATGAGGGGGTAATAATGTCTTCGCTGTTTATATCATATGAGTCGATTATCATTTCAGAACCTCCCTTGATTTTCATTCACTTTTATATCACAAAAGGGAATTGCACGCACAATGCAATTCCCTTTCTTGATAATATATCGCATTCGCCGTTAATCAGGATATTTTAGTGATCTTAGCAAAGTTTGCCATGATCTTCTTTGTACCCACCGTATCAAAGGCAATTTCAAGCAGGCTGTCATTGCCCATAGGCTTTGAGGATATAACAGTACCCTCTCCGAAGGTGTTGTGCTTTACCCTGTCGCCTGCGCCGTACTGCACAGAAGCGCTTTTCTTAGCAACCTCTATCTTCTTGCTGGCAAGCTGGCTCTGGAGAGTATATGCACGTCCGCCGACTGTAATGCCCTCGTCCTTTTTAACAGCTGTCTTTGCTGTACCGTCAACACGGTCAATGCAGTCCTTGTCAATTTCCTTGATAAATCTGGACTGGAAATTACGCTGTGTTGAGCCGAATATCATTCTCTGCTGTGCATGGGTAATATAAAGCCTTTCCTTTGCTCTGGTAATGCCCACATATGCGAGACGGCGTTCCTCCTCAAGCTCGTTGGGGTCGTCCATACAGCGGCTTCCGGGGAAGATACCGTCCTCCATTCCCACGATGAATACAACAGGAAATTCAAGTCCCTTAGCGGAATGCATAGTCATCATAGAAACAGCGTCTGCGTCCGCATCAAGCTTGTCCGTATCGGTATAAAGGGAAATTTCCTCCAGGAAATCAGACAGCTCCGCAGGCTCTCCCGCTTCGTTCTTAGCTTCAATAAACGCAGCAATATTTGATTTAAGCTCCTCGATATTCTCCAGACGGGAAATACCCTCGTCACCCTGCGCTTTAAGCATTGCGGCATATCCTGTCTTGTCGATAACCAAATCAAAAAGCTCGTCAAGAGGCAGCTCCTTTGAAGCAGCTTCAAGAGAGCTGAACAAATCGGCTGTCTTTACAAGAGAAGCAGACTTCTTGCTGAGAGGAGCATAATTCTCTGAATTCTTCATAACCTCAACAGGCGGCTGCTTCAAGTCAATGGAGATCTGCTCTATCATAGAAAGAGTAGTATCTCCTATTCCCCTCTTAGGCTCATTTACGATCCTCTTGAATCTGAGCATATCGTTGGGATTGTTAAGAACTGACAGATAAGCTATGATATCCTTGATCTCCTTGCGGTCATAGAATCTCATACCGCCGATAACACGGTAAGGTATTCCGCTGAGAGTAAATGCTTTTTCAAGGGAGTTTGACTGTGCATTCATTCTGTACAGCACGGCAAAGTCCTTGTATGCTCTGCCTTCCTTTACTCCGTTAAGAATTATTTCCGCAGCATATTTCGACTCGGAAGCCTCATCGGACGCCTTATAAATAGTTATCTTATCGCCGCTCTTTATATCGGTCCAGAGAGATTTGTCCTTTCTGCCCGAATTATTGGAGATAACGGAATTTGCGGCGTCGAGTATCATCTGTGTTGAACGGTAATTCTGCTCAAGCTTAATGGTTTTGCAGCCTTCAAACTGCTTTTCAAAGGAGAGAATATTCTCAATAGTCGCACCTCTGAAGCGGTAGATGGACTGGTCGTCGTCACCTACAACACAGAGATTCTTATATTTATCCGAAAGGAGCGCCACAAGTCGGTACTGAGCTGTATTGGTATCCTGATACTCATCCACCATAATGTACTTGTAAAGGTTTCTGTAATGGTCGAGGACATCGGGTTCCTGCTCAAAAAGCTGAACGGTCAGCATAATTATATCGTCAAAGTCAAGAGCATTTGCACTGCGCAGACGTGACTGATATTCCTTATATATCCTTGAAATCGTAAGCTTTCTGTAATCCCCTGCCGCCTCAGACTCAAACATTTCGGGAGTAACAAGTGAATCCTTGCAGGAGGAAATGGCAGAAGCAACTGCCTTGGGGTGAATAGCCTTGTCTGATATATCAAGAGCCTCCATACTTGTCTTGATAAGTCTCTGGCTGTCATCGCTGTCGTAGATAGTAAAGCCTGAGGCATAGCCCAGCTTCTCTATCTCACGGCGAAGAATACGGACACATGCCGAATGGAATGTAGAAGCATTTATCTTGCCTCCCGTTTCCTCGCCCAGCATATCCGAAAGTCTCTGTTTAAGCTCATTTGCCGCCTTATTTGTAAAGGTTATGGCAAGAATATTCCAGGGCTTGACGGGGTTTACAGAAATAATATCCGCAAGCCTTGACAGAGTTTCCTCGTCCTTTTCGCCGCTGTATTTTTCAAGAAAAGCAATATCATCAGCCGACAGAGCCGCATAGCTGCTTTCGTCTGCATAGGCATTTCCGAAAAGAATCATATTGGCAATGCGGTTTACAAGCACAGTAGTCTTTCCGCTTCCCGCACCTGCAAGAATAAGCACAGGACCGTTGACTGCGAACACTGCTTCTCTCTGTTTGTCGTTCATTCTTTCAAAATACTTTTCCAAAACGGCTCTCTTAACCTTAATGAAATCACTCATTACCCTCAAGCTCTCCTATTTTCTGTTGCTGTTATTTTTTCTGTGCCAAGACTGAATGAAGTTTTTTCATTTCTCCCCGGCTTTTGAATATTATAGCATATTTTCTATTTCTTAGGAATAGGAAAACCTTATTTTTAACACTTTAATCACAATTATTTTAATATCTCCGTTTCTGCCGGGGAGAAACCGTCATTTTTTCTTTTCTTCGTACTTCTTCTTTGTTGCCATTCCCCCTCTGATATGCCGTTCCCGCTTGTTTGTTTCGAGAACCTCTTTTACAGCAGGGTACATTGACGGCTTTATCTGCGGAAGCTTTTCGGTCAGGTCTTTATGTACGGTCGTCACAAACCTGAAAATCCACATCAAGCCCCAATTCGCCCATCAGACGCAGATATACGTCGATTCCGCCGTCCGCTCCCACAACTATTCTGTCGATGATCTTCTTAAGTCCTGCATTGGTCATAGCTGACATATCGGTTATATCGTCAATGGAGTCAAGAGTCTCGTAGATAATCTCCTCAAGCCTGTCCCCCTTTGTCAGATTAACTTCAAGCATTTTCATCTCATTTCGGAGCTGCTCAATCTCACGATTGACAGCTCCTAATTTTTCGTTCAGCTTTTCTCTTGTAATAAGCTCATCAACATACATATCCATATATTTCTGAGCGGTATTTTCAAGCTTTGCGCACTTCTTTTCAAGCTCATCATAGCTTTCACGGCTGCTGTCTGAATCCTTGTATTCGGAATTGAATCGGGTAACAATGCCGTCTGTAAACTCCTTGCGGTTAGTTATTATATCCGCAAAATAAACCTGTAAATCATGCGTCAAATCTTCCTCACGAATAATGGTGCGATTTGAGCAGCTGGCAGTTCCCTTTTCATTTCTTCCGCTGCATACCCAGCGGACCTGTCCTCTGTAAACAGAACGTCTGAACGAATATCCGCACTCAGCGCATCGGATAAGAGTGCTGTACAAATAACGGTTGCTCTGTCTTTCATGAGTCATATGGAACGCATCGTGACGCTTTTTCAGCAGATTGGCAGCGGATTCATATTCCTCGTCTGATATTATACGAAGCTCAGGACGTTCAACGACCATCCACTCCGACTGTTCCTTAGTTATCCGCTCCCCTGTCAGAAAATCCTTGACCTCTTCCTTGCCGTTAACTATCTTTCCTGTATAAAGCGGATTTGTAAGCAGACGGCATATCCCGTTCTGACTCCACTTGCTGCCCCGTTTTGTTTTGATATTCCGCTCATTAAGTATTGAGGCGATTTTTGAAGCGCCGCAGCCCTCGTTGAGATAAAGCGAATACACCATACGAATAACATCCGCTTCACGCTCATTGACGGTCATATTGAAATAATCGCCCTGTATTTTGTCATATCCGAACACAAGATTAGGCACACGCCCTTTCTGAGCATTCATTTTCTTGCCGAATTTTACACGCTTTGATGTGTTTGCAGACTCCTCCTGTGCAAGAGCCGCAAATATAGTGAGAACAAACTCGGAATTACCGAGGACCTTCTGATTTGATGTCAAAAACACAGTCTCAATATCAAGCTCCTTCAAAGTTCTTATACTCTGGAGAAAATCAACTGTATTTCGTGCAAAACGTGATATATCCTTTACAATGACCATTTCAAACATTCCACGCTTGGCATCGTTCATCAGTCTCAGAAATTCCTTTCGGTTCTTGACCTTTGTTCCCGATATACCTTCATCTGCATATAGATTTACAAGATTATAGCCATTCTTTTCTGTAAATTCCGTAAAAAACTTTTTCTGAGTTTCAAGACTGTTAAGCTGGTCACTTTTATCGGTCGAAACTCGGCAATATGCGGCAACATTCATGTTGATTTTCTCCCTTCCTAAAGTATTATGAATGTATTATATCATATCGGAATACAGATTTCAAGTTCAGCTGTTGCGTCTGCGGTATTCAGCACTGTACTCCTCCGCTTTATCAAGATACATATTGTACACGGTATATTGCTTTCCGTCTATCTTCTTTTTGTAATCATAGCGTTTGCAGTTTCTGTTTTTGTATAAAACAGGCTTTCACTTGACAATACCATTGCCCGACAGATTTTTGCTTACAAAAGTTGACCACACGAATATACTGTCATAACCCTTATCTTCAAGATATCTGCGGAAAGCTATTTCTACAGGCGATCCCTCGCCCTTTTTTATAAGCAGAAGAGTATTACTGTTGCAAGGATCGATCCAGCCCATAGGATCATCATAATTCCCCTCGTTTATATCATCGGGAGCATATATTTTCGTTGCACATGCGGAATCTGAATTGATATTAAATGACCCATTCCAGCTTTCATTAAGAAAATCACAGAACAGCTTTGTACGCAGGTCATCATCAAGTTTCTTTGAAACACCTCTGATATTCAGATACCCTGACAAACCCATAACCGAATTTGTAATTATCTCACACCCTTCATCACTTAATTTATACTTATCCTTAAGAAAATCGGTAAAGCTTAGCATCGCAGCAAGCAAATATTCGCAGTATTGTCTGATATTCTTATGGCAAACGATATTAGTATCTTTAATCATCTGCTTTGCCTGTTTATGATACTGCTTTATGCAATTAACATCATAATCGGCACTGTGAGCAAATTTCATTATCAGACTGTATCTGTACATTTCTTTATACTTTTTTAGTTTATTTTCAAGCAAAGCTTCTAATTCATCTATTCGTATTGATAATCCTCTTTCCAAGACGGATATTATTCTATCAATTTTATTATTCTCATATATATCATTATTAAGGTTTTTCAGTATATCTTTATAATATCTGTACCACTCTAAATTACTCATAAAATTTATATCTGTCACATCAGCCTTTCTTCCCGTCACATCGTTTATAAAAGTTCTGACCATATCTCGCATTGTAGTGCCATTATATTCTTTCTGTATTTTCTTATATCTTTCATGATTATAGAACTTTAATACATCTGTGTAATTTATATGTCGGCATAACAATCCGAATCCTTCCAGATCTTCCTCAGCATATTCTTCGATAAATCCAGACAGTTCATTGATAAATGATTTAAAATAGCCATAAACGAACTCTGTATAAATCTCATTATGCAGTTCAGAAAGACGGTCGCTTTCTTTCAGCTCAATCCTATCATTGATCTTATCTTCAAGAAAAACGATATATTCCTCAATCAAATGCGTCAGATTCCGAAATATATCAGTATCAGATTCTCTGACATTTAAATCTCCGTTATTACAGATATATTCCATCAAACTGTCATCAGAATTAGAGGCATTGAAATAGATGAAGGAAATATCCGATCTTAGCATCTTTTTCAGTTCTGCAGAAGATATCTTCACTTCAAGCGGCACAGCTTTATTATTATTCTCGTTGTAAATATCCTTTTCTTGATAATAATCATACAGAAACACAGGAAAATGCTTAAATAATCTGCTGTCTTTCTTCATATTCTCTATTGAACACATACAGCTGCTGATTTTAAACGGGCGATTAAGACAAAAATTGCTGATATTTCGGTTGTTATGAGGTGAATTCGGTCTCCAGAACGCTCTTGTTATTGAATTTACATATCCAATTATATTATTTTTCACATAAGCAGCATTTGCACATTTTACATTCAACGCTGAGTGCAGCGCATTACTGCTAAAAAATTTTCCGCAAATTGATAGAACAGAGTGTGCAAAAACAGCTGTACCGAGATTACAGCTGAATATATATTTTAGCACATCATTGACTTGTCTGTCGTTAAGAGAATACTTGACCTTTAATGTTTCTGGATGCTCTATCTTCAATGTTTTATGATAAGTCGGACTGATATATCTGTAAGCAAAGCCTACCTTTTTCCAGCCTGATACATATGGAGTAAGCTTGTATGTTTTCTCATAGCATCCATCAAGGTATTCCGATATATACTTATGAAATCCAATTTCACTACAGTAATGAGTAATATAACTGACGCAAAACAGATATATCTTTAATTTTGTCCCATCATTTTCGCAGCCAAGCTCTCCGACACATTTAAATGATATAGGCAAGTCCGTCCCAAGATATTTCCCCTTGACATTACCGACATACGCTTTCCCGTGATATGTAAGCTTTAAATCGCTTGTTACTTTTGAATCGGATAAGATTTTAATTTTCCCTTCTAACTTAATCTTTTTCCAATCAACGATATCGTCAAAATATATTTTTGCGTAATTTCCACATTCAGTTAATTTCAGAACAATATTGAAATCCCATTTTAAATTATCATTATTTGTATCATCTGTTATTATAGCAGTTGCAACATATCCCAGTTCATTAGGGTAGTTTTTCATCTCCTTCAGTGAATTATAAATAGCATCTCTTGCATTTTTCATCACTTCTGCAGACTGCTCATACTCACCAATTTCAATATCAAAATTGCTCATACATACCGCCTCCTATGCTGTTGATATTATACCACAAATACTGAATATTGTCCATAATGGCAATTATTTCAGTTCTTTTATGATATTATCATCTACAGCCATACAAGTTACAACATTACAACATTTACTACTTATATTTATTTATTCGAGGATAATATACCAACAAATACTCTTGATTATCGGAATAAACATGGTGCTTTTTGAAAATACATACCCGAGTATCTACCCGTGGGCAGTTATCTGAATACAGCATATGTCAAACATAATCACAGCCGATTCTATAGGTTGTAAAATTCTATCACCCTCCCAACAGTCCATTAGCGATAGGAAAACGGATTTCGAAAAAATCAAAATATATATCCTATCAGAATAAACGGGAGCGGCTTTAACTTGATATCATAATATTCAGTCATAAACTCTGACCGCCCCGCATTATATTTATCAGGGAGGGTCCACTATGAGCACAATGCGTCTGAACATACGCTTTCACAACAGGAACTCAGCAGAAAACACACATAAAATGGTGTCGGAGGTTTTTTCGGATATATGCATAAAAAAGATACGCAGCACTATAAATGATACCCCGACAGAAAAGATTTCCTCAGATATCAAACCGTCGGGCAATGAAAAGACTGCGTGAACGCAGCAAAATTACATAAAAATCGGAGAGTGTCGTGAAAGAAACACTCTCCGATTTATTTTTTTGTGAAACAGTTTGATTTAACCCAAGTCACTTTGAGTGCAAATCAAAGAGTCTGTGAAAAAAAGTCTGTAAAAA
>JAGAJY010000201.1 GCA_017848125.1 Oscillospiraceae bacterium
ATATCTGCACTTTGTGCGGCACTCCTCGTAACCGCATCTATGTTCTCAGGCTGCGGTAATAAGACTGATGAAAGCGTTTCGGAAGAAACTACCATCAACATCATTCAGGACGGCACTGAAGCTCCTGTCAGCGAAAGCGGCCAGCCTGTTACGGTTACAAATCCCGAGGGTGAAGTCGTTACCGACGCAAACGGTGAGGCTGTTACAGCTGTTGTTACAAGCGCTACAAGCTTTGTTGACCCCGGCGCTAATCTTGGCGGCAATGACATTTCCGCTCCCGAAACCGAAGTAACAGAAGAAACCAAGCCTGTAAACCACGAAGAAATCGCCAATATGATCGAACAGGGTACAGTTGCCGAAAAGAAGCCTGTTATTGCTGAATACAACGTTGATTATAAGACAAGATACGGCTACAATACTCTCAACGATCAGGAAAAGGCTCTCTATGCTGACATTCTCGAGGCTGTTAAGTCGGTAAAGACCAAGGTAAAGGTTGATGACAGCGTTACCGATGAAATGTGGATAAAGGTTTACGGTACTCTCTATATGCAGGAGCCTCAGCTCTTCTGGCTCACCTCCAAGAAGGTTGTAAAGGGCAAGCTCTGGTACTGGGAGATAGACCCCGAAATTATCGCTTCAATGCAGAAGGAAATTGACGCTACCGCCTCCAAGGTACTTACCGAAGCAGACGGAAAGGACACTTACGGAAAGCTCAAGGTATTCCACGACTATATTACCCTCAACAATGACTTCATCAAGGAAGAGGGCTTCAATCAGACCATTTACGGCGGACTTGCAAAGGGTACTATCCAGTGCGAGGGCTATGCTAAGACAATGCAGTACCTCTGCGATATGGCAGGAATCGAGTCAATGGTAGTTGTAGGAAGCAATGAGGCAAACGACACTCACGCTTGGAACGTTGTAAAGGTTGACGGCGAGTGGTACAACATCGACTGCACATGGGACGACCCCATTCTCACCGAGGTTGATGAGACCAACGTAAGATACAGATACTTCCTTGTTCCCGACGAGTGGATCCACAACAAGTCCCACTTCAACATCAACAAGAAGATCTCCGGAACTCAGCTCACCTACTTCAATCCCCCTGCCTGCACAGCAACCAAGATGAACTACTTTAACGTAACAAATCAGGTTTATTCCGACAAGGCTTCCGCTGACAAGGCTCTCAGAGAGAAGCTCAAGTCTGTTGCTTCAAGCAAGCTCAGAGCAGCTGAGATAAGAGTATCCGACAAGAGCGTTTATGACGCAATTACCGCAGACCTTAAGGAATACGCTTCATGGATAAAGAGCGAAAATTCTTCCGTAAGCTCCGTAGCTTCCAACTGCGACCCCAACACTCTGGTTATTGAGCTTGACCTTATCTATTGATTACTTATCACGGAGAAAAAATGAAAAAATCCCGTTCTTATGCGGCGCTTCTCTGCGCCGCTCTGTACTGCTGCATATCGGCTTCGGGCTGTTCAAAGGTTGAGGAACTCCCTGCGGAGATATCCTCCTCCGACAGCCCTGCCGCAGCCGATCAGACTATTGATAACAGCCGCTACATCTACAATCAGCTTTCTGATAAGGAAAGGGAATATTACGACATTATAAAAGATGCGGCTGTAAATTTCAAGGAAATTGCAGTTTTCCCCGAGGCTGTTGATCCCGAGGTGCTCCGAAAGCTTTATATTTCGGTTTACTTTCAGGAAGAGGAGCTTTTCTGGCTTTCCAGTATGTTCTACAGACCTGCTTCCGCTTCGGAAACTCTTGCTCTTTCATACCGCTTTACCAAAGATGAAACCGACTTGCTGAAACAGCAGGTCGAGTCGAAAACCGCAGAGATACTCAGTTCTATCGAACCTGATGCCTCTGATTACGAAAAGCTCAGAGCCTTTCACGACCATCTTGTGCTCAACTGTACCTTTTCAATGGATACGGAATATGCAAATACCATCTACGGTGCTCTCTGTGACGGATATGCTCAGTGTGAGGGCTATGCCTTTGCCTTTGATTATCTGTGCAGACAGGCAGGTATCGACTGCTTTACAGTTCCCGGAACAAATTCCGAAGGAGCTTCCCATGCATGGAATATTGTAAGGCTGGAGGATAACTGGTACAATGTTGACTGCACATGGGATGACCCCATTCTCTCCCCTGTTGATACTGAATTTGTACGCCATTACTATTTTCTTGCGGCAGATTCTGATATTTCGGGAGTGACCCATTTTACCGACAATACATATTATACATATCCCATATGCTCCTCAACGGATAATTATTATAAGCGTGAGGGGTATTTCGCAAGCTCCGCTGATGAAGGCATCGAGCTGCTGAAAAAATCAGCCGCAGACGCTCTTAACAGCGGAAGAAAAGACGCCGCAGTCAGATTTGCCGACGAAAGCAGCTATAAATCTGCTGTAAGCAAACTTTTTGACAACGGTGCTGTAAAAGAAGTTTTTAAACACGCAAATAACAGCTCGGAACGAAAGGTAACGGATAAAAAATACATCAGATACCTTAACGAGGACGAGCTTATCATACATATTTCCATGATATATGATTAAAACGGAGAATACGCAGAAAATGAAAAAAAACAAAGCCTTCAGAACAGCCGCATTTGTTTCAGCTCTGCTGTACCTCACCGCCTGCGGCAATGAGATAGAATATCCCGAAGGTGCGGATACTCTCCCCACCTACTCCGCAACAGGAACTGTCATAACAGTCTATGACACATCATCTGTAACAACTCCCGAAATTACAACAACTGCTTCTGCGGCAACTACGACCGCTGTAACCACTACAGTTCCCGAAACTGAGACAGAGACTGAAACAGAGACTCAGACCGTTCCTTCCGAAAGCGAAACAACGGCTGATACCTCTCTTTCTCTTTCTCTGGAGGACGTTCCTGAGGTGGGCATCTCTGAATATTACGAAAAAACTCAGACATCTCCCACAAGACCTACAGTGACGCAGACCTCCGCTGTTTCGGATACCTCTGCCGTTTCAGAAACATCACCGGTTACTCAGTCGGCTGTCAATACTGAAAGCAGCTCTGACATAACAAGCTCATCTGACGGAGTATTGACATCAGCGTCATCTGAAACTGAATATGAAAATCCCGTTCAGACAGCTGATATAAACAGTTCAACATCTTCAGTCAATATCCACGCAAAGCTTACCGACGGCAGAACAAGCAGATTCACAGGAAAAGAGATAATTTCCCACCCTTACAGCTATTACACCCTCACCGAAAAGCATAAAAAGCTTTATGACAAGCTTGTATCCGCTATGCTTAACATTGAGGAAGATGTAATCTTTGAGGACTCCGAGGAGATATCCTTTGACGAACTGTTTGACATTTATCAGCTTCTCTACAATGATGAAAACAGGCTTTTCTATATTTCCTCTACCATTGAATATACTACGGATATGGAAAGCGGATACATATCATCAATGAATCTGAAATATAATTACACAAAGACGGAAATACAGAAGATGCAGGAAGAACTTGACGCTAAAACCGCTGAAATTTTCAGCTCAGTTACTCCCGATATGAGCGAATACGAGATAGTCAAGCATTTCCACGATTATATAATTCAAAACTGCACTTATACCGAGGACTGCAAAAATCCCAACAACATCTACGGAACTCTTGTGGAGCAGGTGGCACTCTGTCAGGGATATTCACAGAGCTTTACATATCTTTGTTCACTTGCGGGAATTGATTCCTTCATTGTTCTCGGAGTAGCAAACGAGCCTCATATGTGGAATATTGTTAAAATGGACAATGATTACTATCACATTGACCTTACATGGGACGACCCTGACAGGGCAAAGAATCCCGATTCCGTAAGATACGATTATTTCGGGCTTACCGATGAAAGGATACGCCAGCTGAGACAATTTGACGACTATGACTATGAAATTCCCGAAGCAAAGGGAACAAAATATCAGTACTATTACCACAATAACCTCGTTGCCGACAGCACAGCAGAAGCCAAAGCGATACTTATCTCTGAGGTAAAAAAAGCCTCCCAGGCAAAAGCTTCAACCGTTCAGCTTCTCTGCACAGATAATGAAGCATACGAGGAGATAACCTCCCTTTTCTTCGGAAATTCATCGGGAAATGTTATCGGGATACTCGGTGAAATAAAGGACGATGTGGCAAATAAATTCAATACAGAATCCATTTATCACAACTCAAACCGTGACACACGGGTAATAAAGATATATCTGGAATATCTTGACTGAACAGGAGGACGGCTATGCACGGCAGCGGACGTAAAAAAAGAATATGCTTTATCGCTGCTGCGGCAATTATGCTGACTGCCCTTTTTTCGGGCTGTAAGCATGAGCAGGGAATGACCGTTATCTCCGACGGAACAACAATGGAGATTACCGAGACTACACCTGCCGAAACCGAAAACTATTCCGAAGCGGGGCTGTATATTCCCGATAATATGGTGACAAAATATGCCTCTCTGGGTTACGATGACCGCATGCGTGACGCATATGACAGCGTGGTCGAAACTATCACCAATTTCAAGGACAGCTCTCATATGCCTCTGACCATAAGCGAATCGGACTATGTCCGTGTGCTTGAAACGGTACGCTGTGAGCAGCTTATGCTGTTTTACCTGTCAAACCGTACTCTGGGAGAATTTGACAATTTCACGCACTCTTACACGGTGGATTTTTCCTACAAGGTGTCGGTTGATGATGCAAACGAAATGCTGAGACAGACAGAACAGGCAGGGCTTGACATCATATCCCAGCTTGATGAAAATATGTCAGATTACGAAAAACTGAAATACTTTCACGATTACCTTGTGCTTAATGTAACAAGCTCGGTCAGCGGAGATTATGTTGATTCGGTCTATGGTGCTCTTGTGGAAAAGAAAGCCCTTTGCGAGGGCTATGCAAAAGCTTTCTCATACCTGTGCAATCTAAGCGGAATAGAAAATATGATAGTTACAGGCTATACGGGTGTTGACCATATGTGGAATATGGTCAAGCTGGAAGGCAGCTGGTATCATATAGATATTGGCTGGGATCAGCCCTCAGAGGCTATCAGGGAACAGTATCCCGACCTTATCCTTTATCAGTATTTTCTTGCGGACGACGCTGTAATGGAAAATAACAGAAGCATTAACAACTACCTATGCTCCCCTCCCGAAGCCGAAGCCGAAACAATGAACTACTTTGTCTATGAAAACAGATATGCAGACACCTATGACAAGGCGCTTAGCATTATAAAGGATTCCACACGAAAATGCATAGACAGCGGAGAAAGATACTTTATGATAAAGTTTGATTCATCAAACCTCTGTCTGAAAACCCTTACCGACCTTGTTAAACCCGATTCTGACGGCACAGCCGATATTGACCGAATAGTTAATTCCCTTAATTTCAGAGGTCAGATAAGCTGTATAGACTATTACAAGCAGTATCGTATCCTTATTTTTGTAGTTGAATAACAAAACTGCCGCTGAGCTGCCCTATCGGTCAAGCTCAGCGGCAATTATTATTATCTGAACTTATCAAGCTGTGAAATAAGCCTTTGCTCTGCTGAAATTATCTCGCTTGTAAGCTGTCTGCTCTGTACGTCTGCATTGGGGTACTGACCCAGATACTTATTAAGTGAGCGTATCCCCTTTTCACAGCCGTCTGCAATAAGCCTTGCGGCATCTGAATCATTGCCTGTCATCATAGTAAGCTCGGTTTTTACAGTTGCCATTGCCTTTGCAATGGGATTGGGTGATTTTCCCTTGTCCTTTATTCGGTTTAGCTGTGTTTCAGCCTTGGCTCTCAGAGCAATATGCTCCTGCTTGCTGTCTGAAAGCAGCTGTTCAAGCTCCGGGTCTGCCGCTTTTGAAAGCATATCATCGAGAGAGCTTATGCCCATTTTTATCCCTGCGTCACATTCACGCAGAAGCCTGCCTGTTTCCAAGTTATTATTGTAAGTCATAAAACTTTTCCTTTCCTGCGAAATCATTACTACTATTTTTAACGGGAAAGGAAAAAATATTCATTACAGAAAAAACGGTCAGTCCGCTGAAATATGATGTGCCCCCTGTCAAGTAGACAGCGTAAAAAACAAAAAGAATTTGTAATAGAATAGTTCTTTCATCTCCCCCTGCTGCGCAGCAGGGGGAGATTTTTCGTTACGCGGCAGCGAGAAAATACTCATACGGTGCCATACA
>JAGAJY010000202.1 GCA_017848125.1 Oscillospiraceae bacterium
GGCTTGCGGGTTTCCAAAGGGCAGAGCCCTTTGGTCGCTGTCCGCAGACAGCGAAATCCCCTTATTTCCGTGAAATAACGGAGCAAGGGGTGAGAAATGCGACAGCATTTCGAGGGGAGGCGAACAAGACCGCCTCCCCTTCTAACAGTTCTCTGTAAATTAACCCTTCAAAACGTTCCGGTGGAACGTTTTGAACAGAACTTATTTTTTCATTTTTTGTGCTAATTTAATAACATCGCTTTGTTTTTCGACAAACTGAAATCCGTTCCCTTTCAGAACGGATTTTTTGACATATGAATCAGTTTATCTCTTTGTAATACGATCAATTTGTACATAAGGGTATTTACTTTGAACCATTACCATAGCATCACTCTGAGTTTCAGCCATAACTGTAACTGATGATGAAAACCACGTTTTTCCATCTCTTGAATACTTGAAATTAACATAATACTTTGACATAAAAATTCCTCCAATTCTTATTTTTTCACTTGGCGTTGATTCGAGGGTAATAAACAACAAAATACAAAATCACCTGTCATTTTCCGCCATTAAACCTTAATATATATTTATTTTATCACAGGTTTTGTTTCAAACCGTTAACAAAAAAAAAACTATAACACTTTTGTAAAATTAAGATAATTATCACCAATCACCCATTGAATTATCGAAACCTCTCGCCACAAATCAGCAAATATCAACGCTTTTTCAGTGCTTTCATCTCCATAATTCTATGGTTATTGGTATAAAAAAATGCGGCTGTCACATTTTCATAGCGTGACAGCCGCATTTTTTATATCTCAAACATCTCCGAAGAAAGATACCTTTCGCCTGTATCGGGAAGAAGCACAACTATATTCTTCCCCTTGTTTTCAGCCCGTTTTGCAAGCATAACAGCCGCATACAAAGCCGCTCCCGAGGATATTCCCACAAGGATACCCTCTTTTTTTGCGGCATTTCTGCCCCATTCCATAGCCTCATCGTTTCCTACTGCCATCACCTCATCATAAACCGAGGTGTCAAGATTTTCGGGAATAAAGCCAGCACCTATTCCCTGTATCTTGTGAGCGCCCGATTTTCCCTTAGTAAGCACAGGTGATGAAGCAGGCTCAACTGCGACCACCTTTATATCGGAGTTCATTGCTTTAAGGTATCTGCCTGTGCCCGATACCGTGCCGCCCGTGCCTGCGCCTGCAACGAATATATCAACATTGCCGTCGGTATCCTCCCATATCTCAGCGCCTGTGGTCTTTTCGTGAGCCAGAGGATTTACGGGATTTGTAAACTGCGAGGGGATAAAGCTTCCCGAAATCTCCCTTGCAAGCTCCTCAGCCTTTTCGATAGCGCCCTTCATACCCTTTGCGCCCTCGGTGAGAACCACCTCCGCACCGTATGCCTTCATAAGCTTTCTGCGCTCAATGCTCATAGTCTCGGGCATTGTAATAATTACCCTGTAACCCTTTGAAGCGGCAATTGCTGCAAGACCTATGCCTGTGTTTCCGCTGGTAGGCTCGATTATTGTGCTGTTATTGTCAATAATGCCCTTTCTTTCAGCGTCCTCCAGCATTTCCCTTGCCACTCTGTCCTTGACGCTGCCTGCGGGATTGAAATATTCAAGCTTTGCAAATATCTTCGCTTCAAGCCCCTCGTCTTTTTCAATGTTAACAAGCTCCAGCAGGGGAGTATGCCCTACAAGCTCTGTAATGCTTTTATAGATTTTCATATGCAATAACTCCTTTTCAAAAAATCAAAGCTTAAATCCGTGGGGGAGCAGCTCACCTAAAGTATGAACAACGATATTTCCCTCATCGTCCCTGAGTATAATTCTCAGGTCATTGCCGCCGAATTCGTAAAGAAACTGCCTGCATATTCCGCAGGGATAGGTAAGACCGCCGCCCGAATTGGCAATTGCAATTGCGGCAAATTCCCTCTCGCCCTCCGAAACAGCCTTCACCGAGGCAGTCCTCTCAGCGCAGATACAGCCGCCGTATGACGCATTTTCCACATTGCACCCCGTAAAGATATTTCCCGAAGCGGTAAGCAGAGCCGCCCCCACTTTAAAATGAGAATAGGGAGCATATGCGTTTTCACAAGCCCTTTCAGCCGTTTCCATAAGCGTTTCGTCAGTCATATATATCAGACCTTTCAATGAAAATTTACCTGCTGATATAATTTTATCATCGGTATGAAATTATGTCAATAGAAATAATCTCCGTATTTCTTTGAAAATGCTCGCAGAGGTCAGAAAAATCCCGATAACCGCACGATTTTATCGGATATATAGTAAGAGATTCCCAAAATCAGTGGTCATATTCACATTATCTTATCTAAATCGGCACTTGACAAATCAGGTAAAAGGTGGTACAATTGTTATTGTGTCAAGTACATCTGTATTTCATACAAGGACTTGGAGGAGCTTAGCAATGTCAGATTCGGATATTCGTCATTCGGAAAGATTTGCTGTCGTAAGCTGCGACGTACTTCCCGAGGTTTTCCTGAAGGTAATGGAGGTAAAGCGGCTTCTTGCCTGCGGTGAGGAGAAAAGCTCCGCATCAGCCTGCAAGCGTGCGGATATTTCCCGTTCGGCGTTTTACAAATACCGTGACAGCGTTTTCACCTATGAGGAAAAGCTGAAAGGGCGTATCGTTTCCCTTTATGCGGTTCTCAGAGATAATCCCGGAGTGCTGTCCTCTCTGCTTTCATGTCTGCACAAATGCAATGCCAATGTGCTGACCCTTAATCAGAGCGTCCCCATTGACGGAGCGGCGGCGGTAACAGTTACCGTCAAGCTTTCGGGCGGACCTATGGACGGTGCTACTCTCAGAAAAGAGGTCTGTTCGGTAGAGGGCGTAGTGGAAGCAAGGCTCATTTCCGAGGAATGATCTTACGGAAATATACTATATAAAAGATTGGAGATAATTATTATGGCAAAATTAGCGGTACTGGGTCACGGAGTAGTAGGCTCAGGAACAGTAGAGCTGTTTCTCAAGAACAGAGAGCAGATAAACAGAAAGAACGGCATTGACCTTGAACTGGGCTATGTGCTGGATATAAGAGATTTCCCCGACCTTCCCTATTCGGATAAATTCACCAAGGATATAAACGATATTCTTAATGATGATGAGGTAACTGTCGTTGCCGAAGTCATGGGCGGCGTAAATCCTGCTTATGATTTTGTGCTTTCCTGCCTTAACAAGGGCAAGAGCGTCTGCACATCAAACAAGGAGCTTGTAGCAAAGAAGGGAGCAGAGCTTCTCAAAGCCGCAAAGGAGCATAACTGCAACTTTATGTTCGAGGCATCCACAGGCGGAGCTATCCCCATTATCAGACCTATCCACCGCTGCCTTGCAGGAAACGACATCACCGCCTGCGCAGGCATACTCAACGGAACAACAAACTTTATCCTCACCAAGATGATAACCGAAAAAATGTCCTTTGAGGACGCTCTGGCAATGGCTCAGGAGCTGGGCTATGCAGAAAGAAATCCCGAGGCTGACGTAGAGGGTCACGACGCCTGCCGCAAGATATGCATACTTTCCTCTCTCATTTACGGCAAGCACGTTTATCCCGACACCGTTCACTGCGAGGGTATCACAAAGCTCACCCTTGAGGACGTGGCATATGCAAAGAGCTGGGGCGGTGCAGTAAAGCTTATAGGCTCAGTAAAGCGCACCGAGGACGGAAAGATACTTCCTATGGTAGCACCCAGATTCGTATGCGGCGGCTGTCAGCTTTCCAACATTGACGATGTATTCAACGGCATCATGGTATGGGGCGACGGCTTCGACGAGGTTATGTTCTACGGCAGAGGAGCAGGAAAGCTCCCCACAGCAAGTGCTGTTGTAGGTGATATTATCGACTGCGCAAAGCACAGCAAGACTATCCTTTCCCAGATGTGGGAGGACAGCACAGATACAGACTTTATTGCCGATTACAAGGACGATTCCGTTTCTGTATATATCCGTGTTCAGGATTCGGATAAGGCTCAGATCGAAGCGCTTTTCGGCGAATGTGAATACATCAGCCGTGAGGGTCAGCCCGAAAACGAGCTTGCGTTCATCACTCCCGTTATGGCAGAAAAGACTGTTGATGAAAAGCTTTCTGCTCTCAGCGGAAACGTGCTGGGAAGAATCAGACTTTTTGAAGGCTGATTGACCTGATATAAATCAAATTACTACAAGGGGCTGTTGGCGTTCAACAGCCCCTGTTCTGAAATAACAGACATATCTTTCATCATACCGAAAGGAGAATAACTGTGATAAAGCTTCGTATTCCCGCAACAAGCGCAAATCTCGGAGCAGGCTTTGACGCTCTGGGTCTGGCACTAAGCTACTATAATTATGTAAATATCGAGGAAAGCGACGGCTGTCACATCTCCTCCTCAGACGGTGCGGAAATTCCCACAGATGAAAGCAATCTTATTTACCGCACCGCAAAAACCGTCTATGAAATATGCGGCAGACCCTTCAGGGGTCTTACCGTAGAGCAGACCAACAATATCCCTATGGCAAGGGGACTGGGCAGCTCCAGCGCCTGCATCACCGCAGGACTGACAGGAGCGAATATGCTTATGGGAAATCCTCTTTCCCTTGATGAGCTTGTTGACCTTTCAGCCCAGATAGAAGGACACCCCGACAATACTGCGCCCGCACTTCTTGGCGGTATAGTTACAGCGGTATTTGACGGAAAAAAGGTCCATTGGGTAAAGCAGGAGGTTTTCACCACTCTTAAATTCATTGCCGTAATACCCGATTTCGAGCTGAAAACCGAAAAAGCAAGAGCCTGCCTTCCCAAGGAGATACCTCATTCGGACGCTGTATATAACCTGTCCAGAGCAGCCCTGTTTTCCACCTCTCTGCTGACGGGAAAGTACGAAAACCTGCGTACAGCGGTTGATGACAAACTGCATCAGCCCTACAGACTGAAGCTTATCCCAAATGCAGAAGATATTTTCGACATTGCTTATACAAACGGAGCATATGGTGCATACATAAGCGGTGCAGGTCCTGCAATAATGACTATAGTTGATTCTCAGAACTGCTTTTTTGCTGGAAAAATGCGTTTTGCCCTTGATAATATGGGACTTCACGGCTGGGAAGTCAGGGAAATGCATATTGATAATGAAGGCACTTGCCCCATAAACTGATAATTTTTGTAACCATTTTGTAACCGATTCATATTTCACAATACAGCATTAAATAACGATACATCTGTGCTGATTTGATAAAAACACGCAGAAAAATCGGCATTTAGTGCTGTTTTTATGTCACTATTCACTACAAATAGTATATTTTATATTGCTTTATCCAAATTGTTTATCATTCTATACAATCCGTACAATTACAAATCAGTTACACAGTCTGTTAAATTGGTTACAATGTAGTAACAACACACAAAATAAAGGTTACAAAATCGTTACAATGACTATTGAAATCTGTTCCAATTTGTAATATAATAGGATATGAAGAAGTCTGACGACGATAAAACACAGAAAAATAAATTCAGAACAGGAGACGATCAAATGAAAAAGACAAGACTTTTTATCGCAGCAATCGCAGCTTTATCAGCAGTATCCGTATCGGGAGTATCCGCATACGCATCAAATGTTGTTGACTTTGAGGACGGAAATTATTCCTTCGTATCAATGAAAACCGATGACGGCGGAGATGATTCCACTCTTTCGGTAGTTGAATTTAACGGTTCAAAGCAGTTAAAGGTAGATGTAAAGGACTGTGCAAATGTTCCCAAGGTTTATTTTGATATCAATTCTATGCTCAATGAGAATGATTTTGAAAAGGTAAAATCCATTGAAATGGAGATCATCTTTGAATCCAAGGACGGCACAACACCTCCCGGCTGGGCAGGCGGCGCAATAGGCACACAGGGCGGCGAGGACAGAACTCCCGACTGGGCGCAGACTGCTTGGGAATGCGGAGAATATGACAAGGCCGTTTCCAACCCCACTACCATTCAGAGAAAGTTCCTTCTTTTCTCCGAAAGACTTGTAAACGGCACACCCGACACCCATATGATAGTTATGAGATGGGGCGCAGAGGTTGATTACAATATGTATATCGATAATGTAAGATTCC
This sequence comes from Oscillospiraceae bacterium, assembly GCA_017848125.1. Classification (GTDB taxonomy): domain Bacteria; phylum Bacillota; class Clostridia; order Oscillospirales; family Ruminococcaceae; genus Huintestinicola. The sequence goes on from JAGAJY010000202.1 coordinate 6,090, forward strand.
TTGACGCTGACGGCAAGGTTATTGACGTAGAAATAAAGGAATCCACCAAGCCTGCGGAAACAGAAGCTGAAGTTATCGAGGATATTCCCGCAGAGGAAGAAGTTACAGAAGCACCTGCCGAGGAAACTGTTCCCGAAAGCGATAATGAAACTACTTCCTCCACAACAGGAAACGCTTCCGCATTTGCAGCAGCAACAGCCGTTGTACTTTCAGGCTATGCAGTTGCAATGACAAGAAGAAAGAAAAAGTAATTTTATTGTACAATTTTATAAAATATAAACAAAACTTGCAATTTATTATTGTGTAAAAAATAAATTGCAAGTTTTGTGCATAAATGGTATAATGTATTTACAATTCGTGTGACTATAGCTATAATCACAAGAGGCAATATAAACGCTAAAAGAAAATTGGAGGAAAAGAATTATGAAAAAGCATCTTTCAAGCCTTGCTGCAGTTGCAGCAGCTGCAGCTCTCTGTGCAACAGTATCTATGTCCGCTTCCGCAGCTGACTGGTCCCAGACCGGTTATGCAGACGGCGACCCCAATACTGTAAGCATCGTATCCACTTCCGAGAGCGGTGTAGTATTCACTCAGACTTCTGACGGAATCGCTGCAAAGGCACGTCTTACACTTGATCAGATCCTTGCTGATCCTGCTGACGTTTCCAAGGTTTATTCCGGTTCCTGGACTGTTGTATATCACGGTCTTGCAGGCACTGATATTCAGGGCGTAGGCGGCGGCTGCTATGCTGCAACCTGCAACTCCACTACATACTGGCTCAGCCCCGAGTTCAACGAGGACGGCACAGTAGTATGGGCTGACGAGGTAACTGTTGAGGACAGCTTCAAGTGGCTCCTTCCTTCTCAGGTTCCCACCGATGCAGCAGCTTCCGAGTTCGTATTTATGGACTGGGCAAATGCAAACCTCGTTTCCAACAACGTAACAATCGAGATCAAGGATCTCAAGCTCTTCGATAAGGACGGCAACGAGATCGCACAGAAGGCATACAGCGGTGCAGCTGCAGAAGAGGCTCCTGTTGAGGAAGCAGCACCCGTTGAGGAAGCTCCCGCAGCTGATACAACTACTCCCGTAGCAGCAACAGGCAACACTGCAGTTGCTTCTATCGCAGCAGTTATGGCTGTAGCAGGCGCAGCAGCTCTTATCTCTAAGAGAAAGTAATTTTATCACAAAATGATACATATGCAGAGGATATATTTCCTCTGCATACTGTTTTCTATCCATAACCAAGAAAGGATAAAGAAAAATGAATTTCAAGAAGATTATTGCAACATTTGCAGCAGCAGCTATCTCTGTATCTGCTCTTTCAGTATCTGCACTTGCTCTTTCCACAAAGGATTATCTTAAGGACGGTGTAGTATTTATCAACGCTGATAAGCCCGAAGATCCCACTTGGGCAATCGACGCAGGCGTGGCTCAGACCGATATTTACGGTGTAACATTCCACGTTACATTTGAGGACAATGCTGAGTGGTACGGCGGCGGAATCGGAGCAAACTCCAACTCTACAGGCTGGAAGCCTATTGAATGGGGTACAAACTCCAGGGAGATCACAGCAGATGTAGAGAACAACTCCATCACATGGCTTTCCGAGACTCCTATCTTTGCTGAAACTGACGAATATGCTCAGCTCTGGCTTCAGACATGGACAGGCAAGGTTACAGTAAACAGCGCTGATGTTCTTGGTAAGGGCGGTACAATCCTTTCCACAGATGACGCTCCCGCTGAGACAGAAGCTCCCGCTGAGGAAACAGAGGCTGCAGCAGAAGAGACCGAGGCTGCTGAAACAGAAGCAGCAGAGGATGAGACAGAAGCTCCTGCTGAGACAGAGGCTGCTGAAGAGACAGAAGCTGCTCCCGCAGCAGTTATCACAGGTGACGTTCTCTGCGATACAGAGGCTACCTCCAACGGCGCTTGGGGTCAGGCTATCACCCTTACAACAATCAAGAACGAAGGCGGCGTATTCGATCCTGCTTGCCTCACACCCGATAAGGCTGTAGTAGTTTACTACGAGGCTGACACAGCTCCCGAGGTTGTTCTCCAGTCCTGGAGCGGCGGCGAAGGCTGGGCAAAGGTTCCCGCTGATGAGACACTTTCTTCCGACGGCGTTGCAGTATTCACATATGAGTATATGACTGCTATGTACCAGAGCGAGGATTTCGTTACAACTCTCGATGCTTTCATCGTAGGCGATACAGGTTCTGCTCTTACAGTATCCAAGGTTGAGCTGGTTGACCTTGCTTCCCTCACAGGCGAGACTGCTGAAGAGGTTGCAGAGGAAACTCCTGCTGAGACTGAGGCTGTAGTTGAGGAAACAGCTCCTGTTGCTGACACAACAACTCCCGTTGCTTCCACAGGCAACACAGCAGTTGCTTCCATCGCAGCTGTAATGGCACTTGCAGGTGCTGCTGCACTTATCTCCAAGAGAAAGTAATTTACTTCTGAGATCAAGCCGCTTTTCTTAGGAAAGGCGGCTTTTTTGTATAAGTATTATACACATCAACAATAATCGGATACATTCTTTGTGTAAAATTTACATTGAAATAGTTTTGATATAATGATATAATTAAGCTATAAAAATATTGGTTTATAACCAAGGAGGAGAATTAAAATGAATCTTAAGAAGATCGTAGCAGCTTTCGCAGCTGCAGCTATGGCAGTTACAACAATGGCTGTCAGCGCATTCGCA
>JAGAJY010000203.1 GCA_017848125.1 Oscillospiraceae bacterium
CGCTGTTACGTTTGCACCTATGGAAAGCCCCACAAAAAGATTTGTCAGGAGATTCACAAGTGCGGTTGTAGAGCCTACCGCCGCAAGGGAATTATCTCCCGCAAACCGCCCTACCACTACAATATCCGCCGCATTGAACAGCAATTGAAGTATGCTTGACAGCATAAGTGGCAGGGTGAATACCAGCATTTTTTTCAGTATAGGACCTGAGCACATATCAAGTTCGTATTTGCCTGTGCCGCTCATAGCTATGATCCTTCTTTCTTAATAAGAATTTACAGGCAATACCGAGCGGTATTGCCTATTGTTGAGTTTAGATTTGTTTAATAGTGAATTGCAAAGAGACAACCTACGGTTTCACATTCCCTTTCCCTCTCCCCTCCCCCTTTCCGCATTTTTACTTGTTTGCTTGGGGGCGGGGATTTTTGATTACTTTGTTTAGCTTTGTTTAAGCTCCCTTACCACGAGCTTTTTCGCTGTGCGGTTTCCCGTGGGGATTATGGAGCATACGCACATTTTGCTTACATCTAAGTTCTTATCGGCTGAATATTTGACATTAACAGGTTATCGCATAGTTTGAACGTAATCTGTTTGTGTTGTTTTTCCGTCAGCTGTTCAGCAAAAAATAAATCTCTCGCATTAAAAATTTATAATTACGCATTACGCATTACGAATTACGCATTATTAAGACTGCATTATGCCGAAAATTGTGAGCTGGGTGTTTGCACTGCCCTCGGAAAGCTTTATTTCAACGGTGTGCTTGCCTGTTTCCTTGCCGATTATCACCTGCTGAGGATAGCCGTGGTTGCCCCAGCCCCCTGAGAAATCAGCGTCAAGGGTGGATTTCTTTTCGCCGTCAACGATAACGTCATACTTGCCGCCCTGTCCGTTTACCTGCTTTAAATAGAAGATTCCAAGGCACTGACACTCTGTCTCGAATTTCAGATAGCCCTCTCCCTCGGTAACAAAATTGTCGGGGAAAAGCTGGGGATAAATGCTGTTGCCCGAAAGCTCGAAGCCGCTCATTTCCGTTGCTCCGACTTCGGAAGCTCCGATAATTGTGCCGTTCTTGTAGTAATCCGAGGTGTATGCCTTTGTATCAAAGGCTGTTGCGGAAGCGTCTATATCTGCAAGGTCGTCATAAACGCTGTCAAGATAACGGGAAACTATCTGACCGATTATACCGTGGCCTGCGTCGTTGGGGTGAATGTTGTCGGGAGAAATCGCCTTCCAGTCAAGTGTTCCTGCGGAAACCTCGGGGTAAACCGCTTCACGGTAGCTGAGCATAGGAAGGTCGTATGCCATACCTATCTCCTTGTGTACCTCCTGCAAGCTTGTGCCGTTTTCCTGAGTGGTGAAAAGAAGAATCACGGCAGGGCTGTTTTCGGAGTTAAGTATCTTTCTTACAAGGCTGTCGTAGGAATACTTGTTCATTACCTTGTCGGTATCGTTTACGGAAAATTCAACGATAACTGCGTCGGGCTTTGCGGAAAGCAGCTGTTCGTCCGCTCTGTGAACGCCCAGATAGGAATCTGTTCCGCCTATGCCTGCATTGACGAAATTCACCTCTGTTTCGGGGAATTTGTCTGTCCAGTATTTATGGAAAAGCTCGGCATAGCAGTTTGCCTGATTTGTTGCGGAGCTGCCCTGAGTGATAGAGCCGCCGATAACGCCTATGGTCACAGCCTCGCCGCTTTCAGCCTTTTTCATAACTGCCGCCAGTCTTGAGCGGTTTCCCTCGCTGAGAAGCGCTCTTTGGTACATCTTATCTGTAACGCCGCCCTCAAGGTCAAAAGGCTCTGTGGGGGTAAGGTCAAGCACCTCGGCAGCGGCTTCGGTCTGCTCTGCTGCCGCTTCTGTCTGTGCCGATTCGGAAACTGCGGTATCGGGTGTATCTGCTGAATTGCAGGCAGTCATTCCCAGACACATAAGAAGTGCGGCAATGCCTGCCGTGATTTTTCTGTTCATTTTTATTCTATCCTTTCAAATATGTATTCGTGCAATATGAATTATATCACTTTCGGGGGAAAATTGCAACTGTATTCCCCTGAAAATCACTCCGTTCCTATTATGCGAAGCTTGCCATCGCTGAGTACGCCGCAGTCCGTTCCGAAAGCAAACACGTCCTCTGCGGATATTTCGGAAAATGCGGCATTGTATGCGGCAAGCCCTCTTTTTGCATTCTCTCTTGACCTTTCCGCAGATATTTCGGGAAGAAGGAATTTAACAAGTCCGTCAGAATAGAGAACGCCAATTCCGCAGGACACGGAGAATATTTTAACAGGCTCTCTGTCCTTGCCGCAGAGAAGATATTTTCCCGAGGTATCGCAGTTTTTCCGCTTTATCTCGGTTTTTATTATGCCGTACCCCTCGGACAGCCTGCACAGATAATAGGCATAGCTTCCGAAAACGCATACATCTATTATTTCCTCATAGGTCTTTTCAAAGCTGATGAAATCATCTTCGTCAACGTGCATAAGGTAGGATTTTCCCTCGTCGGTTATTACGGCGGAAAGCTCCGATTTTCCGAAGGGGAGAAGCTTTTTTACCGACACTCTTGCGGCTGTGAAGCTGCTGTCGGAATCCTCTGCGTCACATATGTCGCTGCCCGATATTTCTATCATTGCTCCGAGACTGACGGTTTTTTCTATCTCGCCGTCCTCGGTGCAGATATAGAGAAGAGAATCGGAAAATACATAGAATCTGCCGTCATAATACGCCGCATATTCGGGTGCGGTAAGGGAACAGAGGACAGGCTCTTTTTCCTTGTCGTCATAGACAAAAACGCCGCCTCTGGGAGTAAGGAACATTACACAGCCGTTTCCTGCCGCCGCATATATCGTTTCCGAGGGACATCTGACCTCGGTGATATTTCCGTCAGTATCGGTTTTATAAACGCTGTGCCTGCCCTCTGCTCCGAAAAATGCCGCAAGCCCTGTACTGCTGTGGGTATAAAGGGCGGTAAGGGTCTTTTCGGTAGGAAATTCAAGCTCCTTTATCACGGTTTTTACGGGAGGCTTTTTTTCAGCCGCCGCTTTTTTCACTGTCTGCTTTTCCTTAGGAGCTGGTTTTTCTGTTTTGGGGCGGTTGTTTGCCGCCGCTATTCCTGCCGCCGCTCCTGCGCCTGCCGCAGCTGTGCATAAGAGAGCTATATCCTTTGCTTTCATATATGTGTCACCCTTTCGGTAATGGGAATAAAGGTTCCCTTTATTTCTTTTTGCCGAAAAGCTTTTTGAAAATACCCTTCGGCTGACTTATCTTCTTGCTCAGGTCGGGGATCTGCATATCAAACATATACTCTCCCGATTCGATACAGCATATTACATTATCCGCAAGATATGTTTCTGCGCTTCTGTAGCCTGTGGGAATACAGAAAAGCACATCAAAGCCCAGCTTGCTGAGAAACGCAAGCAGAACTGCGTCCTCTCTGGAAATAACGCTTTCCCCTGTGGAAATATAGATTATCTTGGGGTTTACGGCGGTAAAGTCAAACTTCTGCAATAGCCTCAGTATTTCACTGCTCATATTAAGGCAGATGTGGATAACTCTGTATTCAAAGCCCCCTGATTTGAGGTCACGGACTGCGTTCATTTCAAGAAAGGCTTTGAGCCTGTCGAGGATATAGTCCTGAATATTTTCTTTAAGAAAGCCGTATTTGTAATTCTTATGGGCTTTCACAAGGTTTTTGCTGAGCCTGCCGTTTTTCATAAGTCCCACGGCGTAATCACAGGAAGATTCATCGGTCACTATAGGCTCGCCCTTGTAAATCAGAGTCATATCGGGAAAGGCGGTGTACATTTCGTGAAGCGTGCTCCAGTAGGCTGTAATGTCCTTGTTCTTCACTCCCGATATTTTCGCCGCTATTACGGGGATATTTACCGTATCCCCCGAAACGCTGAAGCTGGGGCGGTATTTAAGCTCCGATTTCCAAAGCTCGGGTATTTCCTCGTACATTGTTTTAAGGCTCACCGAGTTTGCCTTTGAATACTGATGACTGCGGAAAAGCCCCGTATCATTGTACATTACGCTGTCAAGCTCCTGTTCAGCATAGTAGGCGACTGTTCCTATGGATACATCGCCGTCCTCACGGGGGAATTTGTCCGCAGGAAGGGAATCTGTGAAATTCCGCTCATATATAAGGCTGTCGTTTAATTCGCAGACACGGCTGAGGTCGGGGTGCAGTATAAGCACATCTGCGGGACAGCGTGCTATCATTTTCACAAACATCGCTTCGGCGGCGGTATGACAGCCCCCGAAGATTATCAGGCAGGGGAATTTTCTGTCGCCGCCGAAAAGCTCTTTCTGGTATCGTTTCAGCCAGCAAAGCAGGAACACTGCTTTTGAAATGCCCTTGCGAAGCTCGTTTCCGTCGGCAAAATACATCTCCATAATTTCCTCGAATGCCTGCCGCATTATCTGCTGGAGCTTGGGGTCGGAATGGACTATGTTTTTTGAAAGGGCGGATATCATTTCCTCGGGGGTTCTGTAGTTCCCTCTGGAAACAGCCGATATTTCCGCATTTGAGGGAAGCTCTAAGGGCTTATCTATTACAAGGGGGTCACGGGTGCTTTTTAGCTTCAGATAAAAGCTGTAAAGCTCATTGAGATAGGTCATTTTATTCTCTGCGCCGTTTATCCTTGTATAGCAGGTGTAATATACGCCGCTTTTATCCCCTCGTTTTTCGTGAGGGGTGAGTATATCATCGTAAATATTCCCCGAAAGCCACGCATTTACGCAGAAATCGGCAGACCGGGAGGCGGCTTTTTTTCTGTATTTGTCAAGACCCTTTCGTATATCCGCAAGGGAAAATTCCTTTGGAAAGGCTTCTGTGCCTATTTCAAGCACCGAAGCTGTTTTTTCCTTTTCGGGCAGCTTATTGTAATATCCGTCACCTGCGTATTCGGCAATGCAGATATCACAGCCTGCCCTTGCCGCCGCTGTGAGCATCATCATTTCGTGCCGTGAAAGACCTCCTCGACAGAGTATTTTCGGAGGATATTTCTCCTGTGAGGGAGCAAGGGCTCTTGCTATATCACGCCTGAGCCAGCAGAGGAATTTTATAAAGGTGCTTTTTAGTATGCTGTCATTCTTCCCCTCGCTTCTAAGGGCTTCAAGAGACTCCAGCAGGCTGTCTCCGAGAAGCTCTGCGGTATTGACGGATATATTTGCACAGCGGCTTACGGCGTTTCGGATATAGCCTTTTTCCATACGAAAATCCTGTGTATAGCCGCTTTCAAAATATGCAATATCTCCTGCGGAGGGGTTTGCCATTCCCTTTTCAAGAAATGCGCCTTTTTTTACCGCAAGGGCAAGAAAGCCTGTGAGAAGCTCCTCTGTGTCCGCTCCCCAGCGTGTTATTCTGTAAAAGCGTCCGCCGCTGCTTTCATTTTCCGCAAGAAGCTCTGCGGCAAGCGTATTTTTCATATCATCACCGATTCTTACTTAACAAAAATTACTTATAAACGGAATTATATCCTTATACCCCACAGCCAGATTCAGATTCTGTCCTGTGCTGAAGCCTGCCGTACTTATGCCTATTACCTCGCCGTACATATTGAGAAGCGCTCCCCCTGAGCTTCCTCCCGATATGGGGGCGGTGAACTGTATCATCTCAACGCCGTTTATCTCTCTGAACCCCGAGATTATCCCGTCGGAAACGGAATTGAAAAGCCCCAGAGGACTTCCTATGGCAACAACCTTCTGCCCCCTTCTCAGCTCCTCGCCGCTGTTTCCGAAGCGCATAGGCTCAAGCTGTCTGCCGATACGGAGCACCGCAAGGTCAAGGTTGGGGTGGTATTTTACTATTTCCGATGTATTATATATGGTCTCATCGTTTTCAAGCTGTACGGAAAATGCACAGCCGCCTTTTGCAACGTGGAAATTTGTAAGTATGAAGCCGTCTCTGCCGATGGCTATGCCCGAGCCTGAGCCTATTGCCTTTCCTTTGCGGTTATGTACATTTATCATCACCACAGATGAGGCAAGGGCGGCAAGCTCTTCAAGGGATTTTTCCCTTTGTCCGCCCCTTGCAGACGCAGTAACCTGTGACGGCTGCGAAACTGCGGTAACAGCCTCCCTGCGGACAGGTTTTCCCCGTGAATCCGCCGCTGAAACAGTAACGGCTGTTTTTATACTGCCCGATACTTTTACAGGCATAGGGCTGTATGCAGGCAGCCCTATATCCGAGGGCTGTCCGAGAGAAAGGAGTGTTTCCCTCCTTGCAAAGCCGCTTGGCAGAGAGGGTGCGCCCGAGGGGCAGATAAGCATTACGTCCGTTCCGCTCATTGCCGCCATAAGACAGAATAAATACTCCTTATAGCCTGTTTTTCCCGAACAGACAAGCTTTCTGCATTTGCCTGCGTTTTCTTCAAGGGGACGTATGAGCTTATGGTATCTGAACATCAGGGTAACGGCAAGATTCTTTATAATAGAAGCGTTGGCGTTTTCTCTTGCGTTTTGGTAGCTTTTGCAGACCTCATTCAGAGCGAATGCGGCATTTTCGGGGAGCAGGCTCTCCCCTTTCTGAAAACGCTCCCACTTTTCGCCGTATTCAGCCGATTCTCTTACATCGGGAACGGGAAACTCGGTTATTCGGTTATATACGCATCTTTCGTCTGCCAAAAGGGTGCGGTCAAGGGAAAGCACCGTTTCACACAGGCTTTCGTCCGCTCCCTCGCAGACTGCAAAATACACGCTCCGCACTCCTGCGGCGGTATGCCCTCTTACCTGAGCAAAGGCTGAGGGTGACGTTATATTTATGGGATTGAATCTGACTTCCATTTTGCTTACCCCGCTTGAATATAGATATGTAATTATATTATACATCATATCACGAAAAAAATCAACAGCAGCCTGTATCTTACTTAAATTATGCGTAATTATCAATGGGTAATTTGATATTTTGCACATAAAACTGTGCATTTTCTGACAAGTTTTATGTGCAAAACAGAGTTTTGACAAGAAAACTGTGCAAAACTATTGACAAGTACGCTTGGCAATGTTATACTGATGATGTCAACAAAACTTGGCAAGATGTTCGGACAAAAAATTAACGGAGGGAATTATTATGAACAGGGAAGAAATTTTAGCAATGAGCAGAGAAGAAAACGGAGGTAAGGATTTGGAAGCACTCGAAACAAATGTGACTGCTTTCAAAATCGGCTCGATACTTGGAATTATCGTTAATGCCATATTGTTTATTTCTGAAATCCTTATCTGCGGAACATACAATCTTGGTTTGTGGGCAATACTTCTGGCAACGAACGCAGGCTCATATCTCTACAACGGGATTAAGCTCAAAAGGAAAATCTTAATTATTGCAGGTGTAATCTGGGCAGTTCTTACAGTAATGATCCTATTCAGTACTATTCAAATCTTTTTCGCCACAAGCACAATTTTATAATACGGAGAGGACAATATGAACAAGGAAGAAATTTTAGAAAAAAGCAGAGAAGAAAACAAGGGGCTTGACCCTTATCGTATCGAAATGGACAACAAGGCGATGAAAACCGCTATGCTGATAATTCTTATATTCGGCACGGTTATGTATGTTCTGAACCTTCTGACAGGCAAGGGCTTTGTTCCTGAGGCATATGCGCCTGTTGCCATATTCAACGCCGCCCTTTGCACAAGCAGATACAAAAACACGGAAGAAAACAAAAAGGTCAATCTTTTCTCTATGGTCAGCTGGATTCTTGCATCTGTAATGCTTGCCGCCGCCGCTGTGGCAAAGGCACTTTCATAATGGGAGGACACAGCTTTGAACGAAGGACTTATACTGAAAAACCGTATTAAGGAAGCACGGACCGAGCAGAAAATTTCTCAGGCGGAGCTTGCAAAGCTCGTGGGTGTTTCCCGAAATACCATAAGCTCTATTGAAACGGGGCAGTTCAGCCCTACTGCCAAGCTTGCGCTTATTCTGTGCATTGCTCTTGACAAAAAATTTGAGGAGCTGTTTTATTTTGATTAAAACAAATCGGGAATTTAAGGTGAAATGTGCCTTGAATTCCCGATTTTTGTATTATAATAATATTTGTGCCGAGATAAACTCTGCATATTCCTCGGGCTTTGACATCTGAAAGCCGCAATGCCCCAGCTTATGCATATCCCTGAAATCAGCGGAGGGGTAATGCTTCATCATTTTTTTCTTTGACATATGGGCAGGCTCATCGTCGGAATAGATGAACAAGAAAGTTTTCTGTGCTTCGATGCTCATTTCGGGGCAGTCAAAGGTATAGCAGGTCTCGTTAACATTGTGCAGTGTGGCTTCGGTAAATTTTCTGTTCTTATCTGCCATTGAAATAAAGGTCTTTTTATATTTTTCCGTATCCTTTCCTGCCATCCATTTCACCATACCGCTGTTCAAAAGTTTATCGACGGCGGCTTCGGGGTCATCTGCGGAGATGACCTTTGCCATAGACCGCCATTTTTTCAGCATTATCCGTCTGAATGGGGAAGGAAAATGAAAGAAAGGCCCTCCGTCGAAAATGCATTTTCTGACGGGTATCCTTATCTGACGGCGCACCTCCATTGCAACCTCTGCTCCCATAGATGTTCCGTGAAGCATTGAAAGCTCTGTTATTCCCTCTGCTTCAAGGTAAGCAAGGATTTCCTTTGCTTCGCTTTCCTTGGAAATATAGTCGGGGGCGTTTGGATAATGACCGTTCATAGTCGGGATCATCAGATAAAAGCGGTCTGCAAGCGGCTCTGCCCAGAGCCTTACGGAAGCGGCATTGCAGAACATTCCGTGAATAATAAGCACAGCAGGATTGTTTCTGTCGCCTAAAGTTTCAAAAAGCATATACGCTCAGCCTCCTTTATATTTTTTCAAGCTCATCTTCCAGAGCGTCAGTTATCTTCGAAAAAAGCTCAATTGCTTCGGGGGACAGCTCTGCGGTCAGCTCCGATAACCGTGAAAGCATATTTTCGTGAAGCCTGTGGTGCTCCTCGCAGACGCATACGCCGCTTTCGGTAAGACAAAGCAGTATTTTTCCGCTGTGGTCAAGCCGCTTTGTTACAAGGTCTTTTTCTGTAAGCTTGGATACGGTCTGGGAAACTGCTCCTTTGGTAACGCACAGGATTTTTGACAGCTCTGTGGCGGTTATGCCCTCTCTGCTGCCTATTATCTCAATTGTATGCACTTCGGCGGAATAGAGAGTATGCCCTGTGGAATATGTTCGGGGCTGCTTGGTTTTGCTGTTGTAAAGGTTTATCAATCGAAATGCACGTTCGAAGAAAATACTGCTGTTCATAGAAATATCCTTCCTTAAACCAAATCACAATGTTTAGCTAATATACTTGTTTAGCCACTAAACATTATACTTATCATAATGCCTGATGTCAAGGGCATTTCGTATATTTGGTGTTTTTAAACAAAGGTTATATTTTATATTTGTTGTTACTGCCAATTTTTTGATATATGTGAAATATATCCCTGAGATAGGTTGTGTATTATACAGAACGTTCTCAGACAACCAAAAAACTATCAGAAAGGACATAAGTATTATGAAAAGGACATTATCGGTATTTCTTGCGGCGCTTACATCAATAAGCATTGTTTCCGCATTTCCCGTTTACGCCTGCGACTGTGCAGAGGAGGAGCTGCCTGTGCTTCTTTGCACAAAATGCAGAAAAGATGATATTCAGGCACTTAAAAGAACAAAGCCCAAGCTTACCGCAAACAGCAGAAACGACAGCTATTATTATTACGGCAGCTATGAATCAAGAACTCTGAAATGGTCGCCTGTTGACAACGCTCTGCTTTACTACATCTACGCAAAGCCATCAAACAAGAAAAGCTATGAAAAAATCGGCTCAACCTGCAATACGGAGTTTTACACAACATATACGGTAACCACCTCATACATTATCAAGGCTGTTTCCTTTGACACGGAGGACAGGAAGATTCTCAGCAGAAGCTCCAACGAGATAACTCTGAAATACCGTGCAAACCGAAAGCCCGATTATATAGAATATGACGAATGTACCGACTGCGAGGACGGATATTATGAGGAAGAAGAGATCTGCGAGGAAGCGGACGTAATTGAGGCTGAGGTCAGCGCACCTGTTTTAAGTACCGAAACAAGGTCTGAAATATATCGTCCTGTAATGCCCGATGTTTATCCCAACACAGAGGAATATGCACACGTTACCGAAAACAGCTTCAAGCTTGCGTCAACCGACCCTGTTTCCACATTCTCCGCTGATGTTGATACAGCTTCATATGCCAATATCCGCAGGCTTATCCGTGACGGTGACGGCATACCCGAGGACGCTGTACGCATTGAGGAAATGATAAACTATTTCGATTATGATTATCCCGTTAAGGACAAGAGCGGCTTTTCCGTTTACTCCGAGATAACTGACTGCCCATGGAACAAGAGCGCAAAGCTTCTTCATCTGGGTATAACAGCACCCGTTCCCGAGGAAAAGCCCGATTCAAACTTAGTTTTCCTTGTTGACGTAAGCGGCTCTATGTACGATCCCGTAAAGCTTCCTCTGGTAAAAGAAGCGCTGTCCGTTCTGACGGATAATATGACGGAAAAGGACAAAATTTCCATTGTCACATATTCGGGTGAGGAAAAGACAGTTCTTGCAGGTGCGGGCGGAAACTGCAAAAAGGCAGTTACGGAGCTTGCGGAAAGCCTTGACGCAGAAGGCTCGACCAACGGCGAAAGAGGTATTATCACCGCTTATGAAATTGCGGAAAAGTATTTCATAGAGGGCGGCAACAACCGCATTATCCTTTGTTCAGACGGCGACCTGAATGTAGGCATATCCGACACGGACGAGCTTAAGGAGCTTATAGGCGAAAAGCGTGAATCGGGAATTTACTTTACTGTTCTGGGCTTCGGCAAGGGAAATCTGAAGGACGAAAAGATGGAGGCTCTTGCGGACAACGGAAACGGCAGCTACCACTACATTGACTGCGCTGAAGAGGCTGTGAGGGTTCTTGACAAGGAATGTACGGAAAATCTTATTACAGCGGCAAAGGACGTTAAGCTTCAGACGGAATTCAATCCCGACAGAGTAAAGAGCTACAGGCTTATCGGCTATGACAACCGCCGTCTTGAAAACTCCGATTTCACCGATGACAGCAAGGACGCAGGCGAAATGGGCTCAGGTCAGAGCATTACTGTTCTGTACGAGATAATTCCTTCGGGCGGCAAGGCTCAGAAGGGGCTTAAATATCAGAAATCCACAGGCTCTGAGGAATGGTGTACGGTAAAGGTACGGTACAAGAAGCCTGAGCAGACCGTTTCAAAGCAGTTTTCCTTTGCGGTTGATGACAGCTTTGTGAGAGAAAACCTCAGCGATAATATGAAGCTTTCCGCTTCTGCGGCAATGTTCGGAATGTATCTGAAAAACAGCGGATACAAGGGAAGTTCATCTCCCGAAAATGCCCTTTCGCTTATAAAGGACTGCGATAACGAGGGTGCGGCAGAGCTGAGAGAGCTTATTGAGATATTTATTGAATCAAAGGAATAAAAAAAGTGCTGACGGGCTTTGTATGCTCGTCAGCACTTTTTGATTCAGTTATTTTACTTTACAGCTTCCAGAAGCGCCTCGGTCTTGTCTGTTCTTTCCCATGCAACACCAAGATCCTCACGTCCCATATGACCGTATGCCGCAAGCTGACGGTACTGGGGCTTTTTCAGCTCAAGTGTGGTGATGATAGCCGCAGGACGAAGATCAAACACCTTGTCAACAGCCTCGCTGAGCTTTTCATCGGAAATCTTTCCTGTGCCGAAGGTATCCACCATTATGGAAACAGGCTTTGCAACGCCTATGGCATATGCAAGCTCTACCTCGCACTTGTCCGCAAGTCCTGCCGCTACAATGTTCTTTGCAACATATCTTGCCGCATAAGCCGCACTGCGGTCAACCTTTGTGGGGTCTTTGCCGGAAAATGCTCCGCCGCCGTGACGGGAATATCCGCCGTATGTATCAACGATTATCTTTCTGCCTGTAAGTCCGCTGTCACCCTGAGGTCCGCCGATAACAAATCTGCCTGTGGGGTTAACGAAATACTTTGTATCAACAAGAAGCTCAGCAGGGATAATAGGCTTTATTACCTTTTCGATAATATCCTCTCTTATCTTTTCAAGAGAAACCTCGGGTGCGTGCTGAGAGGATACTACTACGGTATCAACTCTGACGGGCTTGTTATCCTCGTATTCAACAGTTACCTGAGTTTTTCCGTCGGGACGGAGATAGGGCAGCACCCCTGTCTTTCTTACATCGGTAAGCTTCTTTGCAAGCTTGTGAGCAAGAGAAATGGGCATAGGCATAAGCTCGGGAGTCTCATTGCAGGCAAAGCCGAACATCATACCCTGATCGCCTGCGCCTGTGTCGAAATCGTCCTTATTATCGCTGCCACGGTATTCGAGAGCCTCGTCAACGCCCATTGCGATATCCGCAGACTGCTCATCTATAGAGGTAACAACAGAGCAGGTATGTCCGTCAAAGCCGTACTTTGCACGGTCATAGCCGATGTCGATGACCACCTGTCTTACTATCTTGGGAATATCCACATAGCAGGTAGTGGAAATTTCACCCATACACATTACAAGTCCTGTTGTGGTGCAGGTCTCGCAGGCAACTCTGCCCGCAGGGTCATTTCTAAGAATTTCATCGAGCACAGCGTCGGATATCTGGTCGCATATCTTATCGGGATGTCCCTCGGTCACAGATTCCGATGTAAAAAGAAACTTTGCCATTTTTCTATTCTTCCTTTCATTGTTTTTGGTCTTTCCTCAAAACGAAAAAGACACCCGAAAAAACGAGTGCCTTACAAAAAATACGTCTTTTGTAATCTCCTCATCTCTCGGAAAAATTCCGCAGGAATTAGCACCTTTCCTCCGTCCCCACGGGACGCAATCAGGTTGCCGGGCTTCACAGGTCCAGTACCTCAGCCGCTCTTGATAAGGTTTTATCATTGCTATTATAGCATATATGCCGAAGCTTGTCAATACGGGGAGATTACTTTTTTGAGTGTAAATACACATAATCTTTATACTATCAAACATATTATCACATCACGAATATTATAATTTCAATTCTTATTTTTCGAACATTTTGGACAACTGCTTTTTTTTAAAATTCTTGTAGGATTTACATGCCAAAAATAACCACAATTCATACATTCTATTTTTATTTTTGAATAACTGTCAACATATGGACTACACACTTTCAATAACGAATTTTTATTTTTCAATTCATCAACAAATTGATTATGTGTCTTCTTCATTTTATTTGCAGCTCTTGTCCTTGCACATAAAGGACACCCCTGACCTTTCAAAAGGTTTTGAGGAAGAATATCCCATCTATTTCCGCATACCTGACATTCACAAAGAATTTTCGTTTTTGTATTAACGTAATCGCCTAACACAATAATATTAGGACTTATCATTTTTAGTTCAGAAACGAACTGTTCTTGTGTCTTTCGCATAGAATCTGCTGAACGCCGTTTTCCACAATAAGGACAACCATGTCCTGATAATACGCTACTTGGCATTGATTCCCAAATCTTACCACAAATCAAGCATTGTAGTTTTACTTTTATTGAATTGTTAATGTACGTTCCTATTACTTTGATTTTAGGATTAACAGCGTACAGTTTTTCTATACACTCTTCGTTTGTTATTTTTCTGCTTTTTTCTAAAGCAACCTCCCTCACCTTTTCCCATTGGTCTTCGTTTAGCTTAATATTATGCTCACATAGCAATTCAGTTACAAAAGATTTTGTTTCGTCCCAATTGGAAACACCTAAATTATATTTCAATGTATAACAATTGCTATCATACGGAATATCATTTGATTTATAATCCGTATAAATGGTTATTAACTGATAACCAAGTTCTTTACACCTAATCCTTTTTTGGGTATCTTTTGTTTTTTTATTATAATGCCATGCCCAACTCCCTGGTTCATATGCAATTTTCAAAGACGGAATCACTATATCAAGTTCCATCCCAATAAGACTTCGATCTCTTGATATCACATCATCTTCACCTAATGCTGTTTTAAATGACTGCAGAATAACTTGTTCAAGAAACGAAGTTGACGAATGTGCACAATCAGGACACCCATGTCCTAATAATACACTATTGGGAACTGTCTTCCATATCCTCCCGCAATTTTTGCATTGGAATCTTATTTTTGTATGATTATTTACATATTCATCTATTACATGTATTTCTGTATTTACTTTTTCCAAACTCTCCAAAAAATCCTTGTGCGTTCGCCTTTGAGCATTTTTTTGTTTTTCATAACCACACATTGGACAACCGTGGCCTGAAAGCAAATCATGAGGATTGGTTTTCCACTCATGGTCACAAATCTTACAATGCAACAAAATCTTTACTCTGTTACCTGCATATTCCTCTAACGTTTCAACATTTGGATTAACAACTGCCAATTCTGAAATAAAATCACTATTACTTTTTCTTAATGCATCACCTATTTTCTTTTTTCCACAATTCGGGCACCCACTTCCAATAAGAAGTGAATTAGGCTTTGACTCCCACATATTTCCACACAAAGAACATTTTATCTGAATTTTGGTTAATGCCGTTTGATACAAACTCATTACTTCAATTGTTGGGTTTACCTCTCGAAGTTCATTAACAAATTGCTCATGCGTTTTTTTCTTAGTCATACAGTTATTCACCTTATTATTTAATAATATTTATATTTTCGTATCATCATCTCAATACACACTATACAGCAATTGTACTTGTAAATCTTGGTAAAAACATTTTGACAGCTATCCCCTTTTCATCTCCATCTCAATGATCTTCCATTGCTCACCGAATAATTCGCAGTACGCTTCTTCGCCGTTTTCCTCAAATCCCACAGCCTTGTAGCAATGGTACGCAGGAGTATTATTTTCAAACACTCCAAGGGTGAGCTTTTCCGCGCCGAATATCTCAAACGCATACCTGACAGCAAGCATAAGCATTTGCTTGCCGTATCCCTGTCCCCGTTTGCTGTCGTCAACTATCACAAAGCCGAATCTGATCGTTTTTTTATGGGGGTCTGTATATCTGAGTATCAGATGACCTACAGCGCCGCTGTCGTCAAATACGGTCAGGGGATAGAAATTGTCGGCTTCAATGCAGTCGCCGTTGTGCCCGAGGTACTTATTGTTGATATCATCAGCTGTTACGGGAAATTCGCCGAAGCGGTCAGAGCTCCATTTCCGCAGAGCCTGCTCGTCCTTTATCC
>JAGAJY010000204.1 GCA_017848125.1 Oscillospiraceae bacterium
AGGGCGGAGGTGATGTTGACGGAATGGGGCTCCTCAGATGTAAAACAATTTTTTCAAAGGAGAAAAAAACAAGCCGCACAAGCGGAAAATTTGCAGATGTCGGCGGTGTTTTCTCCTGCCTTTCGGGAGCTGAGTTTTCGGGTTATGAGATACATATGGGTATAACTCAGTCCGATGATAAAGCATTGCTTGACTGCGGTGGATCTCAGAACGGAAATGTTTACGGCTGTTATATTCACGTTATTTTTGATTGTTCTGATGTATCTGAACGTATCGTAAAAAAACTCTACGAACGCAAGGGTATTATTTACAGCGGAAATAAAACGGACCGCAGAGCATATAAAGAAATGCAGTATGATCTGCTTGCGGACGAGGTAAGGAAAAACATTGATATGGAGCTTGTTTACAAGATCCTGAATGACGGTATCTGAAAAAATATCAAATTTTCCTTGACAAAACACTCTTGCTATGATATGATTAGTTATTGTTGAATACATTGAAAATTTAATAAGAAATGACAGGTGTCGGACGCTCACATTGTGAGTCGGGTCCGATGAAAAGGGAAGTCGGGTGAATTGCAATTTTGCAGTAATTCCCGCACGAACTCGTCACCGTAATTGAGGAGCGAAGAAAGATAGTGTTTTGAAGCACAGTCACTGCGTTATCGTGGGAAGACCTTTCCGAGCGTTGATACATAAGTCGGGAGACCTGCCTGTTGTTTGTACGGAAATTGTATCTGAATATGATTTCAATGCCACGAGTAAAATTGGCAGTACGTTTACATATATTAAGCCTTGCTATTGTCTGTAATACTAAGCATCAATTAAAACTATACAAAAAATCGAGCATAATCATGCGCATATGGATTATGCGAAGATTTTTTGTATATAGTTTTTTGATGATTGGTATCAGGCTTGTTTTGGTGCGGCATTATGCCTATTTGTATTTGTAAATTGTGCGTCTTTACTTGCGGTAAAGGCGCATTTTTTATTGCCTGAAAGGAAGATGTATGAAAGACGGAAGTTATACAATAGAAGTGACTATGACAGGCGGAACAGGGCGTTCACAGATCAAGTCACCTGCTGAGCTTGAAATTGAAAACGGCATTATGACTGCTGAAATCGTATGGAGCAGTAACAGCTATGATTATATGGAAGTTGACGGAAAGGAATATTATCCCGTAAGCAGCGAAGAATATTCAACCTTTCTTGTTGAAGTACCTGCACTTGATACTGATATTCCCATACTTGCAGAAACACTTGCTATGAGTGAGCCGCATCTTATAGAATACACGCTGAATTTCAATTCCGAAACATTAAAGGAAAATGATACATTTCCGCTGTCAGCGGCAGTTGTCGGAGCGGTTATTGCTGTAGGTATAATAGCTGTATTATTTATAAAAAGAAAGAAGAATAAGCGTGATTAAAAAAATAATGGCTGCTGTAATTCTGTTTGCAATTATGCTTACGGGATGTTCGCAGGCAGAAACGATACCCGAAAAATATATAGAAATAGACGGACTTACATTTTCCGAGCGTGCAGAGCTTACATATGCGGAGCAGTTTGCTATCGACCGATACAATGACGGATATTCCGTGATCCATACTATGAACGGCGAAAGCTTTCTGCTTGTTCCCGAAGGCATGGAGATACCTGACGGGCTATCCGAAGATATAGTTGTTATCAAAAAGCCGACGGGAAATATTTATCTTGCCGCAACCTCGGCAATGGGTCTTTTTGCTGAGCTTGAAAAGGGTGAGGCTGTTAAATTCTCAGGAACAAAGGCAGATGACTGGCACATCGGTTATGCCCGCAATGCTATGGAAAACGGTACAATGCTTTATGCAGGAAAATACCGTGAGCCTGATTATGAAATGCTGCTTGAAAATGAATGTGCATTGTCAATTCAGTCCACTATGATAGACCATTCTCCTGAGGTTAAGGATAAGCTTAATGAGCTTGGAATAACCGTTTTTGTGGATTATTCAAGCTATGAAAGTCACCCTCTCGGCAGAAGCGAATGGATAAAGGTTTACGGCGAGATGACTGATACATCCGAGCTTGCCCGTCAGCTTTTCGAGGCTCAGTCAGATGAGCTTTCGGGGATCTCGGAAAACAGCACAGGCAAAACTGCCGCATTCTTTTACATAAGTACATCGGGACAGATTGTGACCCGAAAATCAGGTGATTACATCACAAAGATGATCGAGCTTGCGGGCGGAGAGAACGTGTTTGAGAATCTCGGTGATGACAAGGCAACATCTTCCGTAACAATAGAACCGGAGCAGTTTTATTTGCAGGCGAAAGATGCCGATTTTATCATATATAACAGCACCATAGGCGGCGAGGTCACGACCATTGATGAGCTTATAGCAAAGAATGAACTGATTGCCGATCTCAAAGCTGTGCAGAACGGAAATGTGTGGTGTACAAAGGAAAATCTTTTTCAGGAAACTATGAAGCTTGGTACGGTTATTTCCGATCTCAATTCGATTTTCACAGGCAATGCCGAAGAAAAGCCGCCTGTATTTCTGTTCAGATTGGAATGAGGTGAGTGCGATGTCTAAAGGAAAAACGACCGCATTATTTGTGCTTCTTTTTCTGGGCGATATAGCGGTGCTTTTTGCAAATCTCATCACAGGAAGTGCTGATATATCCGTTTCTGACGCTGTTACAGCAATTTTCGGAGAAGAAAATGCCGCAAGCGATATACTGTGGAAAATTCGTATTCCGAGAGCCTTGGCGGCACTGCTTTTAGGAGGCGCATTATCCCTTTCGGGCTATCTTTTGCAGACATTTTTTCATAATCCTATTGCAGGTCCTTTTGTGCTTGGCGTGTCATCGGGTGCAAAGCTGATCGTAGCAATTTCAATGATTTTTGCGGCTGGGATTTTCGGGTCGCTTAGCTCAGCATTTATGATAATATCAGCATTTGTCGGCTCGATGCTCTCCCTTGGATTTGTCCTTCTTGTTTCACGCAGGGTAAAGCAGATGTCAATGCTTGTGGTGTGCGGAGTTATGACGGGCTATATTTGTTCAGCTGTTACGGATTTTCTCGTTACCTTTGCAGATGACTCGGATATAGTTAATCTGCACGACTGGTCTATGGGTACATTTTCGGGAACAAGTATGGATAATGTAAAGGTTATTTTCATTTTAGTGCTTATGGGAGTGCTTGGTACAATACTTATCTCAAAGCCCATCGGTGCATATATGCTTGGTGAAAGCTATGCGCAGAATATGGGAGTAAATATAAAGCTGCTCCGTGCATTGCTTATAATTCTTTCGGGACTGTTATCCGCATCGGTAACAGCTTTTGCAGGTCCTGTTTCCTTTGTGGGTATCGCTGTTGTGCATATTATCCGTGTGCTTTTTAAAACCTCGAAGCCGCTTGTTATGATCCCTGCCTGTTTTCTTGGCGGAAGCATTTTCTGTATGCTGTGCGATATGATAGCAAGAACGGTTTTCGCTCCCACAGAGCTTAGCATAAGCACAGTGACGGCAATTTTCGGCGCACCTGTGGTAATTATCATAATGCTTAAGCATAAGCTAGGAGAAATGAATGGATAAAACGCTTATTTCGGCTGACAGACTTTCAGTCGGCTACGGCAAAAGGGTTATAGTGAACGGTGTTGAGTTTGAAGTCAAACAGGGAGAAATTCTTACCCTTATCGGTCCTAACGGAGCAGGAAAATCAACGGTGCTTAAAACTATTGCAGGATACCTCAAAAGGCTTAATGGCACAGTTATGATCGGCGATCAGGATCTGCTTGGATTTTCAGAAAAGGAAATGGCAAAAAAGCTTTCGGTGGTGCTGACAGAACGTATCCGACCCGAGCTTATGACCTGCCGTGAGGTGGTTGAAACAGGGCGCTATCCATATACGGGCAGCTTCGGACTGCTTACGCAAAAGGATAAAGAAATAGTAAATACCGCAATGGAAGCAGTATCAATGCAGGACTTTGCGCAAGCAGATTTTAATTCCGTAAGCGACGGTCAGAGGCAGAGGGTAATGCTTGCCCGTGCCATATGTCAGGAGCCGGAAATACTTATTCTTGACGAGCCGACTTCTTATCTTGACATACATCACAAGATTCAGTTTTTTGAGATACTGCAGGGTCTTGCAAAGGAAAGACAGATGGCGGTTATTCTGTCAATGCACGAGCTTGATTTTGCCGAGAAGATCTCCGATCACGTTCTTTGCATTAAGGAAGGGAAAATTACACTTTCGGGAACACCCGATATAGTTTTTATACCCGAAAATATTATGGGGCTTTACGGTATCCCCGAAAAATATTACCGTAAATATTTCGGTTAAATACACAGATATGTGTGTTTATATAAATTTATCGTGGAAAGACACGAAGAAGGATGGTATTAAAAATGAAAAGAAACAGAAAGGCACTTATTATGGCAGGAATTATGACGGCAGCTATGACTTTGAGCGGCTGTCAGGCAGAGGAAAAGCCCCCTGTTATCTTAGCGGTAAGCTTTGGTACAAGCTTTGATGATAACAGAGAGGTGACGATCGGTGCAGTTGAAAATGCGATCAAGGAGGCAAACCCTGATTACGAAGTAAGACGTGCATTTACAAGCCAGATCGTAATTGATGTTATCAAGGAAAACGGCGGTGCAGCTATCGACAACGTTGAACAGGCTTTCGACAGACTTGTTGATGACGGCGTTAAGGAGCTTGTAGTTCAGCCTACACACGTTATGAGCGGCTTTGAATATGATGACCTTATGGCAGTTGTTGACGAATATAAGGGTAAGTTTGACAAGGTTTCCGTTGGTGCTCCTCTCCTTACATCCGATGCAGACTATACAGCCCTTGCAGACGCTCTTGCAGCTGATACAGCGGCTTACAACGTTGACGGAACAGCAGTTGTATTTATGGGTCACGGCACACATCACGAGGCTAATGCAGCATACGGAAAGCTTCAGGAAACCTTTGCCGCAAAGGGTAATAATAACTACTTTGTAGGTACAGTTGAAGGCAGCCCCACACTTGAAGATGTTATCGCAGGCGTTAAGGCAGGCGGTTATTCAAAGGTAGTTCTCCAGCCTCTTATGGTAGTTGCGGGCGACCACGCAAACAATGATATGGCAGGTGATGAGGAAGGCAGCTGGAAGCTTGCGTTTGAAGCAGAGGGTATTGAAGTTGAGTGCTCATTGAAGGGGCTTGGTGCGATCGAAGCAGTACAGGATATGTACGTTGCTCATACATCAGAGGCTGTAAAAGGTCTTAACTGATTAAAAACAAGCTATGCCATGGGTCAAGGAACCGCTGATTAAAGGCGTAGCCATCGCTTCCGGCGCTCGAAAATCCGTCACTGAGAGGGTCGTGAAGCGATTTAATCAGCGGTTCCTTAATCCTGTGGCATGGCTTTATTCGGGTGATATAATGAAAAAAATTATTTCTGTTATTATGCTTGTGATAATGGCGGTTTGCTTTTGTTCCTGCGAAAAGGAGCTGACGCCGATTTATGCAGATGAGATAAATGACGGCACGTATAACATTGAAGTTAAGTCAAGCTCATCTATGTTTAAAATAATTGACTGTCAGCTGACTGTTGCAGGTGAAAAAATGACCGCTGTAATGACATTGAGCGGTACGGGATATGAAAAGCTGTTTCTCGGCACAAGAGAAGAAGCGGATATTGCTCCCGACAGCAAGTTTTCTTATTTTATTGAAACAACCGAGGGCAGATATTGCTACGAAATCCCTGTTGAAGCGCTTGACAAGGAATTTTCCTGTGCAGGCTTCAGTATAAGAAAACAGAAATGGTATGACAGAACGCTTGTATTTATGTCTGACACTTTGCCTGACGGGGCATTGAAATTTGATCCCGTTCCTGTTATAATAATTGTAACAGCCGCCTTGCTTGTGATTTCGGCGGCGGTAATAATTATTGTTAAGCGGAAAAGAGGAAAATAATGGGACTTCTTCATATATACTGCGGTGATGGAAAAGGAAAGACAACAGCCTCTGTCGGACTTGCTGTAAGGGCGGCGGGAGCAGGCATGAGAGTGTGCTTCATACAGTTTATGAAAGGCGGCGATACTGCCGAGCTTAATACCTTGAAGCTGATCCCTTGTATAACTGTAAAGCGCTGCGACAGAAATTACGGCTTTGTAAAAAATATGAGCGATAAAGATAAGGCTGACATAACCGTTTGTCACAATGAACTTATTAAATATGCCTTTGGCGGCGTATTTGATATGGTTATTCTTGATGAATTCAACTGCGCATACGGCTATGGACTTATGGATAAAACCCTTGCCGAAAAGCGGATACTGGGAGGAAAGGATAGCTGTGAGATTGTGCTGACAGGACGCAAGCCTGCTGAGATTTTCATTGACAATGCGGATTATATAAGCGAGATATGCTGTGTAAAACACCCCTATCAAAATGGGATAAGAGCAAGAAAGGGGATCGAGTATTGAAGCTTGAATATGTACTTCCCGACGAAATAGAAAAAAGAAGCTTCGAGATTATTGAAAGCGAGTTGGGGGAGAGAGAAATCTCTGACGAGATAAAGCCCATAGTTATGCGTGTGATCCACACCTCAGCAGATTTTGATTATTACGATAATCTATGTTTTTCGGAAAATGCTGTGAAAACTGCACTTGATTCAATAAGAAACGGTGCGGTTTTCGTAACCGATACAAATATGGCAAAATCGGGGATAAACAAAACAGCGCTCGAAAGGCTCGGCTGTGAGGCCATGTGCTTTATGTCTGATAAGGACATTGCAGAAAATGCAAAGAAAAATGGCACGACAAGAGCGACCGCCTCTGTTGATAAGGCGGCAACACTTGATAAGCCTGTGATTTATGCTGTGGGAAACGCTCCCACAGCGCTTATTCGTCTTTATGATCTTATTGAAAGCGGTATTTTTCGCCCCGAACTAATTATAGGTGTTCCCGTTGGTTTTGTCAATGTGGTGCAGTCAAAGGAAATGATCATGGAGTCGGGCGTGCCCTATATAGTTGCAAAAGGAAGAAAGGGCGGAAGCAATATTGCCGCCGCAATTTGCAATGCTCTGCTTTATATGGCAGGAGGAAGATAATTAAGGAAACATAATATTTATTTCAAGTTGTTGATATAGCATAAGACCTAAGTAAGGGTAAGGTTACACGCAAAAATATTGAAATGCAGCTGACTTGTTCAGACTGTAGCTCTGTACCAGTAATATTATCCGCTTGTGGGACTTCAGATGAGGGCAACAATGGATATTGACACCACAATCAGAAATATTACTGTAAATATAATGGAAACTGAAAAGATAGTCAGTGATATTATTGCAGTTGAGCTTGATGATAATGTTGCTTTTTCAATCAGTAGCTTTGGGGAGATACCATAATGAAAGGAATTTGATTATGGAACAGAGATTATTAAAAGCCGCTTGTTATTGCAGATTGTCAGAAGATGATCTGAACGATGGCACAAGCATTTCGATTGAAACACAGAAAACCATAGCAACACAGTATCCTTGTATGTGCAGATTGCGGCGGAACGATGTGGATAAGTTCACCGCCAAATAAAAGCATATTTTATGTATGTGCCAACAGCAGAGGAAGAAAGGCAGGAGTGGAAAGATGCACTACGCACAATATTCCTCTTGACAATCTTAATGCTGCGGTTATAGCGGATATAAATTCAATGCTTGTTGCTTACAGCAGGGATACCGAACAGTTCAGAGATAATCTGATATGCAAGATAACTGAAAAGCTGCCTGATGTCAGTCAGATAAATTTTGAACTCAGCGAACTTGAAAAAATGCTTGAAAGGGAAACAAAAAAGTATAGCAAGCTATATGATGATTATTATGATGGAATAATCAAAAATGCTATGCTTTTTGAAAGAATGTCCAATGAGTGCAACAGCCGTATCGAAAGCTATACCGCAAGGAAAGAGCAGCTTGAAGCGGAGCTTAAAGCAACAACGGAGCATTATACCAATGTGGACAAGTTTGTTGGTCTGATGAGAAGATTTACCAAGATAGAAACTGTAAACAAGGAAATCCTCAACACCCTCGTTGATAAAATCGAAGTGTGTGAACGAGAAATCGTAACACCTGATGATATTGTTCAGAACGTAAGGATTAAATACAAGTTCATAAGTCAGGTAAGCTGATTTATGAATAAAATTTTAAAATCGGTTAGTGTTAAGATTTGACGGGGGAGCCAAGCAATTTTTAAGGCGACCTAATCGAGAGGTCAGAGAGTAATGTTTGTTAAACTCTTTTCCTCGACGATAGGTCGTCATAAATCGTTTATAGAGCCATTTTCGTCATAGTGCAGGAATATTGTTGTATTTATATTTATAGTATGGAAGCAAGGCTTCCGTATGCTTACGTTAATGTAAGTGTACGGAAGCCTTTTTTGTTGTCTAAATGAAAGGAATATGAAAATGGATAAAGATATACGGAAGTACCCATACAATCTGCTTGTAACCCTGTTTCACGGTGATGAAGCGGACAAGCTCTCCAATGACAGTGATATAGCACTTGAATATGTCATAAATGAAACTTTGACCGAGCGTGAAGCATTGTTTTTGCGAATGAGATACAAAGAGGGGATGACTTATTCAGAAATATCAGAAGAAAATGGAGTATCAAAGGGACTGACACAGCAGATTCTATTCAAGGCAGTACATAAGCTGAAACATTTTGCCAAGCTGAAATACATCCAAATGGGTATGCATAGGCTGGTTGAACATATTAAGGAAACCGAGAGAGCCTTGTGTGAGTTTCGGTATGAGGATAAGGAACAACAGCTTGATCCTCCCGATTACTATAAGGCGGATATTGCTGTCCTTGATTTGACCGTGAGGACATATAACGTTTTGCGGAAAGAGGGATTTTTGACAATAGGAGATATACTTGAAACTGCTCCCGAAAGGATAGTTGGTATTCGTGCTATAGGCAGAAAATCCACCGAGGAACTGATAGATTCTCTTGACGAGAACGGATTTAAAGCAAAGTCCTTACAGCTTTTGGAGTGCTACGATAAGCGTATTTTGAGGTGAAAAGGTAGTGTGCGTTATGTCAAAGATAGATTTTGATTTTTATTACGGAGTGGAAGCGGAGCAGTTCTCATTTGTCAGGATACCGAGAGTGCTTTTCACGGACAAGGATAATTTCGGAGATTTGTCAAACGAAGCCAAGCTTTTGTATGGTCTTTTGCTTGAAAGAATGGAGCTTAGCCGAAAAAACAACTGGATTGATGAGCATAATCGTGTGTATATTATCTTTAAAATTGAAGAAATAGCAGACCGTATGAATTGCGGACACGAAAAGGCTTGTAATATTCATAATCATTTCGCAGTTCTGCCTTATGACCTTGACGGAAAACACTGGTATGCAAATCGTCAGAGCCTGAGATTATGCAAAAAGGTTTCCGATGAAATTGCAAAAGCTCACGGTCTGTCGATTATCGAACACCCGAAATATCGTCCCAATCATAAGTATGGGGAGTACAAATCCCGAAAAGAGGGACGGTCTTGGAAACAGAATTTATGTGATGAGATAGACAGCCTTATCATAAAAGACGATGTTCGGAGTATTGACGATTTAATAAGCGAGCTAAAATCAAAAGGCTATGGCATTAACCGAGGAAAATATCTTGCGATAAAGGTCAAGCCTAATCGGAAAGCTATCCGAACTTATCGTCTGGGTGACGGATATTCTCTTGAACATCTTGCTTACAGAATTGCAAACAAGAATATGGAGATGCCCTTATCGGCTGCGTTAAGTTTTGTGGGAATACAGAGAGATTACGCACTTTGTATCAGACAGATTCAAATTCAGCTTTACCGAAAACCCGAATCGGACAGACTGCATTTTGTAACATACAGAGAGGTGCAGAAATGTTCAGAGCTTCTTTTCTATTTTCGGAAAAATGATATTCATACGCTTGATGATTTCAAAAAAACTGTTGCTGATGCAGATGAGCATATTGCAGATCTGAAAAATGAAAAGAGCGAGCTTATGAAGAAAATCGCCGAGGAAGAAAAGCTGATAGAGGATATTCCGAAATATCTTGAAATTTTAAGCCGCCGACCTCTGCTTGCAAAGGACGTTAAGGAGCTTGAAAAATACAGTTATATAAAATCGGCAGGAGTAAGGTCCGCTGCCGATGCGGAAGCTCACAGGGAAATGCTTGCGGAGCTGAAGGATCAGCTTGGAGGTATGGCAGATAAAATTTCCGATGCTTATGAAAAGCGAAAGTCTG
>JAGAJY010000205.1 GCA_017848125.1 Oscillospiraceae bacterium
GAGGTATTTTAACTTCATAATAACTTTCGGTTTTTTTCTCATCAGTATACATAACAATTCTATAACCACTATTCTCAACAAAAAAATCTTCACAAATACCATCAAAATTAATATCAATTTCGGCAATAGGCATTTCAGTACTGTTATGCTCAAGCTTATTATCAATATCAATTATATTTTCGGTAAATAACGACGAAGTTTCAGAAGAGCTATGTCCACTTTCAGCAACAGAAGTGTCATGTGTAATATTAACCGATTGCTGATTACAACCGGTTAATATTACGCCCATAATTAATAATATTAAAAACATTGATGTGTTTTTATGTATATGAAATTTACTCAACTTTTGAATTTTGGGGTAAAACCACATTTGAGTACTCTTGAGGATTGTTATATATCCAAGTAAATGTTGTAACATTATCGCAATAGCCTCCTATAAGTTCTTTGGTCCAATCTGTCCATTCGGAACCATTTACTTTTAGAAATTCATTAAAAGCATAAATTTTATAAGCAGAGGATATTCTAGTTTCAGAACGGTAATAATCCAATTCACATCCAGAACCATATGCATATATTACATCATAAATAAATTTTTGTTCAAAAGATTTTTCGGTAATATCGTAATCTTTTTTTTCGAATCCGACTCGTGAATCACCTACATACAAAAAAATATATGCTAATAAACAAGTCGTTCCAGAAATACTGCAGTAGATATTAATGTAATCATTTTTATCTGTAGAAGCATTAACACCTGCAACTGTATTTGGCATAACCGAAGCTCCTGAATTTATAATGCCCGTATAAGTTTCACTAATTCCTATGCCGTATATTCCTCCATATGTCCATCCAGACTCTGTTGTGCCAATTGCCATTAATAATTCTGGTGTCAAATACTTTTCCAACATATCTATTCGCCAGCCTTCTATATCAGCATACTTAGAATTAGTTTTAACCTCACGAATCACTGTGTCACAACAACTTTGCATATATTCTTGTAACTCGTATGGGAATGGGAGATATATTTTTGATGCCCCGGTTAACTCATTAATATTACCGCCATAGCTTGGTGTAGATTTGGTTTGAGATAAATAATAAGTAAGAGGAACTGTTTTTTTTACAATATATTCATCTGGGCTTTTTGATGTTTTTTCGACCCAAATTCCAGCAGAATTTAATCCATAATTTTCTTTAGTATCTGCATATGCATACAATGGTTTTTCATCCTTAATATCCCAATATATCAAATTTTGAACAAAATTGTTATCAATGTCATCCAGCATATAGTCCCCATCACTATCAGGGTTAGTAGGGTCTGACCTTATCGGCAGAATACGAATTTTACCCAAAGCCTCTTCGGCATCTTTCAGGCTTTTTTCTTTTGCCTCTGCTGTATTATTTTCCGGTCTGAAATACATCGCCACATATTTATTAAATAACTGTGTGTATCCACTTTCAACGTAAAACAAACTTTCGCCCTTTAATTTACAATATTCTTTTGTTGAAAACATATCTTTCGCTTTAATCTCTGATAAAACGCTGTGTCTTATCCCCATTATAAGCCCTGTATCAATTTCTTCCCAATCCGATGAACCATCTCCATCAAAATCCTCTTCTGAATCTTTAGTTAACTTCTGATTAAGTTTAATTGTAGTCAGACCTGTTGAACTAATAATTTTGTAGGTACCTTCATTACCTTCTCCTAAAATACCTATCATATTCCTTTTTATAGAATAAACAAATGGAGATGTTTTTGTTAGTTCATTATCGCTGTTAGTCTCAATTTGTTCAATATTATTGTTGTTATTTTTAGAAGTTACACCTTCAATGCCATTTATAAAAAATTCTTCTGTTTCAACATCATAACCTGTTACTGCAATACCACCTGAGAGTTTGGCAAGCTCATAGGCATAAGAAGAGGTGTCAAAAGGCTCTGTGTCATTAAGACAAAGTGTACTTACATAAATGCGCTGAATTTCCTCGTCATTGACTGTTGTATATTTATCGTTGGCAACAGTCTGTGTAAGTTTCTTTGCCTTACCGATGCTCCCCACTACTCTGTCGTCAGCAGTAATATGATACATTGCAATGATTTTTTCATCACAACTGTCAATCATAAACTGTGTTGCTTCAACAAAATCATATGACCAGTAATTATTTTTTATCACATATGTATCCAGTTTGTCAAGTGCTGAAACTGCTTCTTCATAGTTTGTAAAATAATTATTCCCCTTTGAATCCTTTAGAAGATGGTTTGTTGGTCTGAAATCACTTCCGAACTGTTGATAATATACATATACTTTTATATCAGAATATTTCAGAAGTGCGTCTTCTATAATGGTCTTTATCTCCTCTTTCACATTTTTGAAACTTTCTTCATCAATAATACTTCTTGTATCAATACAGAAAACAATGTTCGCAGGCTCGTTTTCTTCATCTTTATAATAATTCCCAGCTGGAGTTTTTTCGAGAGTATCAAGCCATTTTTCAACATCAATAAGACAATATGTGCCTACTT
Organism: Oscillospiraceae bacterium; assembly: GCA_017848125.1. Classification (GTDB taxonomy): domain Bacteria; phylum Bacillota; class Clostridia; order Oscillospirales; family Ruminococcaceae; genus Huintestinicola. The sequence continues at coordinate 2,516 of JAGAJY010000205.1, forward strand.
CATCCACATGGGTAGAAACTGTATTTGTATCTTTATTATATGTTGTTTCTATAGGTAATAATATATTGTTATCTTCAAAATATTTGAAAACCATCAAATTTTCTATAGAAGTATCAGTTTGGGTTGTATCAACATCAAAATTGATAATTACATCAGTAACAGAAAGTCCGTCATTGTAAGAAAGTTCAGGAACAACACCAAGCACAGCGTCGTTCTGGAGAATTGAATATGAATAACCACTTTCACCTGCGGAGAGGTTGTTTTCAGCCACACCCGCCGCTGTAATTTCAACAGAAACAGTGTATGGATTATTTTCGATTGTATTTATATAATCAAAAGTTCTGCTATCTTCATCGACCATCTGCTTTGTTGTGTATTCATTATCAGGATAGCCATTGGTTGTGGGATTGTTCGGGTCAAGACCAAGTTCGATTTCATCGCCATCAGAAACCTTATCAGCGTCGCTGTCATATTTGCTCGGGTCTGTGTTATAAATATTAATTTCGTCATAATCATTAAGATTGTCATAATCACTATCCTTGCTGAATGGATCTGTGCCGAGGTTGTATTCATCAAAGTTGGAAAGGTTATCTTCATCAAAATCCTCATCAGCGTCGGATATTGTGTTGTTATCAGAATCTTTTTTTGTTAAGTCAGTACCAAGTATAAAATATTCATACCCATCCGGAAGATTATCGTCATCGGTATCAGCATTATACCTGTCAGAACCAAGTTCCTTTTCTATGTAGTCTGGAAGTCCGTCTTCATCGCTGTCCATTTCAGGGTCAATTTCAAAATCAAATTCCATAGGAATTACAATGCCTGTGAGCTTAAAATTATCAAAAATAACTTCTGCGTTTGTTTCGATTTCCTGCTCAAATCCAGTTGTAGTTTCTGCAACGAAGTCCGTTTCGTTCAGGATCTCTTTATCAAAAGTATCTCCTGTTTCAAATTCGTCAACAAAAGCATCATTTCTTGACACATCTGTAACTGCTTCTTCCAAAACATCTGTAAAAGCGGTTGTTTCCGATACAGGCTCAATTACAGATACAATAGTTTCAACAACATCTGATTCATTAACAAGCTTTGTACCACTAAAATTAAAACTTACCGAATCTCCTGCCTTGATAACAACATTATGCTCTGCATTTTTCACCTTGAAACTACCATTTTCGTTTTCAAGAATTTTACCGTTCCAGAGATTATCTATTGTTGCGTTACCATCAAAGCTAAGTTGCCAAGCGTTAATATCAGTATCGGAAAGGTTTTCAATTACCATTTCTGCCTGATATGTATCGCCGTAATCTCCAACTATATCAAAGTACACATTATAGTCATCTGTAATGTCAATTCTCTCAGCACAATTATAAATATTGTAAGGTATACCAAAATTATCGCCCGTAAGTATATATCCAAAATTTGTCGATTGTCCTGGTTCAAGTTCGCAGTTATAACTTTCAGAACTTATAATATATTCTGTTCCTTGTTGTCCATATATCTGAGCATTCCAAAGTCCGTTGATTTCTCCTATTGCATCATAACCAACAGCCCAACCCGAAAGCACTTCATCGCTTGTATTTGTAATTTTAACTTGAATATTCTGATTGCCTGCCCACTCATTCATTATTGTATACTCAACGGTATATCCGTCATGAACATATGTTTTCGACTCGCCTGCTTGTGCAGAAACAGATAATGTAACAGATGCCATATTAAGCATAAGCATTGCACTGAGCGAAAGTGCAGTTAATCTTTTTCTATGTCGTATCATTTTTTCAAAACTCCTTATTTTTATTCTGCATAAGCCCCTATAATCCGCTGACCTGGCTTCAGTTCGACCAGACCAACATCTGTATTCTGTTCAAGAACATTTATATATCGTTCGGCATTAATATAATCAGCTTTCCCATTTGACCACGGAATATGTTCATATGTTCCATCAGGATAGAATAAAATCATATCTTCGGCATTCTTGAATAAGGGGTATTCGCTAAAATTGGCAATAGTTTCTTTTTCATCAGGAATATATTCCACACTTGTAAGAGTAAAGGTATCTTTCCAATATTCATCTGTCAGTCCCCAGATGTCTTTTGTTTTTTCTAACCTTATATAATATCCTGTTACTGTTTCCATTTTAATATTAGAAAAGGTGAATGAAGACTGCTGGCTACACGAATGTGAATAATAACTCGTAATAGGTCCATAACCAAATCCATAATCATTTTCAGGAAGAGCAAATTTTTCAATTACCAAAGTTCCATCATCCCATACCGAAACTTCAGACTTGCTTGCTTCAATTTTGACATGATGTTTTTTGTATGGAAAATTCATTGAGTACGTTGCCAATATTTTACCTGTAGAAGCAACAGTTTCATAATTCCCATTTGTAAAAGAGTCTACATCAACACCTGTCAATTCAACAAGTTGCATTCCCCTTCCTGTTACAAGCACGGCAAATCCTCGAAGTATTCCATTTTCTATGGAAGCATTAAAAAGAAATCCACCACTTTCCACTGTATGCCAGCTTGAACTATCTCGTTGCAAATCAGATGACAGTATTTTCTTTGAAGAATTATCATCTTCCACAAATAGAAAATCCTTAAATGGTTCTACACTATAACCAATCATCTTTATATTATCGCCATCGTATATAATATGTTTTGGCAATGTAGGCAGCCATCTGTCAGAATAATTGTAATGATCATATTCATCCCATGCAAAAGTATCCTGAGCTGTGAGCGTATTGCTGACTTCAAGATATAATATAGGATTTTCTTCAGCATAAGCATTTATTGTTGTAATGGTTGAAAAACTTATTGCCATTATCATAGATAATAATATAGAAAACATTCTTTTTACAGATTTCATTTTTACCTCCTTAAATTCTTTCGGCTTGCAGGAATTTTTATCCGCAAGCCGATTTGTTTTCTTACTTATTTTTTATAAATTTATTAAGTCCATCGGGAACTTTAGGTTGAGCAAACGCAAAGAAACAAGCGTTTGATACAGATGTAACGCTGAGTATAAGGGCCAATCCGGCAAATACACCCATAAGTTTGTCCATTGAAATTTGCTTTGTAAGTTTCATAAATAAACCCTCCAAAAATAAAAATTATATATTAATGCATTTTGCATTAATGACTTGAATTGTGACAGTTCTTTATCTTCTGGCACACCATTGCAACAGCAGAAGTAAATCCGCCAAGCGAAATACATATAGCATATCTTCTAAAAACAAAAAATATCAAAATAACAAGAATAATTAACAAAAAAACGCCAAATAAAATTATCGCTTTCCTGCGAAGCACATTTTTTTCACTGCTGTTTAAAGGCTTATTGGGATGTTCAACAGGAGCAAATAGTAAAATAAGGATAAATGATAGCACTGCCGAGATGATTGAAACAGGGATTATAAATGCTTCTGAAAGTTGTTTTACTATTGTTACAAAGGTAAGCAAAACAACAATAAAAATCGACATACATCCCAAATGAGTTTCAGCGTGATACCCCCCTATGCATTGCCTTGCCAGTATAAATACAGTAAGAAATATTGTCATTTCAAATAACGAAGATGTTATGATACCTATAATTACAGCAATAAACATATTTAATAATGTCGAAAAAAGAAGTTCCATCCCATATGCATATACTTCTTCATCTTTGCTGTTTACAATTTCTCTTTCAACAAAAAAATGCGCTGTACTTTTTGCGAGTTTAGCAATCATTGCATTCACCTCGCCAAAAGTATAGCGCAATATTTGTCGTATTTTCAATAATTTTGCGTGTTATGTAGCCGAAACAGCCTGAACGGTAACTTTGTTGTTTAAAACCATTTTCAAAAAGAACACTCCGTTTTTATAATCATAATTCATAAATCCACCCAGAATTCTGACTGAAGCACGAATACTGTCCATACCTATTCCATGTATCGATTTATTATGCTTGCTAGTCTGCAAATTATTCAAGTCAACTTTGTCTGAACTGTTTGATATTTCTATTGCAATTTTATCTTCAATCTGCTGAATTTCAATAAAAATATGTGGGTCATTGTTCCCACTTCGTTGACAACCTTCAACAGCGTTATCAAGTGCATTCCCTAGTACACGGCACAACTCGATTTTATCCAAACAAAATTCTCTTACATTTATACATCTGACAACATTTATTCCCATTTCAGAAGCGGTTTTAACCTTTATATTCAATATAGAATCAATTATTGATTCTCCCGTATAGCAAACTACACCTGCACTATTTAGTTTCTTACAAACATTTTTTAAAACCATTTCAGCAGAATTTTTATTATCTTGTTCAATAAGGGATTTAACAACTTCAATTTGATTTTCAATATCATGTTTGAGAGTTCTCATATCAGAGTAAGATTTTTCAAGTAATTCATAGTTTTTATTTTCAATTTCAATAACCTGTTCCAAAACAGATAATCTCAGCTTTTTCTGATATGTTTCAAAAAAATCAAACACAGAAATGTTTATATACAACAAACCCGATACTGAAATAACATAAATCGTATTACTGATACTTTCCGACGAAGTCATGGACTGAAATAAAATACATAAAATTATCCCACTCATACAAGGCATCAAAATAATCATTATCCAATGCTTAATAGGAATATTAAGTGTTTTTTTATTTATGAGATTACATACAATGTAAATCATCCAGAAATAGATAATCTTCGTTCCAAGCATTCCGATTATTCTGTTTGCACCCTGCTCAATTATATCGGCAGGGATTCCAAGTTTAAGGACTGTCATCATACTTATGAACAGCATTTCTGACGTTATTATGAAAACAATAAACATTGAGGAGCAGAATATTTTCTTTGAATTTGTGCCCTCATAAAGAAAAAATGATATAAGAAAAAGCAGAATAAATGTTACTGTAATCAGTATTGATGAATTTGATGTCAGCAAACCTCCGACATACAAAACAACTGCACCAATCGAATATGCGGCAAGATAGTATGATTTGGTTTCATATTTCTGCTTGAACAGCTTTGTATGAAAAAGATATACTATTATAAATTCCAGCATAACATTAACTGCTTCAATAATATTCCAAAGCATATATACCCCTTTCGATACTCTGCCTGTTATCTTGCAGTCATGTACGCTACATATTTGCTTTCAACAAGCTTCTTGCAATTTCTGCTCATCAGAACGACATCGCCGTTTTTCATAGTTATATCATTATTGTTGATGCTTGAAACTTTTGATATATTGATTAAAAAGCTTTTATGCGGCTTAATGAAAAGCTCATCGTTCCTAAGCTGTTCTTCCACGTCGGAAAGCTTACCATAATATTTGATTTTATTCTCTGTGGTATGTATAGTTATTACTTTATTCAGAACTTCAAAATAGTAGATTTCGTTCAGATAAAGATATGACGTTGTGTTCTTGGATTTCACCTCAAACATTTTATGGTTTTGAAAATATTCTTCCAATATAGACTTGAATTTTTCTTCATACACATATTCAGGCTGATTTTTTACAAGATACCTGAATGCGCCTACCTCATAACCTTCCTCTGCAAATTCATGATAGTTGGTCAGAAAAACAATGATAACCTTGGAGTCGTTTTTTCGTATTTCTCTTGCGGCTTCCATTCCGCTTATCCCGTCCATTTCAATATCAAGAAAAATAATGTCAAAGTTCTCGCTTCTGTGTTTTTCAAGAATTTCTTCTCCGCTTGAACAAGCGGTTATGCTGCACATATTCCTGTCGGCAAGCAGGGAATAAATCATTTCTATTGTGTTTTCAGTAAAAATTTCCTCATCATCGCATACTGCAATTTTCATAATTATCAGCCCCTGAACATTAAATTTTAAAGTAGGTACACTTGGTTAAAATATACTTGCTTCATTCAGATTTTTCAACAGAAAATAAATAAAAGGGGTATTTTTTGGAGTGAAACGCATTTTTATGTAAAAATATGGGATTATGAATGATTGCAAGTTAAAAATATATAACGATAAATTTTGAAAACTTTCTACAAGAAATAACTGAACAATATTTTCAGCAGCGTTACAAAATAACCAGTAACGTTGCTTTTGGTTTATGCACATATCCAAACTTTTTGCAAATAGGTTTAAAAATGCTCATTCCCATAGCTTACTTATGAGAGGCAATATATCCGTACATTGCAATACTGCACCGCACATATTTTGTGCAGGTGTACAAACTTGTAAATTGGTTCTGTAAATAGACTTAAAAAATCGGACGAAATTGTAGGTACTTATGAAAGGGTGCAATGCTCTCTCAGATTTTAATGAAAGGAATGATGCTGATGAAATTAATTTTGGAGGTGATGGGTATTTTTGCTTGCAGCTACTATTCGCAAGCATAGAAATGTAATATTACATTTCGGATTTTCGCCCGACCTTTCAGTGGCAATTCCTGCTGGCGAAATCGGGAATAATCAAAGGAACCCTACCCTTGATTTGCTGATACAGTGAACTAAAACATTCGGAAGAGAGGTAAAATTAAATGGCAAGAAAGAGAAATAAGGAAACGGTATGCAAGGAATATTCGGCTTGTGAAAAGCGTGAAGCAAGCTTGCTTGCGGAATTTGAAAAGGTGAAAGCCAAGAAAAAAGCTCTTGCTGATGAGCTTGAAGAAATTGAGTTGGCAGAGCGACGTGAGAACAATGACAGGATTGGTGAAATGGTGTACAGGATTTTTGGTGACAATATTTCTCCCGACGAATTCAAGGAAAAGCTTGACGCTATTCTTACCATTGATGAGGTCAAAGAATTTGCTGAAGCTGATATTAAAAAAGAGGCTTGCTGATTGATAAGACAGAACCGCAAGTACAAAAATCTTACGTTCACTTTTGAGGAATGGGAACGGATTGAGAAGTTATCCGCCGAATGCGGAATGAAAACTGCGACATATATCAAGCACATAGCTTTGAACGGAAAGATTGTTAATCTTGATTTGCATGGCTGTCGCGAGTTCGTTTCTGCTTTGAATAAAATCGGCAGCAACGTTAATCAGATTGCAAGGGTTGCCAATGCAAGCGGATATGCAACCGCTGACGAACTTCGTCAGCTTGAAAGATTTCGGGAGGAAGTATGCCGTATATCAAGTGCATATCTGTCAGAAATTCAGTTAAAGGCTGCCTGAAATACATTGCTAATCCCGATAAAACCGAGGGGCAGTTTTTTCTTTCGGGGGGTAAACTGCTCCGAGGATATTTCGATTGCTGAAAAGGAATTTTGTTTGACCTATCAGAATTATTCGCACAAGAATTTTTATGCAACACCAACCGACAATGGTAAATCATCTGTCAAATCCTTTCACATTATTATGTCCTTTGCGGCAGGTGAATGTGATGCAGGGGTTGCACATAAAATCGGTTTAGAATGGGTTCAAAAGGCTTTCGGAGAGAACTTTCAGGCTGTTGTTGCAACTCATATTGACCGTGACTGCGTTCATAATCATATTTGTTTATGTCCCTATGATTTGGATGGAAAGAAATTTAACAGCAACAAAAAGAGCCTTGAAAATATCCGACGGGTTTCAGATGAGCTTTGCCGTGCATATGGAATTAACAAAATGGAATGTATTATGGCTGAAGAAAATCACGCCCGTGTTGGAGTAAGCTACGGAGAGTGGATACACCGTAAGCGAGGCACATCGTGGAAAGAAATTGTCCGAAGCAGAATTGATTTGCTTATTAAAACTGTTCCTGATTTTGCAAGCCTGCTGGAAGAATTGGAACGACAGGGCTGTACTGTTAAGCGTGGAAAATATATTTCTGTGAAGCTTCCAGAACAGCAGAGGTTTGTCAGGCTGAAAACCTTGGGTATGGATTACACCGAAGGAAATCTGCGGAGGAGAATTCGGGAATATATTGAATTGCTTCCTAAGGTTAAGACCGTTGCGGAAATTATTGCAGAGGTTATGGGGCAATTCGATTTTCAGACAAGGAAGTTTTCTTTTGCAAAAAGCGTACAGAATACAACGAATATGATTGCAAATCAGCTTAATATTGTCAACGTCGAAGGTTTGACCTCCGTTTCCATGGTTAAGGACAAGCTGTCAGAGGTTGAAAAGCTTGCGGAAGAAACACAGTTACAGCTTGATGATTTGGAGAACAAGAAAAAATCTGCCGAAGAGGTTATTTCTGCGGCAGAACGGTATTCCAAAAAGTATGGTATGTTCGGAAAGACAAAGCAATATCCGAAGGATTCGCAAAAGGCTGATGGGGAATTGCTTGACAGGTTTGGAGTAAAGTCTGCTGATGATGTCGAAAAGCTTCGGACGGATATTGAAAAATATTCTGAGGAGATTTCTGTTTTGCAGACTTCAGTTAATGAAATCTGCAATCGGATTGACGGTTACCAAAATATTCTTGAAGCTTGTTCGGGTGAGGATTACATATCAAGACTTGTGCGGCTTGCCCGTGAGAAAATGGATGAGCAGGAAAAAGCCAAACTGAAAAAGCTGGAAAAGGAAACTTATGAAGTGTATTATCCGTGCAGTGGGAAAAGCTTGGTTTATGATGATCTTGAACGTATTCCGAATATTGATGATTATTTCAAGGACATCGAAGGCAGCTGGTTTGATGTTGAGGGTGAAAGCGTTGGCGACAAACTTGAAAATATTTGCAGAAGCCGTTCAAATATTGGGGTTGGTGCTGTGATTGTTATAAATGGTCAGAAAGCATATTTTGTGGATAGGACTATGTTTAAGGCTGTTCCTGATTTTATGAGGTCACGGGCAGAGCAAATCAGGGTTGAACAGGAAAAGACAAAACAAAAGGAAAAACGAAGTGCTGTGAGGAAAACTCACGGAAGATAAATTTAGTGCAATTGTAATGAAAAAAACGCTTCGCTTTAGCGCTTTACCTCGTTGAATTTTTGTTTTAATTATGATATAATAAAAAGGAGGACACCGTTATTTGACATACAGAACTATCAAAATTACAGTGCCGAGGAGGGCGCTGTATGACCACTATCGCAAGGGCACATCGCTTATTGTGAAAATATCCGCTGTTGACGGTGAGTTGGATTTGCGTGATGAATATGCGCTTGCAGAGTTAGTTTACACACTTAACAATTCGGGACGAAAGGATGATGCTTGTGAAAATAATCGAACAGATGAAAATGAGGGGCGTTGTGCCTAAGGCGGTTTTGTACGCACGCTTTTCCTCAGACAATCAGCGTGACGAATCAATTGACGCACAGCTTCGTGCGATGACAAAATTCTGTCAGGACAATGAGGTTGTTATGGTCGGAGAATATGTTGACCGTGCAAAATCTGCTACGACAGATGACCGCCCTGAATTCCTCAGGATGATTTCTGATGCTGAACAGAAAAATTTCAACATTGTTCTTGTTCACAAGCTTGACCGCTTTGCAAGAAACCGTTTCGACAGCAGCAATTACAGAAACAAGCTTAAAAAGCAGAATGTTTCTCTTGTAAGTGTGCTTGAAAATCTTGACGATTCGCCTGAAAGCATTATTATGGAATCCCTGCTTGACGGTATGGCTGAATATTACTCGAAAAATCTCGCTCGTGAGGTGCGAAAAGGGCACAATGAAAATGCTTTGCAATGCAAGCACAACGGTGGACGTCCGCCATTCGGCTTCAAGGTTAATCCTGAAACACAGTGCTATGAAATAGATGAAAATGAAGCTGAAGCAGTACGATATATTTTCAATAGTATAAGTGAGGGCAAAAGCTACAATGCTGTGATTGCTGATCTTAATACCAAAGGATTTCGGACAAGAAGCGGAAATTTATTCGGCAAGAACAGCTTATATGATATGCTTCACAACGAGAAATACAAGGGTGTTTACATTTACAACCGCCGTGCCGCAAAGGATGCTGACGGAAAATTCAACAGTCGTTTGAACAAGTTTGATGATGAGATAATCCGAATAGAGGGCGGTATGCCGAGAATTATTGATGATGAGCTTTTTGAAAGCGTGAACAAGATAATTACGTCAAGAAAACGGCTGAAAAGCTATGGCGGCAGTACGCAGAAATATTTACTGACAGGCA
>JAGAJY010000206.1 GCA_017848125.1 Oscillospiraceae bacterium
AGCCGTTTGCTCGCCCTCCGCAGAGGGCGAAATCCCCTTATTTCCGTGAAATAACGGAGCAAGGGGTGAGAAATGCGACAGCATTTCGAGGGGAGGCAAACAAGACTGCCTCCCCTTCTAACAGTTCTCTGCAAATTAACCCTTCAAAACGTTCCGGTGGAACGTTTTGAACACAGCTGACTTTAGGCAGTTTTTGTGCAAATATAACAACAGCGTTTTCTTTTTCGACACGCTGACCGCCGCACATTATTTCAGTGCGGCGGACTTGGATTTGCCTGTGTAAAAATCAGGAAAGAGACGAAATATAATCGTTAATAGACTGCTCTGCGGAAGAAGCATTCTCACCGATTATGTAGTATGCGTAATTTCCGTTAGTTCCTACTATGGAAGCGGCAGCAAGCTCCTGATCATTGGGATACCATGCGTCCTGCTCGATAGCCTTGGTCTTTCTCGCTTCAAGAGTTTCCTCTGCGGCAGAAACGTCCTCGGCATTGATAATGATTATCTCGCTCATAGCGGCGCTGATGGGGCACTGCATAACGATAAGCTCCTTGAAGTTTGCATCAGCAGGGTCAATAAGGAAAAATTCCTTGAGGATAACCTCGTCGGTGACCTCAGCCATAACAGGCCATTCGCTCTCGGAAAGAGCCTTTTCCACAGCAGGATAGAGAGGATTTGAAGAAGCAGTCTCGCCCTCGGCAGCTCCTTCAGATTCGGTGCTGTCGTCAACAAGCTCGGATTCCTCTGCGGTATCTTCCGAAACCTCAAGGCTCTCGCTTTCCTCGGGAAGAATATCCTCCTCAACAGCAGTATCAGCTGTATCGGATACCTCTGCTGCGGTTGTCTCCTCAGCAACGGTCGTTTCGGCAGCTGTTGTTTCAGACTGCTGTGAAGAACCGCCTCCGCAAGCGGCAAATGTGATTCCTACAGCAAGAAGAGCTGTAAGCATAGCAATTTTCTTGTTCATAATAGATTCCTTTCCGTTATTCTTTGTTTATATGACGCCGACAATTACCTGCCGACATCATAATGATTATAACAGAAAAAAACAAATAATCAAGACCGAAACGGCAAATTTGACTTTTTAGACATAATTTTTAACCTGTCTGTTATTTTTATGGAGAAAACTTGCAGAAATCCCTTTATTTTTTCAGATTTTCAAGCTCTGCGTTCACGCTTGCCGCAACAGACGGCTCGGGAAGAAACAGGGAATCATATCTGAAATATGCATAGCCTGCATTGTAAATATCCGTCAGGTCACGCTGTCTTGCAAGAATATCAGTTGAATTTATCCACTCCGAGCTGCCTGCGCCTGCATATTTATCCTCCGTACCCGATTTATATGCCGCAAGACCTATAACAAGCTTGACATTATCGGAGGTGACAAGCTTGTCCCACTTATCAACAGTTTCCGCATAAGGCAGTGCACCGTTTTCAAATCCGAAATAAATCTGGGGACAGATATAGTCACAGCAGCCCTCTGTGCTGACCCATGTGAACACATCAGCATAAAGGTCATTGTAATTGTTGTCTGTATTTCCCTGAGGTGAAATACCGAAAAGCACTCTCGGATTTGCCGAGTGAACAGTTTCATACATTCTTTTCACCATTTTTGTAACGGTTTCCCTGCGCCAGTCCGCAAGATTTTTGTCCGTTCCGCTTGCTTCGTATGCGGCAGAGTCAAATGAAGCGTCTGTGGTGGGATAGAAATAATCATCTATCTGAATACCGTCAACGTCATAACCCGTAACGATTTCGCTTATGCCGTCGCATATAAGTGACACCGTTTCCGCATAGGCAGGATTAAGATACCATCTTCCTGCGGAATTTACAATATATTTGCCGTTCTTTGACGGGTCATTGTACCACTCCCCTATTTTATATTCGGTGGAATAGCTTTTCATCTGCGAATCAGTCATAAGCCGCATGGGATTTATCCATGCGTGCAGGGAAAGCCCCCTGTCGTGAGCGGCTCTGACAGCGATCCTGAGAGGGTCGTAATCCCCCGTAAGCCTGTCTCCTTTAGGGAAAAGTGATGAACTGTAATATGAATCACCATAGACTCTCACCTGAAAATACACCGTATTGCAGCCAAGAGCGGCAATATTGTCAAAGCATTTTCCCAGAGCTTCGGTAAACTGAGCCTCATCAGCATTGCGCATCATTCTGTCGTATTCAAGGTAGGAAACCCACATAGCCTTCTGCCTGTCAAAATTCAACGGATAATAGCTGCTCTGAGGATAATATGTATCGGGCAGAATTTCGGCAGAGGTTTCCGAGGAAACGGAGTTTTCTGAAAATGCATCTGTCTCCTGTATGGGCGAGGTAGGAATGGTGACTATTGTAATAGATGGTGCTGTAGGCTTTGTTTCGGAGGTGATGACAGCAGTTGTTTCGGGAGGAAGAGTCCCCGGCTCAAATATCGTTTCGGCGGTCGTCTCGGATTCCGATAAAGATGTCTCCGATTCGATTTCAGATGTTTCCGTATAAGTATCGCTGACTGTCTCCGAATCGGACTTCAATTCACTTTCGGAGGGTACTGTTTCGGTTTCGGAGACTGATTCCGATAGGATCGTTACCTGAGATATTTCCGAAACAGCGGTTTCAGCGGAGGAAGATACGGAGGTTTCATAAGTCAGAGCAGTTTCTGACTGCAATTGTGACGCAGTTGATTCTGTGATTGTATCGGTACTGTAGTTATCGGGAAGCTCATCGGGTATCTCTGTACAGCTGCAAAGCACCGAGCAGAGAAGCAAAGCAAGCATTGCCTTTATTCTGTGTTTCATTGCAAATCCTTTCTGTATTATGCGGATATTTTTTATATTTACAATTATAGCTCAAAAGCCCTGCACTTGTCAATGACGGAAAATGCAGGAAATGAGAAGCTGCTGTCGGAATATAATTCAAAAAAAATTTACATTTATATCTGCCGTCTCTTGGGAATATTCTCTTGACAAATGATTTTCGGAATGATATAATATTTACTGTTATCCTCGTCCGTATAAAAGTGCGGGCGTAATCCAAGAGGAGGTGCTTAAATATGGCAAAAGTAAACGAAACCTATGAGGCAATGGTAGTTTTCAGCCTGAAACAGGGTGAGGACGGCATCAAGGCTCTTACTGAGAAGTTCAAGGGTATGATGGCAGAGGCAGGTACAGTTGAGAACGTTGACGAGTGGGGCAAGAAGAAGCTTGCTTACGAGATCGACGATCAGGCAGAGGGCTATTATGTTCTCTACACATTCACATCTGCTCCCGATTTCCCTGCTGAGCTCGATCGTGTACTCAAGATCACAGAAGGCGTTATGCGTTCACTGATTACTGTTAAGTAATTGAAATTTTGTTGTATTTAACAAGGAGGCAGATGATATGCTGAACAAGGTTATTCTTATGGGCAGACTTACTGCCGACCCCGAGCTTCGTCAGACTCAATCAGGTGTAAACTCCTGCAGATTTACCGTTGCGGTTGACAGAAATTTCGTCCCTCAGGGCGGAGAAAGACAGGCTGATTTCATCACTTGTATTGCTTGGAGACAGACTGCTGAATTTGTAAGCAGATATTTTTCCAAGGGAAGAATGATTTGTGTGGAAGGCAATCTCCGCACAGGCTCATACGATGACAGAAATCACCCTGATGTAAGACATTATACAACCGATGTATATGTTGATTCTGTTTATTTTGCAGGTGACAAGCCTCAGAACAACGGTCAGAACGGCGGATACAACAATAACGGCTATAATAATAGCTATAACAACAATTACAATCAGCAGAACAGCTACGGTAATCAGGCTCCCTATCAGCCTGCTTATCAGCAGCAAGCTCCCGCACCTTCGGTTTCCGTTGGTGATCTGAGCGATTTTGAGGAGGTTATCAGCGACAGCGATCTGCCGTTCTGATAAACCGACTGATACCATTATTTCGTAATAAGGAGGTTTCACTATGGAAAAGGATAGAGAAAGAGCTCCCAGAGGCGCTAAGAGAACCCGTAAAAAGGTTTGTATGTTCTGCGCTGACAGAGTGGAGAAGATAGATTACAAGGATACTGCAAAGCTTAAGAAGTGCATGACAGAGCGTTCCAAGATTCTTCCCAGAAGAGTTACAGGTACCTGTGCATACCACCAGAGAGAGCTTACAGTAGCTATCAAGAGAGCAAGACATATCGCTCTTCTTCCTTACGTTTCCGACTGATTCGGACAAACTTATTAAATCAAAACCGTTTTCGATTTTTCGGAAACGGTTTTTTTCATTGTCAATCAAAATTCACAGAATATTATTCTGCAAAATTACACAAAAAATCTGAAAACAGTTGTACTGTGCAAAGAAATGTGATATAATATAATAGAATATTACTGCGTACAGGTATGCAGATTTTTCAGAAAGAACGTGACTTATAATATGAACAACACACACAAAGGAAAGCTCATAGTTCTTGACGGTCTTGACGGCAGCGGAAAGTCAACACAGTTTGAACGGCTGAAATCCGTACTTTCGGAAAGACTGAAGGTAACAGGCATAAGCTTTCCCGAATACGACAAGCCCTCGGCGACCCTTGTAAAGATGTATCTGTCGGGAGAGTTTTCGCAGAATGCAGCAGATGTAAACGCCTATGCCGCTTCAACATTCTATGCGGCTGACAGATATGCAAGCTTCAAGCTTTACTGGGAAAAGGCATATAATGAGGGTGAGCTTATCCTTGCAAGCAGATATGTATGCTCAAACGCCATTCATCAGATGTCAAAGCTTCCCGAAAATGAATGGGACAGCTTTCTTGACTGGCTTTACGATTACGAATATGAAAAGCTTGGTATGCCCAGACCCGACAAAACAATTATTCTGGATATTCCCGTAGAGCTTTCGCAGAAAAGACTTTCACAGCGCTATAACGGTGACGAAAGCAAAAAGGACATTCACGAGGGTAATATCCCTTATATGGAAATGTGCCGCAAATGCGCTCTTTATGCCGCAAAAAAACAAGGCTGGACTGTTATCGGTGCTTTGGACGATAATGGCAGAGAGCTTCCCCCCGATGAAATAAACCATTTGATTCTTTCTCATATCAGCGAGGTTATTGATGCTTGATTTCAAGATAATTGAACTTTCCGACAAGCCATGGATCGACAGTCTTTTAAAGCTGTCAGATTTCAGAGGCTGTGAATACTGCTTTGCCAACAATATGGCGTGGCGGCGTATGTATGATACAAAAATCACAAGATACAAGGATTTCTACATTTCCTGCTCTGAGAGTGACGGAGTATATTTCACATTTCCCGCAGGAACAGGCGATTACAAAGATGTTTTTGAGGAAATGAAAAAATATTCCGAGGAGAAAGGCAGTCCCCTTGTTATAGGCTCGGTCACTCCCGATAAATTTCAGCTGTTCAGCGAGCTTTTTTCCGAAGGGAGCTATGAAATAACCGCAGACCCCGACGGCTGGGATTATGTGTATAATTCTTCCGACCTTGCAGAGCTGAGAGGAAAGAAATACCACGGAAAGCGCAATCATCTGAAAAAGCTTCTTGCAATGGACTATTCCTATGAGCCCCTTACCGAAAAGGATTTTGACGACTGCATATCCTATGCGGTACACACCTATAACCGTGACAGCGCATATGATGACCGTTCAAAGGTATGCGAGCAGTTTGCCATAAACACTTATTTTGAAAATTTCTGTGAGCTTGGTCTTTCAGGCGGTGTTCTGAGAGTTGGCGGCAAAATCGCAGGCTTCACCATCGGCGAAAGAATAAACAGCGATACTGTGGGCGTTCATATAGAAAAGGCAGAAGCTTTGATTGACGGTGCATATCCTGCAATAAATCAGATGTTTTCTCAGTCTGTCTCAAACGAGTTCAGATACATTAACCGTGAGGAGGATCTGGGAATCGAAGGACTGCGCAAAGCAAAGCGCTCCTACCACCCCACATTTATGATTGAAAAGCACATTGTAAAATTCAGATAAAACAAAATGAAAGGACGAAAACACTATGATCTACGTTTTTCTTGCAGAGGGCTTTGAGGAAACCGAAGCCATAACTCCCATTGATATGCTCCGCCGCTGCGGAAAGGAAGTAATCACCGTGGGGATCGGCGGCAAGGTCATTACAGGCGCTCACAATATTCCTGTAACCTGTGACATTACCGAAAATGAAACGGTTTTTGACGGACTTGAAATGATAATTCTCCCGGGTGGTACGCCGGGAACAAAAAATCTTGCGGCAAACAAGCGTGTTTCGGAAATGATACACTACTGCACAGGTAATGACATATATATCGGTGCAATATGCGCCGCCCCTTCAATTCTCGGAAATATGGGACTGCTTAACGGAAAGAAAGCCGTTTGCTATCCCGGCTTTGAGAATGCTCTGGCAGGTGCGCAGGTGCTTGACTCCCCTGCTGTGACAGACGGAAAAATAATAACCGCAAGAGGAGCGGGAACAGCTCTGGAGTTTTCTTATGAGCTTATCTGCGCTCTCATTGACAAAACCACTGCGGAGAAGCTGGCAGGAAGTATAATATGGACAAAATAATACCTATCTCAGCGGACAAGGTTTCCGATATAAGAGAATACAAAAAAGAGCTGAGAACTCAGTGCAAGGCTATCCGTGAAAATATGAAGCCTGACGCAAAGTCTCAGCGTGATGAGAATATTTTCGGCAAGATCATTTCAAGCACGGCATACAGCAAAAGCAGTATTATACTTACTTATGTATCCACTGACATTGAGGTGGATACATTCAGACTTATAAATAAAGCCATTGAGGATAAAAAACGTGTTGCTGTTCCTCGCTGTATTGACGGCACCCGTGATATGGATTTCTATTTCATAAAAAGCACGGACGACCTTGAAAAAGGCTCTTTCGGAGTTCTTGAGCCTGACCCCCAAAAATGCGTAAAGGCATACGCATTTGAAACGGCACTGTGCATTATCCCGGGGCTTGCTTTTGATATGCAGGGCTACCGTCTGGGCTACGGCAAGGGCTATTACGACCGTTTTCTTTCAGCCCACCCAAAGCTGATAAAAATGGGGATTTGCTACTGCTCCTGCACCTGCAACGAGCTTATTCACGGCAGATACGACGTCGGCGCAGATTTTCTTGTGACCGAGAAATATCTCCGCCGAATCACAAGGGAAAGGAGAATCAGAAATGAATGACAAGGAATTTGACACACTTCTTGACGATCTGACCCGTGATAAGGATATTCCCGACTCTGATATGACGGAAAATGACGAAAAATCGGAAACAGCCGAAGTTATCTCCCCTGTCACTGAGGAAAAAGCACCTGCTGTTGAGCCTGAGGAAATCGTTATCTATGAGATGAATGAGGACGAAGAAGCTTCCGAGGAGTATGAATCCGACGAGGACGAATACGAGGACGAGGAATATGACGAAGAAGAGGAAGAACGTCAGAAGCGTATCAGCATAAAGGAAAAAAGAAAGCAGCAGAAAAGGCGTAAGAAAAGCCACGGCAGACTTGCCTTTGCCCTTATAATGGTGACCCTTGTAATATCCGTTGCCGTATTCGGAGCAATTGGCTTTATTTCCATAGGCTCTGAGGTTCTTGGACTTAACCGCTCGGATTCGGAGTTTTCTATTGAGATACCCGAAAACTCGGGAACAGAAGCTATTGCCAATATCCTTGCCGAAGAAGGAATTATCGGAAATCCCACAGTATTCAGAGTCGTTTCCAAGCTCAAGGGTGCTGACGGTACATATATTGCAGGAAGCCACAAGCTAAGCCCCAATATGACCTACAGCGACATCATCACAGTCCTTCAGGAAGAAGCTATCAATCCCAGAGAATTTATTGACATCACCTTCCCCGAAGGAATCAGACTTGTTGATGCTGCCAAAAAGCTTGAAGAAGCAAATGTATGCAGTGCGGAAGAATTTATCCGTGAGTTCAATTCCACTACATTCGGCTTTGATTTTGAGGAACACGTTCTTGTAAGCCCCAAGAAGCTTTATAAGATGGAAGGCTATTTCTTCCCCGACACATATCAGTTCTACCTCGAAGAAGACCCTGCAAATATTGCAAAGAAGGTCTGCAAGAACTTTGAGTACAAGATCACACCCGACCTTTACGGACGTATGAAGGATATGGGTATGACCCTTGAAGAAACCCTTACCCTTGCATCTATTGTTCAGCGTGAGGCAGGCGATACCTATAATATGAAGATAGTTGCTTCGGTTTTCCATAACCGACTGAACAATCCCGACGTATTCCCCTTGCTCCAGTCTGACCCCACAACAAACTATGTAGAAGAAGTGGTTATCCCCAATCTGGAGATACCCTCCGAATCCATCTGCGAGGCGTATGATACATATAAGGGCGGCGGACTTCCCCCGGGACCTATATGCAACCCCGGAATCGACGCTATAGAGGCAGTTCTCTACCCCAGAGAAACTAACTACTACTATTTCTGCTCAGACCTTGAAACAGGCGAATTCTTCTATGCCGAAACTCTTGAGCAGCACGAAGCAAACCTTGTTGCGGCAAACCTTGTATAAAGCTGAAAGGAAAAATGCAAATGGCTTATGAAAACCTTGAAGTGCTTGCACCTGCGGGAGATTCGGAACGGCTTGACGCTGCTCTGGATTTCGGTGCGGACGCTGTTTATCTCGGCGGAACTGAATTCGGAATGAGAGCAGGACCCAAGAATTTTGACGAAGAGCTGCTTTCTGCGGCAGTAGAAAAAGCCCACAATAAAGGTGTTAAGGTATATCTTACCTGTAATACATTGCCCAGAAACGATGAGATACCACGCTTTGAAAGCTTTATCAGATATGCTGAGGAATGTGGTATTGACGCAGCAATCATAGCTGACCTTGGGCTTATGTCACTGGTAAAGAAATACACTCCCGATATGGAGATCCATATGTCCACTCAGACGGGTATCGTGAACTATGTATCTGCACAGGAGCTTTACAATATGGGTGCAAAGCGTGTGGTGCTGGCAAGAGAGCTGAATCTTGACGAGGTCGCCGAGATCAGAGCCAAGACCCCTTTCGACCTTGATATTGAGGTATTTGTTCACGGTGCAATGTGCGTATCATTTTCGGGGCGCTGTCTGCTCAGCTCATACCTTGTGAACAGAGACGCTAACAGAGGTCAGTGTGCACAGCCCTGCCGCTGGGGCTATCATCTGATGGAGGAAAAGCGTGACGGGCAGTTCTTCCCGATTTTCGAGGACGAAAAAGGAACTTATATCCTCAATTCAAAGGATATGTGTATGATAGACCACC
>JAGAJY010000207.1 GCA_017848125.1 Oscillospiraceae bacterium
AAAGGCGGCGGCTGATATTATGGTCAAGGCAGGCTCGGGCGTTATTCTGAACACCTCATCTATGGTAAGTATTTCGGGTCAGCCCTCGGGTGTGGCATATCCCACATCTAAATTTGCCGTAAACGGCTTTACCCTGTCACTTGCAAGAGAGCTTGGTCCTATGGGAATAAGAGTAAATGCAGTTGCTCCCGGAATCACCGAAACGGATATGATGAAGGCTGTTCCCAAGGAGGTCATAGAGCCTATGATAGCAAGGATACCGCTCAGAAGGCTGGGTCAGCCCGAGGATATTGCCAATGCCTTTGTATTCCTGGCTTCCGACGAGGCTTCCTATATTTCGGGCGTTGTTCTGAATGTTGACGGACTTATGAGAAGCTGATATATAACAAATCTGCCCCGAAAGGTTTTCTTTCGGGGCTTTTTCAGCTTTACTATGCCCTTCCTCAAAGTTTACAATGTTTCCCTTGATTATCAGATGAAAAAATGGTATAATAAAGATTATTTATTATAAAGAGGTTTTTTGCGTGATAAAAAAATGGCTGATAAATTCACCCGATGAAAAAGCTGTAAGGGAGCTTTCTTTAAAGGGTGGTCTTTCAACTCTGGCGGCAAAGGCGCTTGTGTCGTCGGGCATAAATACTATGGATAAGGCTCTGGAGTTCTTTTCTCAGTCGGAGGAGACTGAGGAGGATATGGGCTTTTGCGACCCTTTTCTCATAAAGGATATGGAAACAGCCTGCGATATAATCAACGACGCTGCCGACAGCGGCGAGCTGATATGCGTTTACGGCGATTACGACTGCGACGGCGTTACCGCAACTGCTGTCCTTGCAGGCTATCTTACCGATATAGGCGGCAATGTCATTACCTACATCAACGAACGCTCCGAGGGCTACGGTATGAACGGCAATGCGGTCAGAAAGCTTGCTGAGCGTGGGGTGCGCCTTATTATCACTGTTGATAACGGAATCTCCGCTATAGAGGAAGCAAAGCTGTGCAGAGAGCTTGGAATGAAGCTTGTTATTACCGACCATCATCAGCCGGGAGAGAATCTGCCCGAAGCGGACGCTGTGGTTGACCCTCACCGCCGTGACTGCCCCTCTCCCTTCAAGCATTACTGCGGCTGCGGTCTTGTTCTGAAGCTTATTGCCGCTATGGAGGGCGGCGATATGGGAAGTGCGGTAGAGCAGTATTCCGACCTTGCCGCTATTGCTACCGTTGCGGACGTTGTTCCTCTCGTAGGGGAGAACAGGGAGATCGTCCGTCAGGGACTGCATTTCCTTGAAAACACCGAAAACGAGGGGCTTCGTGCCCTTATTGAAAAATCGGGGATAAAGCCGCCCTATACCGCTTCCTCTGCGGCATTTTCCCTTGCACCAAGAATAAATGCCGCAGGACGTATCGGCTCACCCTCTGACGCTCTTGACCTTCTTATGGCGGAAACCTCCCACGAAGCAGATGAGCTTGCGGAAAAGGTATGCGAGCTTAATACATCACGAAAAAACTATGAAAATGCAATTATACTTGATATTGCCGAGCAGATAAAGGCAGACAGCACTCTCCTTGACAGCAGGGTACTTGTTTTCAAGGGCGAGGGCTGGCACCACGGAGTTATCGGAATTGCCGCTGCAAGATGCGTTGAGCGCTTCGGAAAGCCTGTTTTCCTTATGTCAGCGGACGAGGGCAGCGAGGAGCTGAGAGGGTCTGCACGCTCTATTGACGGGCTTAACGTGTTCAAGGCGCTTACCGCCGCCGCAGATACCCTTGACCGTTTCGGCGGTCATTCGGGAGCGGGAGGCTTTTCCCTTGACAAGAAGAATTTCGGAGAATTCAGACGCAGACTTATTCAGTATGCGGATTCTCAGGCAGCTGATGGAGTTTCCTGCGTTCCGTATATTTCGGTAAGCGGTGCGGTAACTGCCTCAGAGCTTACTGTAGAGCAGGTAAAGGGGCTTGATGTGCTTGAGCCTTTCGGAGAGGGAAATCCCCGTCCCGTGTTCCTGCTTCAAGGCTGTGTTATCAGCGAAGTTATCTCTCTTTCGGGGGGAGCGCATACAAAGCTTGCTCTTTCGGGAGGCGGTGCGGCTCTTCCCGCTTTGATGTTTGGCACGAAAACGGCGGAATTTCCTCTGAAAAAGGGCGATGAGGTGAATCTTCTCGTATCTCCCGAAATAAATAAATACAACAACAAGGAGACTGTGAGCCTGAGAGCTGCGGATATCCGCAGAAAGGGACTTAATCAGCAGAAGCTCATTGCCGCCGAGGATACTTATTACCGTTTCAGACGGGGGGAGGCTCTGGATAAGCGGCTTATTCCCATAATGATACCCGAAAGGACAGAGCTGGCAGAGGTGTACAGAGCCGCAGGCAAAAATGATTACTCCCCCCAGTCCCTTTACAGCAGGATAAATTCGGATATGAACTACTGCAAATTCCTGCTGTGCCTTGATATTTTTGCTGAATCGGGTCTTATGGATTATGACCGATGTGCGGAAAAGGTACATATTATTGAGGGCGCTCCCAAGGCTGACACGGAGCAGGCTCCCACTATGCGCAGACTCAGAGCGCTGATCTCTTGATAAAGGACGGTTTTGCATATGATGAATAAACCTGAAACGGTATATACCATAGATTCCCTTATTCAGAAAATACTTGACGACGAAAAGCAGTATGACCTGAGCAAGATAATTTCCGCTTATGAGCTGGCGGCAAAGGCTCACGCAAATCAGACCCGTTCTTCTGGCGAGCCTTACATTTCCCACCCTGTAGCTGTGGCATATATACTGCTGGAAATGGGTATGGATACCGATACCATCTGCGCCGCTCTGCTTCACGATGTTGTTGAGGACACCGATACAACTCTGGAGGAGCTGAAAAAGCTTTTCGGTCAGGACGTTGCTATGCTGGTTGACGGCGTTACAAAGCTGGGCAAGATACCTCTTTTCACAAAGGAGGAGCAGCAGGCGGAGAATGTGAGAAAAATTCTTCTTGCAATGTCCCAGGATATACGAGTTATCATAATAAAGCTCTGCGACCGCCTGCACAATATGAGGACCCTCCAGTTCCGCCCTGCCTACAAGCAGAGAAATACCGCTCTGGAAACTATGAATATCTATGCACCAATTGCCCACCGTCTTGGTATCAGGACCATCAAGGACGAGATAGAGGACCTTTCCTTCCGCTACCTTGACCCTTATGCCTATGCGGAAATTGAGCAGAATCTGAAAATACGCAGCGATGAACGACAGGCATTTATTCAGTCCATCAAGGAGCAGATAGCCGAGCGCTTTACCGAAATGGGGCTTCCCGAGCCTCAGATGTCGGGCAGAGTAAAATCCGTTTACGGAATCTACCGCAAGGCTTTCGTAAAGGGCAAGGGTATGGACGAGGTTTATGATATTTATGCGGTGAGGATCATTGTATGCAATGTAAATGACTGCTACAATGCGCTGGGAATAATTCACGATATGTTCAAGCCTATTCCCAACCGCTTTAAGGACTATATCGCCACTCCCAAGGCAAATATGTATCAGTCCCTTCATACTACCGTTATCGGCAGAGAGGGTATTCCCTTCGAGGTTCAGATAAGAACGGTGGATATGAACTATACCGCTGAATACGGTATCGCCGCTCACTGGAAATACAAGGAGGGCGTAAAGGGCAAGGACAAGCTTGAAAGCAGGCTTGCATGGATAAGACAGATAATCGAGGCTCAGCAGGAAACAGACGACGTTGAGGAGATAGTCCGCACCATCAAGAGCGACCTTGCTCCTGAGGATATTTTCGCATTTACGCCCAAGGGCGATGTTATCACATTGCCTGCGGGGGCTACCATAATCGACTTTGCCTATGCTATCCACACTCAGGTGGGCAACAAGATGAAGGGAGCAAAGGTTGACGGAAAGCTGGTTTCTCTTGATTATCAGCTTACTACGGGAGAGATAGTTGAGATACTTACATCTCAGTCTCCCGACCACGGTCCTAACAGAGCATGGCTTGATATATGCAAGACTAACGAGGCAAAATCAAAGATACGCTCATGGTTCAAAAAGGAGCGCCGTGAGGAAAATATCATCAAGGGCAGAGAGGATATTGAACACGAATTCAAGCGCTACGGCATAAATATTCCTCCCGAGGATATGGAAAATTTCCTTGCCGACGATATGAAGCGTCATAACTGCGCAGAGCTTGACGATTTCTATGCGGCAGTAGGTTACGGCGGTATTATTCTGTCAAGAATTATGCAGAGGCTCAAGGACAGCTATGCAAAGCTTTCTGCCGCTCCTGCGCCCAAGCCTGTGCCCTTCTTCCCCAAAAAGAGCAACACGGGAATTATCGTTGGCGGTGAAAGCAATATCGACGTTAAGCTTTCAAAGTGCTGCAACCCCCTTCCCGGAGAGGATATTATCGGCTTTATCACCAAGGGGCACGGTGTTTCCGTTC
>JAGAJY010000208.1 GCA_017848125.1 Oscillospiraceae bacterium
CAGAGGCTCTCAGGTGCGCTCAGAGGCGTTGCAGATGTTCAGTAGTATCTCTATACTATGATTGCCGCTCCGTTGCTCTCAGAGGCTCTCAGGTGCGCTCAGAGGCGTTGCAGATGTTCAGTAGTATCTCTATACTATGATTGCCGCTCCGTTGCTCTCAGAGGCTCTCAGGTGCGCTCAGAGGCGTTGCAGATGTTCAGTAGTATCTCTATGGCAATATTAAAACTTATGTTTTATATATTAAAGCAATAAGCCGCCAATAGGCGGCTTTATATTTTCTATGCTGTTTCTCCCTCGTACATTGCACGTATAGCGGCAATATCTTTTTGATACATTTCCGTCAATGCCTCAATAGATTTATGATGTTTAAAGAAATTCATCATTGTATCAATAAATACTCTGTCCCTCATTTCCATTGCTGTTGAGTTATAATTAGCAGGCGGCATTGTGTAGGCTCTTGTATATCTCCAAGCTAATACATTAACTGGCTCTATAAAATAATCATTCTCTTTATTATCCCACAATCCAACACACAATCCCGTGTAGGGGTTTTCTTTTAGTATTACTGAAATAGGGTGATTTTCAACCCATTCTAAATTTAGGCGGCTTTCTAACGTTGCTAACAAAGTATGTTCGTTGCTTGTTGCAATGTTCATATCATTGATAAAACATTCTGTGCGGCTCATTTCAGAGAAAAACCACTCAGGTTCTTTTCTGTATTCTTCCGTCATTTCTATTTTATGTAGGTCAATTAATATTTCACCATTGCCAAGAGTCCGTGTTATATTCTGTGGTATGTCATGAATATTATTTATATTTGTGGGTAATTTATATGTCATTGTTTTATGCCCTGTTAATATCTGCCCGTTTTCCCATATAATAACATTATCCCTTATATCCTTTACCGTGTCCCACGTTATTTTAATTCCGTTAAATATTCTCCGCCTCAGACCGTCAATAAACAATATTATATAATCCTCAAATTCATCAATATAAACTCCGCCATAATATGTTGTTTGCTCTCCCGCTGGCGTTTGTAGTACTGCTATATTATATTTGCTTTCAAAGTTAAATAATAAATCTCTTATTCTTTCGTATTCTGTCGTGCCGTATTCTAACATATTATTTTACCTCCGTTATCTGTCAGTTAATATTGCAATGTATTTATCAAGTGTGGGTCTGCTTATATCGCAAAGCTTTGCAAAGTCTGTCTTGCTGAGTTCTCCCGCCCTATATTTTTTAAATAAATCTTTTACTTTTTGGGGAATATCATTAACAGTTAATTCAGGTCTGCCGAGCTTTACGCCCTTTGCCCTTGCATTTCTTATGCCGCTTTTTACTCTGTCGCAAATCATACCCCTTTCAAGTTCTGCAAAAACGCCCGCAATTTGTAAAAAGGCATTTGTCATGGGGTCAATATTATCAGAGTTGCGACAATCAATAGTTACACTGTTTTTAATTATCAGCCGCAAATGATTGCTTTTTATCAGGTCGATAATATCACAAAGCTGTTTAGTACTGCGGGTTATTCTGCTAACCTCCGTTGTAACAATGGTGTCTCCCTCCTTTACTATTGCCAAGAGTTTATTTAGTTCAGGGCGGTTTATTTTAGTGCCGCTTTCGTATTCCATAAAAATACTACTGTCTACCGCTCCGAGTTCTTTTAACTCTCGTTTCTGTCTGTTTACATCCTGTCTTGTTTCGCTTGTGCTACATCTGCAATAGCCGTAAATCATATTATTTTACCTCCGTTACTGTTTGGCAATATGGTTTTTCTTGTTTTAGATTATAGCACATAATTTTCCATTTGTAAAGAAAAACCTTGTAAATTAAATAAACAAATTTTTTAACAGTTTTATGGCAAATATCAACAATGATTTTGCAAAAATAAGTTGTAAAGAAAATCAAATGATTTATTTTACATTTTTCATAATAATAAATATCGGTTTTAAATGCCGCATATATCCCCGCTTAATATGTGCGTGTTGCTTTAAAAATCTCTAACATTTCTCTAACATATTTCCAATAAAAACTAACTTTAATAATTCCCGCTTAACTACTTGTTTTTTATAAAATAATGTGTTACAATAGGCACTATTAAAAGAAAAACTAAAAACATTAAATAATACTATGTAATAGTAGCTAACAACAAATATTCGACCCTCATAACCCGAAGGTCGTAGGTTCGAGTCCTGCCTCCGCAACCATTATAACAAAGCCGTTTGGAGCAATCCGGACGGCTTTTTATTTTGCTGTTTCATAACACTTTCATAACGCCATTATTTTTAGACTTGAAAAAGCTCTGTAAGTTTGTCAGTTCCTTCTAATTTTTCTTCAAGGTCTGTATGTGAATAAATATTACCCGTTGTGGAAATATCAGCGTGCCCTGCATAATCCTGTGCTAACTTTAAATTACATTTTTTTCTTACAAGATCAATGCAACTATGTCTTAAGTCGTGGAAACGAATATGCTTCATTTTATGTTCTGCTAATAAATCATTAAAGGCGTGTGTTACATAATCGGGTTTAATAATCTCACCTATTTCATTAACGCACACATAATCAATATATTTGTTCGTTATTCTTACATATCGTTCCTGTCGCATCTTAACGCTTTTAAGATAATTACTAACAGCTTCATTCAACATATAGGTTCTGTTACTTGATTCAGTTTTAAGCGTATCACTTGCCACTTCTGTAATATGACCATCAACTTTTCCCCTTGTAACCTTATTGCATATAGTCAACGTCATTTCATCAAAATCAATAGCACTCCACTGTAAGCCTAACGCTTCTGACCGTCTTAAACCGAATACAGCAGCTAAAAATACAGGAAGTTCAATAGCAGTTCCCTTTGATATTTTTAACAGCTCTTGAATTTCTTTTGGTTTGTATATTTCGTGTTTTGCCTTAACCGTTTTTAACTTATCTGCTAAGTCAGCAGGGTTTGTTCTTATAATTTCATTTTTAACAGCATCCCATAAAGCACTCCTTATTATGGAATAATGTTTATTTACAGTATTTGAACTTAATCCACCAGCTTTTTTATCATTGCAATACTTTTCAATATCCCTAGGCTTAACATCCTGTACTTTCAAACGTAAATTTTTAAAGTAAGGATATATGTACTTGTTCAACATATGTATATAGCCGTCATAGGTTGTAATCTGTACTCTGGGCTTGTTGCGTTCTACCCAATCCTTGATATAATCACATAGTAAATCATTATCTGTAACAGCTATCAAGCCTTCCCACTTACTCACTATCTCTTCAGCTTTGGCTCTGGCTTTGGCTCTGGCTTTGTCTTCGGCTTCAATTTGGGCTCTTGATTTAGGTTTGCCTTCGGCTTCACTACGCTTTTCAGTATGAACGCCTGTCGACAACAGTTTTTGTCTGCTCTTGCCTTCTCTGTCTTTAATTCTGAAACTAACGTGATAAATACCTCTATTTTCCTGTAAACTCCACTTAATCATTTGCGGTTTCCTCCTTAAATTTAACCGCCTGTTGTAAGTATGCATATGATTATACCACAACAGGCGGTGTTTGTAAATAAGATTTTTACACTTCCAACTGTTTGCTTAAATAATCAATTATACATTCCTTCGGAATATATCTCGTTCTACCCTTATTGCCTGCGAGTATCGAACGAATTGCATTGCTATTCAATAACTCGTATGCTTTGTTCCTGCCAATGCGTAACATCTTAATCATTTCGTTTGTAGTTACAATATCGGGATACTCATTGAACATATTTGTATAATTCATTCCTGCTCACTCCTTTCGACATATTAGCCCGAAGGCTTGTAGGTCGTACTAGAGAAGTCTGCCGCAGATGCACTTTAA
This sequence comes from Oscillospiraceae bacterium, assembly GCA_017848125.1. Lineage (GTDB taxonomy): Bacteria > Bacillota > Clostridia > Oscillospirales > Ruminococcaceae > Huintestinicola. Next base: position 3,844 of record JAGAJY010000208.1, read on the forward strand.
AACCCGATATATATGTCACCCCTGTCCAGATGCAGTACAGTTTAGTCGATATGCCGTATGCAAAATAAAATATGTTCAAAGCGTTATATATCTTTGCTCATTCTCACTTTTATAAAACTTGAAGCTACTTTTATAAAACTTTTGTACAAGACGTCTGCTATCTTCCGCTTTGTACGCAGACGCTTTTACCGCTGATTACCCACTTTCTTTTACTTTTCTTCCTGAAAAGAGGTATTTTTGAGTAGAAATGAGCAATTCAACAAACGAAATATAACAATCTCAATGAAATTTTTTTGATACAGATTTAGTTTTACCCTGTCTGTAAATGTGCTGCCATTGTTCCTTCAAGCTGCAATAGGCAATTAAAAGAGCAAGTACAGCAGAAAACTCTATTATGAGCAAGCCTGTTGTTCCGCCGATACATAATAAATATGTATATTTTTATATCAAGTACCCTGAAAACCTCTATTCTAAGCGAATTATTTAACTTCATAATAAAAAATAACGGAGCAACTTTTACATTGCTCCGTTAAGTTGATATGGTGATAATGTGGGGTCTAGTGTTACTAAGCCTCACTTACAGAATTTAGCACTATACGGGTATGACTCAGTACCCTCTTTGGTCTTACGCACTAAGGAACGTGTTTTACAGTCACAGGCTTTGACCAACTGCACGTAATTTATATTATGCTCTGTCTCAATGTCGTACTTGGACACAGGAACCATAATATAACAGCTTTTGTCAAGCATAACAATCCATAGTGTAACAGGGCTCTCTTTCGCTCTGCACTTTCCTTTCTCGTCAGGAATAAGGTGTCTGACGTAGTACCCTTCAGTATCGGTACTTATACCCATAAACTTTAACATAGTATAGCCTCCTTTCAAGTGATTATATTGTTTGTACGTCATATATCATATTACATTCAAGCACAGAATACCCCAACAATACATATCGTTGTATGTAACTGAAATCACTTATAAGCCACTTTATACGCTTTAATGTAATTTTACCCTTTGCTAAAAACAACGCCTTATACGTGCTCTCAGCAACCTTAAACGCATTTGTCGTTATTCATCTCTTCCATTCATACAGAATAGTACCCAATTCTTTATCCATTTCCTCCGCCTCTTTTTCCTCTCGCACAAACTTGTAGAATGTACTACGTCGCAGTCCTGTCATCCTCATAGCTTCAACGCCCTTGATGTATCCCTTAGACCATAAAACGTAAATCTCCTTCCAGTTACAAGGCTTCTTAACAGCCTTCCTTCCGAACTTTACACCCTTACCCTTTGCTACGGCTATACCTTCCTTCTGCCGCTTACGGATTTTGTGACGTTCGTTCTCCGCTATATACGACATAAGCTCAAATACAATGTTTACGATAAGCTGTTTTTGTATATCCTGCTTGTTGGTTGTGTTAAGCATAGGGGTATCAAGCACCTCAATATCTACCCCCATATCCTGTAATTCCCGCCATTCGTCCTTTATCTGTGTATAATTCCTTCCAAGCCTGTCAAGCTCTTTTATTACAAGAATGTCACCCTTACGGAGCAACTGCTCCTTCAGGGAATTGTACCCCTCTCGGTTGAAATCCTTACCTGATTTCTTATCGGTTATAATATCACGCTCATTAACTCCGCGTGCCTTCAAGGCCTCAATCTGCCTGTCAAGGTTCTGTTCCTTGCTTGATACCCTTGCATAGCCATACATTCTTCCTTCCATAATATACCCCTTTCTGTTTAAGCCTCTGCATTAACGCATATATCCGAAAACTGAAATTCAAATTTTACAAACACAAATAAGTACCCCATTCTGAGTGTTCAACAAAGCAGGAATTGTTGAACCCGTACAGCATAAGAATGACAATACCCGAAGCGTGTTTTTGGCTCACAAATAAGTAAAGACCGCCGACAGCAGTCTTTGGCCTTTTACTTCCTCGGGTCGTATATGTACACGTACTCGTTGATTTTATCCTTTGAGTTATCCTCTTCCGATTGTAGATTATGCTTTGCCCCTATAAGCCTTCGTTCCCATTTTGCTTTGTCGGGCGATACCCTCAGTAACAGAAAGTCTGTAAGCGGATTTCTGTACCCACACAGCACAAAGTACCCCTTGAGCCTTATAAAGCCACTGAACATACTTCCTTCCTGTTCGCCTGACTGCGTTGCAATCAGCTTCAACAGGTGTACGTAGGAAGGAGTTCCTTCCCCATAGGCTGCGGCTGTACCCAATGTATGTAGATTTACGTCAAGCCCGTTATCAAAGGCCTCCATATATACAGGGTCGGCAAATATAGCGGTATTGCTTCGATTGTACTCTGCTACAACCTCGCACATATCCTTGTTCAGTACAGTTATACCTTCCAGCCTTTCCGCTATTGCCGGAAGCTGAGCCTTACCACGCTCAAATGTGCGTATCTGTCTTGCTGACGCCTCTTTATACACTGACTGAAGATTACCGTTCCACCCGAACTTCCTCTTACAGTACACCGCCACAGCAGTTTCAATCAAGGCTTCGCCTTCCATACCCTCAAAGGAGTACCCTTGTTTCAAATCATACAGGCGTGTACTGTTCTTTACAAAATACTTACTGAAAATCTCTTCACACTCATCAAACAAAACCTCATCATAATGCTTGTCACAGACACGCTCTATGAACTGTGCCGCTGTTCGCTTGTCGGACAATGCCTTGAATAGCAAAGCGTTGGTAACATCTATGTCATTATATACCTCGTGCTGTACCCTTGGCTTGTTCAGCAGAACTGACGCCATACCACCGCAGACTTCCACATAAGTGTTATGCGGATAATCGTTAAGTATGCTCACATAACTGTTTACATACTTTTGCTTTCCTCCGATATATGAACACAGGCACAACTTCCTCTGCTTATTGGCAGTACCCATATTACTGATAGCCTGATTAAGCTCACGATACGCACCGCAAAGCCTTTCAGCATAAGGCAACAATCTTGTACCCTCTTCCGTCAGCACGACAACTGAACTGCTGCGTTCAAACAGCTTAACACCGCACTCTTTCTCTATTTCCGCTATTGCTCTGCTTACTCTGCTCTGAGTACAACCGAGAACAATGCCCGCTTTTGTAAAAGACTTCAATTCTGCAACCGTCAGAAACGCATTATACTTATCCACTATACCCACCTCGTATTACAATAAGTCATCAAGACAAAGCACAAGCTATGCCTGATAGTTATTATAATACAATGTGCGTATCGTGTCAATTACTACCCGCTTTCACACACAACTCGCCCCTTCCTCTTTCACCCTCTGCAACTACCGCTTAACCCATAGAGTACCCACTCCGAGCTATCCGCTTCCTATGCCTGTTACCTCTTTCCAATACCATCGAGTCTCAGTTATACCCGACTTGTTACAAAGATTACCCTGATTAAAAGTGTTATTAAAACTCAATCTCTTATATACGGTAAACCTCAGATGTCTTATACAGTTGTCCAATTTATTAAATATCATATAAAAATAACAAGATGTCTCAAATAATATATAGATAACTGATATTTTTAAAGCAACCCATATTTTAAACATAGCTATAAACCTCCTCATACACTGTTAATCCTTCCCCACAAGCTACCCATTTCTTCGCACATAACACACGCTTTCTTTTACCTCGCTCTCTGCAATTACCCCTTAATCCGTTCAGTACCCATACTGTTATCAAACTCTACCGCCTTCCGACTGTACCCTATTATGAACAGAACTACAACAATTTCAGACAACACGCTCAATCAAAGAAGCATACTATAAGGTCTCTGGAAATGTAATAGAAAAGACATTGTTGTTTAGCATACTTTTCATTAATTTACAGATGTCCGGAATGATTAGATGTGTTATTGCAGACAAATATGAAAGTATTTTCAAAAAGTGCAGGTAAATATATTAGCCGAAACACACAAAGAAACATCAAGAGAATTTGGATAAAAAGAACGACAGGCAATGTAGAAAATACAAAGTCTGCCGTAATTATTAACACTGTTCAATCTTGGGAAGAACTACCAGAACAGATGTTCCCTTATTCTCCGCACTATGAAGCGAAATTTTTCCGCCGTGGTACTGAACGGAATGTTTAACGATAGAAAGCCCAAGCCCAGTTCCTCCCGACTTCTTTGAATGGCTTTTATCCACACGATAAAAGCGTTCAAAAATTCTTGCGTGATGCTGTGGAGCAATACCTATTCCGTTATCGGAAACAGTAAGTGTTACATCTTTTTCGGTTTCTGAAATATCAACCTCAACCTTACCGCCGTCGGGAGTATACTTGATACCGTTGTCGCAAAGGTTGTATATAACCTCGAAAAGCAGATGCTTTACGCCATAGATATTTCCGCCGTCGCCCGATACAGTAAGGGTGATATCCTTTTTATCTGCGCTGTCACGGAGAACAACGCAGGCTTCGTTTGCAACCTCAAAAAGCGAAACATTTTCCTTCGGAAGTTCGGTCTGTTCATCGAGCTGTGACAATCTTATAATGTCCTCAACAAGAGTTACAAGCCGTGTCGCTTCCTCACGGATATGACCTATAAAGCGTGGTATATCTTCCTCCTTTACAAGTCCGTTTTCCATAAGCTCCGCACTACCTGTAATAGTCTGAAGCGGAGTTTTAAGCTCGTGGGAAACATTTGCTGTGAACTCTCTGCGTAGTCTCTCAGCGTCAGCCTGCTCTGTTATATCAAACACAAGGATTACCGCACCGACTGTTTCCCCGTCCGTTTCAATACGGCTGATGTCAAACTGATATTCCTTTTCGTTAAGACCTGCACGGATTTCAGCGTGTCCGTCTGTAAGTGCCTTTTCGATTGCAGAGGTTATTTCGTGTCTGCGGTTTATGGTCAGAAATTCTTTACCCACACAATTTTCATCTGTACTGAAAATTGTCATTGCCGCAGAATTTATAGTGAGGATATTTCTGTTTTTATCAAGCAGAATAAGTCCCTCACGCATATTCTTTGTGATAAGCTCGAATTCATCTTTTCTTCGGTTAAGCTCTGCCACCTTGCGTTCAATCTTCATATTCTGCTTATGGATACGGCGGAGTAACGGAGCGATTTCCTCATAAGCGTCATTTTCCGTCGGATTATCAAGGTCAAGTTTATTTAGTGGCTCGATTATCCTTTTTGACATTTTATGTGCAAGAACTGCCGAAATAATAACCGCAATTATAATCACAATAATCACAGGGTACATCATTCCTAAAAGCAGGACAAATCCGCTTGCACGGTTTACGGAAATACGAAGCACTGTTCCATCTGAAAGTAGTACAGCTTCGTAAAGTGTCTTTTCGGTAAGGGTTGCGGAACGACGTGAGCTGCTGCCCTTTCCTGTTTCAAAGGCTTCTCTTATTTCCTCACGGTCAAGATGATTATCCATTGCCGATTTATCAGCCTGTGAGTCGAAAAGCACCGTTCCGTCACTTGCTATCCAGGTCAGACGAAAGTTATCCGATTTCAGATTTTCAAGATATTCTTCTCCCGATTGCTCCGTACCCACAGAGGCAATGGAAAGCTCATCTTTAAGCTGGTCTATCTGAATATCTGTAAAATAATCATATATAAAGGTCGTTATTATCGCAAGAGTTGCAAAAAGCACAACAAGCGAGGTAGCAAAAATAGAACGAAAAATCTTACTTGTCATAGCCGCCTCCGAATTTATAGCCGACGTGACGTACAGTTTCAATCATCTCGCCGTATTCACCCAGCTTCTGACGAAGAGTTCTGATGTGCATATCAACTGTTCTTGTTTCGCCCACAAAATCAGCTCCCCATATTTCATTATAGAGAGTATCTCTCGAAAAGACAAGCCCCACGTTTTTCATAAAAAGCGAGAGCAGTTCAAACTCCTTGTAGGTAAGTGAAACCTTTTCGCCGTTTATAGTCACGGTACGCTCGTCAAGATTAAGGAAAAGTCCGTCTGCCTGTAAAATGCGGTTTACCGTTTTGGGCTTATAGCGGCGCATAACCGCCTTTACTCTCGAAATCATCTCCATCATTCCGAAAGGCTTTACAAGGTAATCGTCAGCGCCCATATCAAGTCCCTGAACCTTATCAAATTCAGCACCCTTTGCGGTTGCCATAATAACGGGAATATCCACATATTCTGCTGTACTCTTGAGAGTTTTCAGCACCTCGATGCCATCTATCCCCGGCAGCATTACATCAAGAATTACAAGGTCGGGAAGCTCTGTTTTCAGTGCAGAAAGAAAGCTGTCACCATCCTCAAAACCTTTCGCTTCAATCCCTGTTGACTGCAAGGCATAAACCTCTATATCACGGATACTTGCGTCGTCCTCAACGCACCATATCATATAAATCAACTCCTTTGAGAAAATCTTTAAGAGTTTTGCCTGTTATAAGTTTTTATGTTCACCTGTTACAGAGAAAATCACCCATTCAGCGATGTTCGTTGCGTGGTCGCCGATACGCTCAAAATACTTTGCAATCATCAGCAGGTCAAGTGCATATTCTCCGCTTTCAGGATCTTCTGCAATCATTTTAATAAGACTGCCCTTTATTCTGTCGAAATACTCATCAACCTTATCATCGTGGACAATAACCGATTTTGCAAGTTCGATATCCTTTTTTACATAAGCGTCAACGCTGTCTGTAACCATTGAAATTGTTTCAGCCGCCATATCACGGATATGCACCGTTTCCTCGGCTGTTCTGCCTTCAAGATAGGTGATTATTTCTGCAATATCTTCCGCCTGATCTCCGATACGCTCCATATCGGTTATCATTTTAAGTGCGGCGGAAATCTGCCTTAAATCCCTTGCAACAGGCTGCTGCTGTAATAGAAGTTTCATACAGCGTGCTTCAATGTCACGCTCCTTGTGGTCAATGTCCGATGAAATTGACGAAACGTTTTCAGCAAGCTTGACATCTCCCGTAGTAAGCGCCTTTGAAGCAAGAGCGATAGCCTCCTCACAGAGTGCGCCCATCTCTATCATCTCAGTATTAAGTATATTCAGCTGCTCATCAAATCTGCTTCTCATTATCCAAACCTTCCTGTAATATAATCTTCGGTGCGCTTATCAACCGGCTGTGAAAACAGCTTTTCCGTTTCGCCGTATTCGATAAGCTCACCCAGTAAAAAGAATGCCGTATTGTCGGAAATCCGGACTGCCTGCTGCATATTGTGAGTCACTATGACAATAGTATAACTCTTTTTCAGCTCAATTGCAAGCTCTTCAATTCTCGATGTTGAAATCGGGTCAAG
>JAGAJY010000209.1 GCA_017848125.1 Oscillospiraceae bacterium
GCAATGAAGTTGAACGATATTTTCTGCGTATAAAGCGATTTAGGCGAGTTTTTACTCGTTATGATAAACTCGATACGTTGTATTTGGGCAATCTCACTTTAGCTATGATTTTTGATGCTATTTTAATGTGAACAGGCTCTAGAAAATTACGAAGATATGGAGGAGAGCAGCACTTGCGAATGGTATCCTCGTCCTCGCAGTAAAACTCATTCTGTTGGTTTTGATTACAGTAAAATACTGAATAATAGCGTGCGTGACGAAACCTTCTCACAGGCACTTCTGCGTCTGATTGATGAAAAAGGTTATACAGATTCTCAGGTGTATAACAAGGTAAATATAGACAGACGATTGTTTTCAAAGATAAGAAGCAACAAGAATTACAAACCTAAAAAAACAGACCGCAATCGCTTTTGCTATTGCTCTGGAACTGGATTTATACGAAACAAACAAGCTTATCGAAAAAGCAGGCTACACTCTTTCAAACAGTATTGATTTTGATCTTATAATAAGATATTTTATCGAGCATCGGATATATAACATAACGGAAATCAATGCAGTACTTAAAGAGCTTGATCAGACTTTGCTTACAAAGGAACTGAAAAGCGATAGATAAAGCTTGAAAATGTCGCATTTCAAGCGACCATAGCAAATTTCATATGGTGTATAACAGTATCATACGGAATTCTTATAGGGGGGTATTTTCTTGTTTGATATATATCGTGAATATAATCGCTTGCTAAAAACAGAATTCACTCCGATTGAGCAGGCTGTTATAATTCAGCACAGCAAAAATACAACAGCGGAAGAAAAATTGTCCGCCTGGAGAGAGGTTCTCGGTACATATTCGGAGGCTGATTTTCAGACAGCGAAAATTCTATTTGTAAGCAGAGAGGGTTACAGCAACAAGCAGCTGATTGAAAATACGGTCAGAATATATGAGCTTGGCTTTGCACTTGCGAAAAATAGCGAAAACTATGCCTTTGAAGCATATATCGAGGACGTTAATCACCGATACAATGACGAAAATCCTTGTATGAATGTGAAATACTTTTCAAGCTACCGCAAGGCTTATGATTACCTTTGTAGGTGCAGAAGAAAACACTATGAATGTGATTAAACACGTCAGATAACCTATGACGGCAGAATTTTAGCAGCACAGCTTGACAATCCTAACGGTATAAAAGTGACATATTCCTTTGACAATGACTACTGTATGACTCAGATTTATTTTAATTATGCTGATGAAAAATATGGGCTTGACTATATATACATTTATGTGCCGCTGCCTTTTAAAAAAGGCGATATTGTCAGAACTAATGATGGGCGTGATGTATATGCAATAATTCCGAAAACTACCGATAAGAATTATTTTATTCACGCTTATGATTCGGCAGCTATGCATATTACAGCACTATGTGTAAGTGAACGAGACGGTGAAATTGTTGATGATTTCGGTCATTACAATTTTTTCTCGCTGGAGCGCTGTACGAAAGATGATTTACCTGAAGATAGTTATTATTTTTCTAAAAAGAGATTTTTAGATCTGAAAACAAAGAAATTATAAGGAGGAGCATATATGATAGGAGCAATTATCGGTGATATTGTAGGGTCGATTTATGAGTTCAGAAATATCAAAACCAAGAATTTCAGTTTATTTGATGAACAATGCTTTTTTACCGATGACAGCGTAATGACTTTTGCTGTTGCAAAGGCGATAATGAATTGCGGAGGTGACTATTCAAAGCTGACCAAAGAAACCATTATCTGTATGCAATCGTTCGGACGGCTGTATCCCGAAGCTGGTTATGGAAGCTATTTCCGATATTGGATCAAAAGCAGCGATCCGCAGCCCTACAACAGCTTTGGAAACGGCTCTGCTATGAGAGTAAGCCCCTGCGCTTATGCTGCTGAAACTCTTAATGAAGTACTTATGCTTGCAAAAAATACAGCAGAAGTTACACACAATCACCCTGAGGGAATAAAGGGTGCACAGGCAACTGCCGCAGCTATTTTTCTTGCACGAACCGGAAAGAGTATTACTGAGATTTCAGAATATATTAACAATAATTATTACAGAATTGATTTCACACTTGATGAAATAAGAGATACCTATTCCTTTAACGAAACCTGTCAGAATTCCGTTCCTCAGGCATTGCAGGCTTTCTTTGAATCAACGGATTTTGAAGATGCCATAAGAAATGCGATATCAATAGGCGGTGACAGCGATACTATTGCAGCAATTACAGGAAGCGTTGCCGAAGCCTATTACGGTGTTCCTATGGATATCAGAAATAAAGCTCTTTGTTTTCTTGAAGATGACCTTACTGAAATCCTTGTAGAATTTTATGAAAAATATCAGAAATAAAAATGCCGCATTTCAAGCGACCAAATATCCCTTCGTATGTTGTATAATGAAATTACAATAAAACATACGGAGGGATTATTATATAAACATTTATGATTTCATTGATTCCAAGGACATCAGAGAGCATAACATAAAGCTGGAAACTCCCTTTACTGTGCTGACACAGGCGGCATTGATTTATCACAGCAGGCTGAAATCGGTAGAAGAAAAGCTGTCAGCCTGGCATGAGCTTCTGAATACAGCAACAGAGCTTCAGTTCAAGTTTATTGTTCCCCCGTCAAGAGGAGTTATCAATCGTTCCAACAGAGAGCTTGTAGAGGATATTGTAAGAATTTACGAATCTGCTCTTGACAGGATCGATCACAACGAGAACAATATTTTTGAAGCATGCTTGTATGAATGTGATTGAAATGCTTAAACCCCCAGCTATGCTGGGGAGAATTGAGTAAGACGTATCGGGTATGATGACAACAAAAGCCTCCTATGATATAATAACAATGGTGTCGCAAGCCAAAGTAAAAATCATAGGAGGCGGTCCAAATGGACAATAATAGTTTTATCACATACATGATGGAGTTGTCAATATCATATTGTATTCATACCAAAGTACAGAAAGAAAGTGATGTACGGAAGGGTGAGAGAGGATATGAGAGAAATACTTCGAACGTTATGCAACTATAATAATGGATAATAAAGCTTTAAAATCACGTTTAAGCAATAAAATGCAGACACTGCAACCGATGACCGGAATTGTTGACACAAACGCCGATTTTGTTGCCTTGAAAAATAACACCCTTGATATTATCAAGGAAAATCTGAAAAATCAGCATATGACATTTCAATATTTTGATGTAGTCAAATCACCATCAGGCGGATCAACAGTATTTTCAGTTCCGGGATTATCCGGGGATGAGGCGGTGAAAGAGTTTACAGGAATAATACTGGATTATTCGACCCCAAGAGCATACTGGGACACTCCTGACGAGGCTGAGTCATGTCATATGCAAGTATAATCTGATTTTTTAATAAACGTGATTCAAAAGAGAAAACACCACCCATTAGTATAATCCCTCTTACTTTATCCTATAAATCACAGCTCTTGCTGTTCCTGACTTTTCAATCATATCTTCATCAATCAGTGCATTCAGAATTTTTACAGCCACAGACTTTGAACAGCCCAGCTGCATTTCAATATCTTTGCGTGTAACCTTATCCTTGATTCTGAAAACAGCCAATGCCTTTTCTCTGTCTGACATATTATTTATTCCGTTTATGATCTTCGGCAGCGTTACCGCAAAAGAAGCAGCTGCCGGATTAAAGATTGGCTGAACTTCCTGCTGCTGATATGCTTCAACTATACGCTTTATACCTGTACCGTAGCTTTCAATCAGCTTCAGTCGATAAAATACATTAGCTATTACGGTATTTCTCGATTGGGAAATACCATTCTTAATATCCTCAACGGTAATGCCCTTGACAAGTCCTCCGAGAGAAACAAATTCTATTCTGTCATCAAAAATATTTACGATAATACTGCCTGAATAATCATAGTCCCTGTGAACAATAGCGTTGATAAGCGCTTCTCTTACCGCAAATTCCGGATAATCAGGATGTTCAACTCGCTTAAGTCCGTCAAAGGTTGAGTTCAGATTATTGCTAAGACTTATATATTCATATGCTTCGTTCATCTGCTTCAAAACAGAACCGTTATACTCCTTACGCATTTTGAATTTTGTCTTTCCTGTTCCATCAAATACTGCACATTTTATGCTGTGCTCGCATTGATCTGAAATCAGAAGTGCAGCATTTGTATAATATCCGTCTGAATCAATAAGTCCGAGTGTACGTTTCTGCTCTGCTCCGAATGCAACTCCGCTTTCAGAAAAGAAACTATCGGCATAATTGAAAGTCAGTTCCTGATTGATACAACGGGATTTATCAAATTCCACACCACCGCTTTCCCGAAGCATTTCTCTTATCATATCATCAGATGCAGGTACAGACGAAATACCGTGACGCACAAATACCCCTGTAGGCTTCAATCCCTTGTCATTAAGATGATAAGGACGTTTCGTTCCTCGCAGAACAGTTACACGAATAACAGTCAAATCATTTTCATTTATCTCTTCAATGCTTGTATAAGCTGTAAGGTCGGGTTTTATTCCGTCACGAATCATACTTCCGATAGCTTCCATTGTTTTTTCGGCATTTTGAATTCCGATAACCTTTCCGTTATCGTCAATACCCACATAAATTTCGCCGCCATCACAGTTTGCTAAAGCTATTATCTCCTTTTTAAAATCAGTATTCAGCTCTCGTTTAAGTTCGACTGTATATGATTCTTTATATGTCATAATGAAGCCTCTTTTCCGTTTTTTATCGATTTTATCGTTTCTATCGTTTATTATATCATATTTCAAGGCGATTATCAAGTCAAAAATCGTTTTTATCGTTCCAAAAAATCGATTCTGAAACGATAAAAACGATATATTTTCTGACAAACTATTCCCTTACAATTACAGCCATTCCCTTATATTAAGTAATTATATAAAGGAATGGCTATTTTAAAAAATTATTTTATGCTAAAATAACAGATATTTTTCTCCTTGTCTTCACGCTTGATTTCACCTTCAATTTTGAAGTAATGCACTAATTATAATACCCTGCCCCTGACAGCATACCATAATTCAAGCTGTGAATCTGTTGCTTTTATCCTCGCTTCAAAAATATCATCTTTCTTTTCAAAACTTATATTTTCACCAAAATGATCAATCATCGAATCAATTTCATCTTCTGTGCAGCTGACACTATGAGTTTTAATATTTTCTCCATTCAGATATATATATTTAGTCGTATATTCCGATATTGAAAATCCATAACTCGGCGGCGTGATCTCTATATCTGCAATTATAATATCTTTAAGCTTATCAATTCTGAGGTGCTTGATTTTATCATCACTTTCATCTCTGCATACAAGATAATACTCATTATTCGCACACACTGTATAATACGGACTTAGAATCAATTCCCTGTCAATTACAAGCTCTTTCATGTAATTGTATTTCATAAGCTTTGTCCGAACGCACAAGCACTGCGATATGGCAGAATTGAGAATATCTATGGAATAAAATACCCCGCTGCTCCTGGTTTTATAGCTCTGATTCATATAAACAGTACCCTTGATCGCATTTGCCTGATATGTACTGAGAGTTTTCAGAAGCTTTCCTATAAGTGTTCTGCTCTGATTTGCAGACAGGAACTGCGAGGAAGAAACCGCATCACAAAGCAAACGCACCTCCTGAGGATCAAAATCACGGTCTATAAGGCAATAACCGCCTCTGTTATCGGTGCATTTGATAACCTCTATTCCCATTTCATTGAGTACAGAAATATTCCTGTACACAGATCGGCGCTCCATTTCAACATCGTATATGATCCTTAGCTTGTCTGATATAGCTTCTGCCGATATAGGATGATCCTCATCGGAAAAACGCCTGAGAATATCCAGAAGGCACAATATGGTTGCTTTCTGACTGAGCATTGTATCACTTCCGTTCTGTAATCTATCTGCTATTATTGTAACAACATAAGTTTGATTTGTCAACGGCTTGCTGTACAATCTTTTGTATAGCAAATGTGATATAATAGGAATAGACAAGTACAATGATTTGCATTGTTATTATGATATAATGATCTCACAATCTGAATTCAAGGAGGAATCATCATGATTTCAAAGGAAGAAGCATTCATAAATATCAATAATGACTGCGAAAAAAGAATATGCGAGGTTTATCCTGCGGGAGTACCCGAATTTGTCTCAGAGGAGCTGAAATGGGAGCTTGAAAAGCTGAAAAACTCAGAGTATATCTTAAAATTCGAGCTGTACAGGCTGGTAAACAAGGCAGCCAAAAAGGCTTTGTTTCCCGTATCCCCTACAGGAATATACATCATCGGATATCTGCTTGGTTATATGACAATAAATCCGCTGCGTGTTCATTATTATTGTCCAAAATGCGGAAGTTACGAGCTTGCCGATGAAAGCCTTACCGAATTTGAGCTTCCCGATAAGAAATGCAGCTGTGGCTGTGATTTTTGGAAATACGGAATGAATGTACACAGGGAATACATCTGGGGAACAGAAGAAAAGCCTGCAAGAATAGGAATGTCTGTATGGGCGAGCGAGGGCTTACAGCAGTTTGCCAGAAATGAAATAATCAAGGAATTTGATGAAAAATCAGTAAAGCATGTAAGTGTAAGCAAATTGTCACTGGATTTGAATGAAAACAGAAAAACCAGCACTGAGTGCGGTGGATTTACTATAGTTCCCGATGATTATGAACCCGATTTCCCGCCTATATATGTACAGATAAATCAGAACACTGTTTTTGATTCTGTGACCAAAAACGATGTTCTTATGAATAATTACCTATCTATAGATTGTACCAATAATCATCTTCTTACGGAAATAAGAAAGTATCAGCAGATCACAGGTATTTATGCAGATGAAATAGAACCTGATTTTGCCGAAGGATTACAGGATATCGGTTTGGGCAAGTGTAATAAGTATATTCAGGATAACAGAAAAATTTTTCAGACTGTAAAACCTGATACATTCAAAAATCTTGCCGCTATATTTGCAATGGATCATAACACCTTTACAGACGGAGGAAAAGACAGCTGCTTTGATATAACAGCAAAATACAAAAAACTTCTGACCCAGAAATATGCAGAATTCCTTTCGTCCGAATATCCTATTGCATTCCGTGAAGATGCAATGCTTCACCTGAAAAATGCAGGAATGAGCGGTGACGATCTTAATAAGGCTTATCGTCTTTTTAAACTGGGCGGACATATCAGAAAAAAAGAACAATTTGATGAATTGATGGATAAGTATAATATTCCCGATAAACTCCGTGAATCAATGAATATGTATCATTATTGCTTCCCGAAATACCATTGCTATTCCTTTGCAAGATATTTTATGATAATAGCTGAATATCTGCGTGTTTTGAAGAAAATGTAATAATCTTTTTATAAACAATCAACCGCACCATTTTTCATGGTGCGGTTGATTGTTTCTTAATGTTATATAATCGCCGCAAAGGCTTATATAGCAATCTTTTGCGGCGATCAATCCTAAATTCAAACTATTGCTCGAAATAAATTTCCTAATTGACTTAAGATAGAATATAAAATAACATCATACCTCAAAGCGCTGTTCTACAAATTGAAAAATCCTATTTCATCTTTAGCTGGTAATCCGATAATCGATGCCCTATCAAGAAAAACATTAAAATGCTCACAAGATGTTTCCGGAAGCAGCATACAGTCATGACACGCAGCATAATTAAGACTTTGATATCCTTGCTGCATTGATGATATACAAAGCGGATCACCGCTGCACCAACGAGCTCGGTTTATCATGCTATCAAGTATTGCACTCATTGTATCAGGATTATCTGCAACACTTATAAGACCTCCAAGACTGCTATCGCTATCAGTTGAGGAAACATATATCAATACACCGCACATCTTTATTTCGTTACTTTCAGCGTCAATATGCGAATATATTTTTTCCTTAATTGATGCTGAACTATATCCGCATACGTTTGATATTTCACGAATGAATAAATGTGCGAAAGAATGAAGCAAAACATAAAGCGGCGAAAAATTCGAATCAATAAAATTCAGCTCTGCCAATCTATCAGACATTCTTTTATAGCGTTTCCCTGCTGATAACAACCATTGTGCTGCCAGCTCTGAATTAAATCTTATAAATATCCCTTCTCCTGTTAATTCAACAGCAGGGTACCAGTCTTTTCGATATTGAGAAATTTCAACAGAATGTGCTGTTCGAGATAATCGAGAGAAACCAACAAAAGCCTGTGTAACTGTTAATTTACCTATTACCGCAACATGATCAAAGTATTTTTTATACTTTTCAGGTATTTCAGCTGAATATGATGTAAAATTATCATAGTTATTGTCCTGTTTACTTGATAAAACCGCATATTCATCAGACATAACATTAAATTCTGAGCGTTTGCTGCGATGGAGAATAAGCTCTGACGCTGAATCCCAAGAACGAAGTATTTCTTCATCCGTAAGCTGAGAATCACCAATCTTATCTCTGATAGCTTGACAGATAGTTTCTTTCGGTAAATGCTGAAGAATATCAAAGTTTTTCTGAATACATTGCACCACTTTTTTGCTCCATGGTGGAATCAATAGAGCAGAACGAGTATTGGAATAATATACTCCTGATTGTGTTCTCAGACGTACCTTCATTCTTTCCTTACATCCTATACCTGCCTTCGCTTTTGGATCTTTAAAATGCGGGTAATTACACGTACAAGGATAATTTGCCAAACTTACGTCTGAAAAAACTGTTTGCATACTTCGTGTTTTTTTACAATCCTCACATTCAAGAATAAGACTTGCTATATCGTTTCTGTTGTATAGGTTGCGCATTTTAATTCTTGGAGATTTCTTCCCTCCTGAACAAGGTTCACCATGATGCACCCACCAACTATAAGGAAAATCGTCAATATGTCCGTTCTGACACACCACAACAAATCGTGATGCAACAAGGTTATTATTGCAATTCAGTGACGGGCATTTATGACGTTTTTTTATATCAAGCTCATGAATGTCATATATTCTGCCGCATCGGGAACAATACAACTTTTCGGGGAAAATATAAGATTGTATAGTCTTTCCTTTTGAAAAACTGTTTGACTTATTTATGGTTTTAGGCTGGAGAAAATACTTTTTACCGGTAAGTACTGATAAATTCTCGTTAAATATTTTTCTACTTTCTACTTCTTCGGGATTATTAGGATCATAATCCCAGCTGTCAGTAGATGCAATAATTACGGTATCATCTTTGAAATCAACAACCGAACCCACGCCATAAGTTGTTATCAGTTGTGTTTTACGAATTGAACCGACAAAATATTTCTCATTGGAATAAATATTGATTTTTTCATCAGAGCTACCATTATTCTTTGCTCTGAACGATGGTCTGGGCATATGAACACCTCTATCTTAGTGTAAAGAATATATCTGCCGATGATTCGACATTTCTTACAGAATTAAGCATTTTGGGTATATCAGTATCAGATGTATTTTCTGCTGATTTGAAAAGAGATATATTCTCATTATGATAATCGTGAAAAACAAGCCTGTCAGGAATAGCTGATTGCATATCTCTCCAACACATAAGAAAATAATCAAGCCATTCTCCGGCAAACCCTTCCATTCTCGGTTCTATATCCTTGACCCTTTTAATAACAGAATTTTTGATTCTTGATATTTCAGGATCATTCAAATCAAAATATCTCGCAGAAGAATTCTGATTATATTTAGGAATTGTTTGTCTGATTATTGCAGCAAAAGCACAATGAAGAGCCTTTTCGATAGCACGTGGCGAGTATGAGGTCACGCTGGTCGATTCAACATATTTGTAGAATGTTCTGTGATAATAATCAAATTGTTCATAATATGATTTATCTCGTGAACGCAGACCATTGTACAATGTTATTACTATACCGGGATTTGTACGTCCTGCACGGCTTGTGGCCTGTATGTATTCAGCATTTGACTTAGGCTGCCCATAAACGCACATTACTCCCAGACGATCTATATCAATACCAACCGATAGCATATTTGATGACATAACATAATCATAACAATGTTCTGAACTGAATTTTTCTGATAACTTATCAAGAATATTCTTGATTTCCTGTGCTGAATTACGACTTGTAAGTTCATCATTTTTTAAATATAACGGAATACATCCGCCTTTTTCAGCACTCACCCCGAATGCAGATGCTTCTTGACTGAATTTATACTGTACAAGATATTTTATTTCATTAAATATTCTGTCGATAATAATATTTGAAGCTGACCCCAACTCTTTCAGTGAATTAAAATATCCTACAGTTGTAAAGAACTGATCAATTACATCATATGATTTATTCTGCTTTTTATAAAGACATTTAAGATATACAAACAGTGCAAATAGCTTTATAAGCATATCCGGTGATGAAGCGATTATTGAGCATAATCCCACATAAGTTCTCGCCGGACGCTGAGATAGATCTGCCTGAACTGCAAAGAATGAATCCTTGTATGAAAGACCATTTGGAGGGAATTGGATCATATCTCGGTTATAAAGAATCTGTATTTGCCTATCTGCATTTTTTACTGTTGCAGTTGATGCTATGATTTTAGGAGTTTTACCGTAATGCTTACAAATTTCATCAACTGCAATTTCATAAATACCCGTAATAGACCCTAAAGGACCTGATATGAGATGAAGCTCGTCCTGAATAATCAGTTCAGGCGGAATATTTCCCTTTGCCCCAAACAGATTTCCGGCTTTTTCTTCCCAGGCAATTCGTGCAAATTTGTCCACCGTACTTAACAAGAGTGTTGGTGTATGTGTATATATGTCATCATCAACAATATATATCGGAAGATGCTTATGAAACAGACATTCTTTGTTTTTATGACATCTGATATTCATAGTATTATTATCTATAGAATATCCGCCGATATTTATTTCTGAACCGCACCACGGGCATTTTGTAATCTGAATCGGGTTGGCTTCGTATATTTTCACATTTGAATCTGCTTTCATTTTTTCAAGTGTTGCCTGTGCAGCATCTATATGATTCGGGGTCATTCCTGAACCAATCCATAATCCGATAGATATTTCTTTACCTGGAACATTATTATCAAGTCTGAGCTTTTCACAAGCACAAATTAAAGCAGTAGCACGTTCAAACTGCTGTATGGTCAGTAATCGGAGTGTATATCTCATAATAATGGTAACACCATCATTATCTTTATCATCAGAATTACTGTATCTTCTGTAAAAAATAGCAAAAGCCGATAATCCAAGATACGCTTCGGTCTTACCGCCACCCGTAGGAAACCACAGCAGATCGACGATTTCATGAAATGGATTTGTATTATCTACAATATCCGGAATGATCTGAAGTATATATGCAAGCTGAAATGGATACCAGCTTACAGACTCTTCAGAACAATGCTTTGTTTTTATGCGCTGAAGCATCATTGCATGATTCATCAAAACAAAAGATTTCCATGCAATACCATTAGTTTTGATGCAGTTGATTCCTGATTGAAGTCTTATCAAACACTGTTCAATATTTTTAAAGGATACCGCAGATGTTTCAGGATACTCTGAAATCAATTCTTTGTTTTCTTTTAGTTTATTCAACCATCTTTTATATGAATCCGCAAGTGACTGCAGTAATGCACAGCCTTCTGATGGAGTTGTATCAAGCCAATATATCATTTTCAGGTAAGATGCATTTTCAAGAGTTCTCGGCATCATCTGCAAAAGACGATATTGAGGAACAAACTCACTTTTAATACAGTTTACAATACCATTTTCTTCAATGGCAATCGTCGAACAACCGTGCCCATAAGCATAATTGAAAACGTCAGAGTAAAGCATATCACCTGTTGCTTCCTCAATAGATTTTTTCTGTACAGGAATATATACAGGAAGAAAACCATTTTCGTTTTTTACGGTAAGACAACACTGAAACAGAGAAAAGATATTATTTTCAACATTACTGTTTATTGCTTTATTCTTATTTGTTGCTGATATTGTTATCAGCTTACTACCGTTTTCATTTATCCGTCTTAGATGCAAATATATCTGAACAGGAAGCGATTTATCTGAAATATCATAATGTCCGATCTTTGAAGGTATTTCACAGGCAGAATGAAATTCTAACGGTATGCGTTTATAATTATGTTCAATATATTCGCTTTCCGTATCTTTATTTTTCTTAACCTCACTATGTTCATAAACAGCAAATCTGAATGATATATCAAGCATTCCATTTGTACCTGTTGTAAATGAAACAGCTAATGAAGATGGTCTGTAAAAATTTGAATTCAAAACAGACGCACTTTCCTCGGAATCCTCCTCAAAAAGCTCATCCCCACTTTCAAGCACCTGTGTAAGCTCGACCTTTTCAATACACTTATCGATTGCTTGTTGATAAAGAATCCCCAATGAATATCTATTCAAAGGTTCCTCTCCTTCAAGAATTTCATTTTCACTTATCGGACCCACAAAATCTGTTCTGATATGATTGGTTATATCATCTATTGTGGAATAGAATTCTTTAAAATCAGACATAGATATCCCTCTTAATTAAATTTAAGCTTTGCCATACCACTTACTTGAATTCCGTAGCATATTTTTGAATGCTGAAATTCATTAGATATTTCATCACTATACTCGCTGATTATTTGTGTTGTAATTGCCTTAACATAAAAATCACTCAATTCAACAGGCATATTATATTTAAAATCGGTTGAGTGAATTCCATAAAATATTTCATCATACATATCTTTGCTGAAATTACCGATATGATGATCGTTATGAAATATACTGAATGTTTTACCCGAAGGTAAGCGAACTGCTTTGAGGGAATCGAAAACCTCAACATTATTAATGATATATAACTGAGAGTCTAAGGATTCATAAAAATCTCCCTGTACAAATGATGGATCGGAAATATCCTTGCTGTAGCCAACAGGTATGCTTTCACAATATATGTTTTTTGTTCTGTAGCAGAAATACCGCTTAGTCTGAATAGGTCTTCCTGTAGAAGATTTCCCAAAGAACACCTTGTTTTTATCCATTGCTACCAATTTGCTTTTGGGACGAGTAATGGCAACATAACGAACACGTGCCTCCTCAGAATCTCTGTTTGATAATTCAATATTCGAATCAATAAGAATTACTTTCTCAAACTCACTTCCCTTAGCTTTATGTATTGTTGATACAACAAGCTTATTTTCTTTTTCAAAAAATTCTGAAGGTAATTCATTTGTAAGTGAAAGAGCGTAAATCAACTTTTTCATTGAAACGGACATTGCATTTTCCTGTTGCAGCAATTTACAAATAAGTGACCAGAGGTATTCACCATCGTATTCTGTTGACGTTCTGAACTGAACTCTTTCAACAAAATCATTTTTTAGCATTTCAGTGCCACAGAAATCCCAGAATACATCAGCAATCCATTTTGAAAGCGGCCTATGATTATTTACACCACGATTAATATCATGTGGGATTTTATTCCGAAACAGCAGCGAGCTTATATATTCTGCTTCTCCATTACTTCTGCACAGTATAGCTGTCGATTCATTCGGAGCTGAACACATTTCTTTGATATATTGTTCGATATTACCGCTTTCTTTGTATTGCTCTATCATAGTATTTGCATATTTATTCTGTTTTCGGTTATCCTGATAATTAAGTAACACATCACGCATTTTAGCTGCTTCTGATGCTAATTCAGAGCATTGGCGTCTATTACCTACCAGTTCATATCTTTCGATATCATCAGGAAACATTGCCTCAAGCTGCTGATAGAACTCAACAGAAGATATAGTTGCATTATTTTCGGCTTCATAATCATAAATTGCCTGGCACCGATCACCGGCAAGCAGAAAACCACAGTCCAGATACCTGATGATGTTCAATACCATTTTCGCTCGTTCGTTTACAAGATCCTGTATTTCGTCAATAATGAAATACCCCACGGGCTTAAAATCTTCTTCAGTTATATATTTATTAAAAAGCCTGATACGATCATTATAATCAAGCTTTGAAAAATCCTCTTCTATCTGATCCTTGATATCCATAAGAAAATAAGTTGCATACGAATCAAACGTGAGAATACATATATTCTGTGCCGATACAGGAATCACACCTTCTGCTATAGCATCATTGATTTTATCAACAATAACCTTCTTGGCTGATCTTGTATAACAAAGTATATAGATGTCATCTGCAGGACATAACTGATTGCTTAATATATATATCAATCTCTGAACGATAGTATAGGTTTTTCCTGTACCTGGTCCTGAATTAAGAATAATATGTGAGTCTATGCTTGCTTCGATAATTGCATCAGGTTCACCTATGCATTCATATTCATTTCCATCAGTTAATTTTAGCTCAGGCTGGGCATCAGAAACAATCTGGTAATCCGAAAAGTTGTTTTCCTGTATCTCAATTGTATCTTTACGTGAATAATCTATGCTGCCGTTATTTATTGTGATACCAAGCTGCTCAAGATTAAAGATTTCCTCTATTTCAGGCTGAATATCTACTGAAATAACATCGTTTCTTTTTATACATCTGGCATTTTCACTTGCCATACATTTTTCATATAAATAACAATCAGATTTTTCACATCGATTACTCCACAAATATGTACCATCAGGATTTTTAGCTATTCCATGTGTTTGCTGACCGTTCTTAACATAGCAACACGTTTCAGATTCTTTTATAATCTGCTCCTGAAGTGCAGATAACCTGACAGGTACAATCGGACTGATTTTTTCACGGAGAGATTTAAGTAATCCGTGACCGGTTATATGCTTTACATAACCAATATCATGTGTTGCATACTCGTTACTTCTGATATAAATATTAGGGTTTATATTTATATTTGGCTTGTATTCCGCAGCATTATCTGTTTTCATTGAATATAAAGGCAATCTGTAATCTGCCATTGGATCTGAAAAAGAAAAACCTCTGTCTGTAATCATACGGCATGATAATTCATCGAACAAGCATATCAATACCGTTTCCAGATATACCGGATCGAAATCATCAATAACTGACAACGCTAAATCAAGCGATTCTTCTTTATTAAATCCATTACAGCCTGAACCCAACAACGGAAATACTATTGATTTGCACCCCAGACTATCTGCAAGCTGAATTGCTGAGCAATATGACGAATATAAAAATGTGGTATTATTTGTACCTTGATGATATTTGTTCGGAACAACTGTGTGAATTATATAATCAGCATTTAAACTGAATGCGGGAGTATAAACTGACTGTCCTATTTTGCAAAAGCCAATTTTGTTGCAAGCTTCTTTTAATTCTGTTCTGCCTGCAGCCGAAAATATCGCCTGTGATGTTCCCGAACCTTCTTTTAATTTCTCATTACTCGGTAACACTATAACATTTGCCGAAACATTTGCAATGTTGCATTTAATATACACTATTTTCATTTGGCATTCTCCAATACAATATAATGTATCCTTACACCTATACTAAAGATATTTTACTTAAATCATAATAAAATTTGAGCTTGTTTATTTCTGTTGTAACACAATAATCCGAAGAAATATTAGAATTTGAAACTTTAATTCTTGCAATCTGATCCCTATCTATACTCGCTGAGAGAGTCAGCTTCTCATCAAGAAAACCTTTGGCATACACATTCAATACAGAGTATTTGTTTCCTTCAGAATCAACAAAAATGAAATGTGCATCTTCTGAATCTTCAGTAAGTGAAAATGAGATAGAATCAACCGTATCTCCGACTTTATTGATATTGCTTTTAAGTATCGGATATTTGCTGTTGTCACTTAACAATAAGCAGATATCGTCACACAGTATGAATTGGCAGTCCAACGCATTTGTTATCGCCGCACCTTTCGCAACCATCCATTGATAATCATTGTCAAATATTACTTTATCGGGAAACACATTATTTATCACTTCGGTAAAAGGAGCAAGCCCACTTGAACCTCCTGCCAGTATTACCGCATCAATACCTGCAGGCTTGACATTTACCATTTTCATAATATGATTTATTGCAGGTAGAACGTATTTATAAACAAGTGGGGATACTATTTCTACAAAATCATCATATTCTACTCTGACAGGCTTTGCATCCTTACCAAGAAGCAAGTTTTTAGTAAGATGATAATCATTATTAACTGTTTTAAGGCTTTTGAGCGGCTGGAATTCCGTCATCATTTTTTCAATATTCGATTTAAGCCTGTCCTTTTTTATGCTAACAAGTTCAAAATAAGATGTATCTGTGAAAACCATGGGGCAGATTATTTTACAAAGCTCATCCACAATTTCACTTTCGCTTAAATTCAGCAAAGGTGCTGTCATTTCAACATAGTCAGAGTGTTCCACGATAAGAGGTTTTGATCCGGGACCACAAAGAATTCTGTATTCAGATGCATAATCGTTTGCATCAACTACAGTTGCTTCATTTTCAGCTATTAAAGGAGAAAACTGTTTTTTCATATCCTCTGTATTCTTTAACAAAATATCTTTTTTATCGGAGGGAAGCTCATCAAAGGAATAATCAGGGTAGGCTTTTGGTTGTAATCGGCGAGCAAGCTCTTCATCAATGTCATCACCACCATATTTTATACCATAGACAGCTTCCTCGGTAATAGTATTTCCTTTCAGATTGAGTATGCTTAAATCAAGCGTACCTCCGCCCCAGTCTATTACCATAACCTTTGAATACTGCTTGATTGATTGCTGCTTGAATATATATGCAGAGGTTGACTCGCTTATAAATGCTTTTACCTTTATACCTGCATTTTCAGCTGCCTTAAGAAGATCGTGCCTCGATTTTGAAGTAAAATCAACAGGAATTGAAAAAACAGCCTCAGTAAAATCTGATCTCTTAACAGAATTCTTTATAAATGTCAAAAAAATAGTAGCCAGCATAACTCCATCGTAACGCCTGTCAGCAACAATGACTTCATTATCGGTTCCAAGAAGAGATTTGAAGGAAGTAATAATTTTATAGTTCGGTGTCAGTTCATTTATGTGTTCCTTTACCCTACGGCCACACAAAATATCACTTGCATTGGATTTTGAAATTGCAATACAGGAGCTGAACGGCACTGTATTTTCGTTTTCGCCAAAAGATATTATCGGTTTCGACATTTGTGTATCATCATCAGCCGAATACATACAAACAGATGTGTTTGTTGTGCCAAAATCTATCCCATAAAAAATATATTCCATGAAATATTTACTCCTTAATTTTTATACCCTTCCGTTCAATTTTACGGAACAACTCATCAACAATAATTTTTAGTGATTCAAAATTATCTTCATTACATTCAGACTCTTTGTATTCTGTCCACATATCGTAAGAAAAACGAAGATCCTGCGACAATTCAGCCTTAAGTTTAGCTGTATCCTGAGAATTCACATGCTCTACCATTGAATAAGCGTTATTGAGTTTTTCTTTAAGTTCTTCGATCTTCGAACTCATTTCTTTATTCTCAGATTCTTTTGTCATGATATCCTTATCTTTTTCCGCTATTGCTGTATTCAGATTCCGAACAGTTGATTCAAGTGTAATTATACGATCCTTAAGTTTTTCGATAGTTGCATAATTATCAGCCGCCTTATTAGTATCCTGCTGAAGCTGCTTTATAAGTGTTTCAATTGGAGTAATTGTTGCTTTAAAAGTATTAATTATTTCTGAGGATTTACGACTTAGTACCTTTTCAAAATCTGATGCAGGCTCGTCTGCATTGTTCGTAGCAGATGAACAAGAGGAATCACTGATTCCTTTTGTGTTTTTTTCATTATTCTTGGAATTCACACAGAAATTTGCAATTCTGTTATCAGACTTGACTATATCATTGCCGTTTTTTTCTTCAAGTTCAGGAGCAAGCTTTACATCTGTTGCATTAGGACTCGCAGATATATTTATTCTATCACACGAGATAGAAACATTATTCTTTTCTGCCCAGGATTTTGCAAGTGCAATATAATTTGACGGTATATCGTTATAGAATTTTATAGTTAACCTTCTTATACAATCAATCAGTTTCTTATCAACTTTTTTATCAGCTGTATAATCAAGTTTATAAATTACAGCATTAGTCTCATTAAGCAAAGCTATAAATTTATTTTTAGAATTTATTTGATTTTTCTTATCATTATCAAGATCTCTAAGTATTATATTGATGATAGGTTTAATAGATTTAAAGCAAGATAACTCCTGTGGTTTCCAATTGATTATTACGACAACAGCATTAATGTATTTCTGAACATAATGCTGTGATTTTGTTCCGTTATCTGTATTTCTGAGCGCAAAAATCAATTCATCTATTACCGCTGCATCAAGTATAGTGTTTGTTAATAATTTATCGAAATATGACTTGCATACATCAGCTGAGAATCTCGCCAGTTCCGTTGCTATTATTTCAGGTGTTGTTTCCTTTTGGTTGGTAAGCTTAACAAGAAATACAGCCACCTGTTCTGTATCCGATTTATTTAGCTGACATTTATTGCTTTTGTATTTCTCGTATAGATTATCTATTGAAGTCATTAGATCTTTATGGTTTTCCATATTATTCTCCCCCTTTATTGTTGATCAAAGATTATTTTATTATAAGTCTGACAGTATTCGGAAAGCTCATTATAAATGGGATTAAATTCTTCTTTGGAAGATATCTTAATAACCTGCAAACCATTGGAAAGTTTATTATAATTCTCAACAGGAACAGATTTTCTGTAAAAAATCATCTTTCCATTATGATACAACTGCCTTGATGCAATTCTTGCCATCCTAAACGGTGCTTTCCTTATTAAATATTCACACACTTTGCAAAGGACCTCAGACCAATCAAAAGCATCATATTTACGATTATTGAGCGTAAAGCTAATATTAGGATTTTCTAAAATGGCTAGCTTATCAATATCCGATTCTTCTTTTTCAACATTAAGTAAATTACTTGCAGCAGATTTTAATGTCTCATCATTTTTTTTATATAAAGAATCATCATAATATTCCTCTGCATTATTATACATAAAATATCCCAATGAAGGCATATAAATCTTATTGCACTGCTTAGCTGCCTCCTCAAGTCTGGCAACAGTAATACTTTGAGATATTTCTGCCGGAAGTTCATCCAATATTTCTTCTGCTGCATACCCGTCAGGATGAAAGATATCATCTTTTTTCTCATAAAGAAAATGAACAATAGCTTCAGTTAATTCTTCATCACTTATTATTTCTTCATTTTCAAGTTCAATTGATTTTATCTTACCATCGTTATACTCATATGTTCCGTCAGGATTACAAAGTATTTTATTTTCAACCGCACATATCCTCTTGATTCGGGTAATAGATATATTCGCCGAATCTGAAAAAGAAAGCATCTCAATAATCTGATCTGCGGTAAGAGACGTAAGAATACCACTTAAGTATTTTCTGTTAAATAATAGAGTAACTATAGCATCTTTTAATGTGTCATGAGATATCTCTGAAATTATATGTTCAGAATGACTATCAGAAATATCAGACGATACATCTTCAAGTACAGCAGTATATATATTTTCTTCCGAATCAGGCTTGACAAAATTAGTTGTTTCTTCAGAATGTACAACTTCCACCGGAAATTTTTCAGTTGTTGATATATCAAGAATACCATTTTCATTATCAAAGATTTTCTTTAGTTCTATGAAAAAGTCTTTTGGCTTAGACAACTCTTTTCTTTTGGACATTACCTCAGCTTGAACAGCTAATCGCTCGTCATCGTCATCAATATCAATAGTTTGATTAAACTGTTTCTGATATTCAGAACGCTTTTCATCAATTGATTCAATGATAGAATCAATTATTGTTGAAATGTTTTCTACAGTAAAATCAATAGGTCTAATATCAGCTATATCAATACCATCTGTAATCTTATTGATCACTTCACTTTCCTCTGTTGTTCTTCTTAAATAATCTGAAACAGGAAGGAACGCTCTATATGAACGAATAAATGACAGCATTGTTTTTTCATCATAATCATTGCAACTCATATAATCATAACATGCCTGACGTAATTGACTTTCTTTTTTATAAAGAGAGCCTATCAGCATTATATCAAGCCCATTTTTTATTCCATAGCATGACTCCATTATAATCTCCTCAAATCGTTATTCTTATGTAATAGCATTTGTCGAATCATTGTATAATTATATCACAGATTTGTCAAATAATCAAGATTATTTCAATCAAAATTTGTTGTTTTTTCTGCGCAATAAACTCTCTTTACCTATCTCTTATATTCAACTATTTTTTCGAAACATCCACAACTCGCATTAACAACTATCTCCAATTCAATTCTTTATGATATTTTGGTATTTCATCAATCAACTTTTTTACCGCAAAGCAGATCTGAATATGCTTGATAATCGGCATAACCCCACCTCATAAAATGAAAGTCGGAGAAATTTCAAAGAAGTAACTTTTGATAGCATCTTTGAAATAACTGAACTGACTTTGCATATCCTCAATGTCTTTTTTGTAAATTGATCCGGAAGTATTCGCAACAGCAGCGATTTGATTAAGATTGTTTCCTATTGCGTTCAATGCTCTTTTCAAAGCCATCAGCTCGTGCAAATCGTAGATTTTCACTTCACCTTTCACGGCAGAAACACGAATGTAAGTTCCGACACGGAGCTTCGCCGCCTTTGCTTTCTTGCAGACAGTCTGCCAGTCCTGGGCTGTAAAGCCGACAAGTTTCTTAATTCTATCTTTTCTGTATGGCATATCTTTTATCTCCTTATCAATAATTTCGGGTCTTAGGGTGTCCCTAAATTTGAGCGTTTGGGTCGCTCAAATCGAAAAGGTATATACCTTTTCTACGCTTGCGAGGATCTGCCCCATTCCCCCTCTCATACCCTTGAAACAGTCCCCCTCCTGCGAAAAATCGCCGTGTTCTCCGCAGGAGAATAACTATTTTCGGATAAAAAATCAATCCTTGTCCTCTCCGACATTTTTACATTCTCCGTACCTGAGATAATCCAGAAACGGATCTTTCGGAATATGTATTTTTCTTCCTACCCTTATAATCGGAAATTGCATTTTATCTTTATGCCGATAAAATGTAGTACGTGAAATCCCTAAAATCTCAGTCACTTCATCAGCTGTAAGATAACTTCTGTCCAGCTTTTCTATCTCTTCAATATTCATTTTTTCAAATTCTGCTCCTTTCAAAATTTCATTTCTCACTAAATCAGACTTTCCTGTTTTTCAGAATTGCTATAATCGTAAATGCTGCCGCTGTAAAAAATGCAGAAATCGCAATTACACGCTTTATAGTTTTTTCATTTTTCTTCATCGCATAAATCCTCCTTTTCAAATTTACTGTTCATATAAATTTTGAAATCATCGCAGTTTTCAAGATAATCAGCAATGCGTTTTTCATCATCGGGAAGATACTCTCTGCCCAAGATTTTGAAAATCACATCA
>JAGAJY010000210.1 GCA_017848125.1 Oscillospiraceae bacterium
GCTTGAAATAGACAGCGGCGGCTGTGATGATGACAATGCTCAGATTCTGCTTGACATAGCAAACTGCGATAACGAGCATATGTACATCAAAACTGACGGAAGTCTGAATACAGGCATGGAGCTTGTGACGCACCCTATGACTCTTGATTATCATATAAATCATATGCCATGGTCTGAAATATGCGAAAAAGCTGTAAGACTTGGATACCGCTCTCATAAAACAACAACCTGCGGACTCCATATCCATGTTAACCGAACGGCATTTGGCTCTGACAGGGAGAAACAGGAGATCTGTATTTCAAGAATACTTTTCTTTGTGGAACGATTTTGGCAGGAGCTTCTTAGATTTTCAAGACGCACCGAAAGTCAGATAAACAGATGGGCGGCAAGGTATGGAATGAAAGATAATCCGAAGCAAGTGCTTGACAACGCAAAATCAAAAGGAAACGGAAGATATGCAAGTGTTAATCTGTGTAATTATTCGACTATCGAATTCAGGATTTTCAGAGGTACGCTCAAATACAACACAATTATCGCTACACTCCAGATGGTTGACAGGATATGCAGACTTGCTATAGAAATGACAGATGAACAGCTGACAGCAATGTCATGGCCTGAGTTTGCGGAAAGCATAACCGAGCCTGAGCTTATACAGTATCTCAAAGAAAGAAGATTATACATCAACGAACCTATTACAGAAACGGAGGAATTCTGATTATGTGCAGCTTATTCGGACTTATTGATTATGAAAACGCAGTTCCGTCATTTGCAAGAAAGGTTATCGTAAAGATACTTGCGCAAGAATGTGAAGCGAGGGGAACAGATGCAACAGGAATTGCATACAACACTCACGGCAGTCTGAGAGTGTACAAGCGCCCTGTGAGAGCGGCGAAATTCAAGTTCAATCTGCCATCTGACAGCCATGTGATAATGGGTCATACCCGAATGACTACCAAGGGCAATCAGAAGGTGAATAACAACAATCACCCATTTTACGGCTCAGTTCCCGATAATGTATTTGCTCTGGCACACAATGGTGTTTTGTACAATGATGAACAGCTGCGCTCACAAATGCAGCTGCCGAACACAACCATTGAGACAGACAGCTATGTGGCTGTGCAGCTGATTGAAAGAATCGGTCACATAAGCTTTGAAGCGCTGAAGGAAATGGCGGAAACGGTCAGCGGCTCATTCTGTTTTTCCATTCTTACAGATGAAAATGATGTTTACCTTGTCAAAGGAAGTAATCCTCTTGCAATTTATGATTGCGGAGGATTTTATGTATATGCCAGCACGAAAGAAATTATTGACAAGGCTCTGAAAAGGCTTCATATCAGAAAGAAAAGCGAGATACAATCATCACAGGGAGATATTCTGAAAATATCAGCAAATGGCAGTATTGAGAGGAGCACATTCAACTTCTATGATTATGAATATTCAAGGTACAGCTTTCTCGGCTCTTATATTGGGAGAGACAGAGATGATGCAGATGAACTTGATCTGATAATTCAATACGCTTCATATTTCGGTATCGATGAACGTGATATCATTATGCTCAGCGATATGGGATATGATGCCTGTGATATTGAGGAGATGCTGTATGACCCTGTGGGTATGCAGACTGTCATCAATGAATACAGAGATCTTATGGTCTGTGATATCGGCTGATAAAATATGCCCGATACTGTAATTGCAAGCAGTATCGGGCTTTTCCGTTATGGGTGTGCTTTATTTTCGGGACATCCGATAAATGCGAAACCAACTCAAAACGGATATTTTTCACATGTTTTTTTACATCCGCTTTGGGTATAGTCAAAACGGATAATGAAAGGAGATTTTATGAAGGTTGGTTACATACGAGTTTCCACTGTCGAGCAGAATACTGCAAGACAGGAGGTGCTACTGGAAGAGCTGGGAGTCAGCAAAGTTTATATTGATAAGATGTCGGGTAAATCTGCTGACAGACCTAAGCTGAAAGAAATGCTGGAGTTTGTCAGGGAGGGTGATATGGTTGTGGTTGAGTCAATTTCAAGATTTGCTCGCAACACAAGAGACTTGCTTGAGCTTGTTGATATGCTTACGGAAAAGGGTGTTGAGTTCATAAGCAAGAAGGAAAATATTGACACCACAACACCTGCGGGAAAATTCATGCTGACGGTATTTGCAGCTGTTGCAGAGCTTGAACGTGGGTATATCCTTGACCGACAGCGTGAGGGCATCGCTATTGCAAAATCCGAGGGCAAATACAAAGGCAGACCGCCTAAGAAGATTGATGAGGATTTGTGGAACGAACTGTATGCCAGATGGAAAAATGGTGAGATAACTGCTGTGGAGTTTATGAGAAAGGTCGGGCTCAGAAAGTCGGCGTTTTATGAGAGGGTTAAGATGGTAAGGTGAAAATATCCCTCAGCTTCTTTTGTGGAGCTGAGGGTATTAAGGGATTTTTTTACTGCAATAGATGTTAGGTACTATAAGGTTTACATTCTTTTTATTTTGATATTGTGTTAAAATACATTGACAAAAAAATATTTTTGTGTTAAAATGTATGTAATAATGGCAAAAAAGGTGAAAAATATGATAAAAATGCTGAATGTCAGGCTGGATACCTCTGCGGATAGCAGTTTCGGAATCAATCGCTCTTCACTTCTTCACGGCTTTATGATGGATAAGCTCGATCCGGGATTTGCTGATGATATGCATACTCAGTCAATAAGACCTTACAGTCAGAATCTTTTCTATGACAAAAACGCTGGTTGGATATGGCAGATAAAGACACTTACCGACAATGCCTGGAACAATATTGATGCAGCACTGTCCGATACGGAAACAATACATATCAGACACAGCGACACCGATCTGAGGATAATATCACGGGAGCTTTACGAAACAAGCTTTGAGGAATTATTTGAAGAGTCATATTTCGGTGATAATTATTCGAAATATACGGAGATCGAGTTTGTTACACCTACAGCCTTCAAAAGCAATGGCAGATATATAAATTACCCCGACCTTCGTATGTTTTTTTCGGGGCTGATTCGAAAATACGATCTTTGTTCGGATAAAACCTCGGTCTATACAGAAACTTTGCTTGATGAGCTGACCGAACGGATAACTGTATCAGGATATAACCTAAAAAGCACCTGCTTTCACCTTGAAGGTGTAAGGATACCTGCGTTTATCGGGAGGATCACCCTGAGAACAGACGGTCATACCAATCTTGCGCATATGACAAATATGCTTGCCTCTTTCGGACAATATTCGGGCGTTGGAATAAAAACTGCTCTCGGTATGGGAGCAATAAAGCTTTTACCTCAAAGGAAGGTGTACAAAAATGGATAAAAAACAATTGTCGCTCATCATAGGCAGCCTGCTTCACGATATTGGTAAATTGCTTTACCGTTATAACGACGGGCGAAATCACAGTATAAGCGGATATGATTTCATCAAGCAGATACAGGCTATCTCTGATGAAGGGGATATACTTGACTGTATAAGATATCATCACAGTTCAATGCTGAAAAACTCAGAAGCAGATAAATCTTCACTATGTTACATAACATATATTGCAGATAATATTGCGGCAGCTGCTGACAGACGGGTCAAGGAAAGCGGCGATGGCGGTTTTGTACGGGATATTCCTGCAGAAAGCATTTTCAATATTATTAACGGCAATAATGAAAAGATGATATACTCATCGGCTGTTCTTTCAGATGAGAGTAATATCAATTATCCTCATAATGGCAATGCATCTTTTTCTGAAGAGTTTTATGGTCGTATCGTTGATAATATCAGGGACAATCTTAAAGCTATTGAATTCAGCGAAAGCTATATCAATTCGCTTCTGCAGCTTCTTGAAGCCGATCTTACTTATATACCTTCATCAACAAATATGGGTGAGCTGAGGGATATTTCGCTGTATGACCACAGCAAGCTTACTGCCGCTTTCGGAAGCTGTATCTATGAATATCTTTCCGAAAAGAATATTACTG
Source organism: Oscillospiraceae bacterium (assembly GCA_017848125.1). Taxonomy (GTDB): domain Bacteria; phylum Bacillota; class Clostridia; order Oscillospirales; family Ruminococcaceae; genus Huintestinicola. The sequence continues at coordinate 3,990 of JAGAJY010000210.1, forward strand.
ATTACAGAGATATTCTTTATGATAATGCAGATAAATTCTATGATGAAAAGGCTTTCAGAATATTCAGTCTTGATATGAGCGGAATTCAGGATTTTATATATAATATAAGCAGCAAGGGTGCTCTTAAAGGTCTTCGTTCCCGTTCATTCTATCTTGAGCTTCTTATGGAAAACATTACTGATGAATTGCTTTCAAGGCTTCATCTCAGCAGAGCAAATATTATGTACACAGGCGGAGGTCATACCTACCTGATCCTGCCTGCTACTGCCCGTTCAGCAGATGTTATAGTTGATTTTGAAAAAGAGCTTAACAGCTGGTTTGCCGATATGTTCGGAAATGGATTATATAGTGCGTCAGGTTATTATGACTGCTCGGCAAATGAACTGAAAAACATTCCTGACGGAAGCTACCGTAATATTTTTTCTTCAGTCAGCAGTATTATTTCAGCCAAAAAGCTTCATCGTTATTCTGCAAATGATATTGCAAAGCTGAATACTCCAAAGCAATTTGATCATACAAGGGAATGTGTTATCTGTCATAGAAGCGATATGCTTGATACGGGCGATAAATGCAGGATATGCAGTGGGCTTGAAAAGCTTTCGGGAGCGATAATTGACAGCAGAGATATGTTTTTTGCTGTTATGAAAGCAGATGACCCCGATTGTTCGGTCCCGCTCCCTTTTGGCTGCGGTCTTGCGGCATATACACAAAGTGAGCTTAAAGAAATCATGCATTCAGACAGTAACTACATAAGATCCTACTGCAAAAACAGATTTTATACAGGATATAATCTTTCAACTAATTTATGGGTAGGCGATTATGCTGCACAACGTGATTTTGAAGGATTGATAAACAATTCTGACGGCATCCAAAGGCTTGCTGTAATAAGAGCTGATGTGGATAATCTGGGACAGGCGTTTGTAAACGGCTTTACCGAAACTGGAGGAGGCAAATACGAAACCATATCGAGAACAGCCACATTCTCAAGAAAGTTGTCCGAATTCTTCAAGCTTCATATAAACAGTATTCTTGAAAACGGTGAATTTCAGCTTTTTACGGACAAGAGCGAGAAAAAGCGAAATGCTGTTATCGTATATGCAGGCGGTGACGACCTGTTTATTATAGGAGGCTGGGACGATATTATCTGCTTTGGAGTCGATTTGTATAACTCCTTTAAAAAATACAGCCAGGGTACGGTAACAGTATCGGCAGGTATAGGAATATATCCCGATAAATATCCTATTTCAGCAATGGCGGCTCATTCAGGGCAGCTTGAGGATATCAGCAAGAGCTATAAAAATGGTGAAAAGAATGCAGTCACGCTTTTTGATGAATCAGGCAGCTATTCGTGGAGTGAGCTTATTGATAAGGTTATCGGGGAAAAGCTCCGTTCATTGCAGTCATATATCGATAACAACGGTGTCCATTCAAAAGCACTTCTTTATAAAATGCTGGAGCTTATCCGAAGCAAGGAGCAGGATAATAGGCTGAATATCGCACGCTTTGCTTATCTGCTTTCAAGGATTAAGCCTGACGAAGAAAAGGTTTCTGCAGAGCAAACAGCATTATACAATGATTTTTCGAAAAATATGTACCGCTGGATACAGTCTGATGAGGATTGCCGACAGCTTGTTACAGCAATATATATTTACATCTATATGAACAGAGAAAGCGAGGAAAATATATGAGCAGCTATACTAACGGCTACAATAAGAACAGCAGCAATAAAAATTTCGGTACGCAGAATAAAAAGCCTTTCACCACTCAGCCTCCCAGAAAGGCAGAACCGTTAAACAAGACTGATTATGTCAAGCAGGCAGAGAATATCATCAGAGAGCATCTGGAGCAGTCAAATAAATGTATTACATCAAATAAAATACGAAATGTTCTTACTCTTATGAATGAGCTTTACAATATGGCAAGAGTGGATAGTAAACCTGAGCTTGATGAAAAAACGCTCAGCCACATTCAGTATGTGAAGATGAGGCTTGTGTATGAATCGGGACGTGATGATACTGTAAAGAGCTTTATAAACTATTCCGGTCTGCTGAGTCATCTGGATTCGATAAAGAATAATAAGGAAGAGCTTTTTCTTGTATGCCGATATACCGAGGCTCTTGTTGCATATCACAAATTCTACGCTCCAAAGGAAAGATAAAAGGCTTCATTAAGGAAAGGATGAAATTATATGTTCGGTAAAATATTGATAAAAGGAAAAATTGAACTTCTTACAGGTATGCATATCGGTACAGGCGGCGAATTTGCCGCTATCGGAGCAGTTGATTCTCCTGTAATATGCGACAAGCTGTCAGGTCTGCCCATTATTCCGGGCAGTACGCTCAAGGGCAAGCTTCGTTCAGTGCTTGCAAGAAAGTACAGCCGCAAAGATGCTGATAGTGCAGGCGATGACTGCACCGCTATTCAGCGACTTTTTGGATATTCAAAAAAGAAGGAAAGCAGGGTATCACGTCTGATTTTTTCCGATATGGCAGTTTCAAATATGGACGAGCTGAAAAACTTCAATATCCATACTCCGACAGAGGTAAAGTTTGAAAACACAATAAACCGTCTTTCGGGTATAGCCAATCCCCGTCAGATAGAACGTGTTATCAGAGGCTGCTGCTTTGATATGGAGATAATATATGACCTTACTGACGAAGATGAGGCATCAGAGGATATGGAGCTTCTTGCAGAAGGACTCAGGCTTTTGCAGTATGATTATATCGGCGGTCACGGCTCACGAGGCTACGGCAAGATCAAATTCAGCGGACTTTCAGCAGAAGAGGTGATCGGAGAAACATCTGACGAGCTTGTTTCCAAGATAAACAAAATGCTTGAGGAAGTGAACTGATATGAATTACAGTATTTATAAGCTGAGCTTTCGGTCAGCTGTTCATTTCGGCAGCGGAAGGCTCAGCTCAGGTACGGATCACTTTTATGCAGACACGCTTTTTTCGGCATTATGTCACGAGGCATTGAAGCTTTATGGAGAGAATGGCGCTGAAAAAATGTATCGTCTTGTTAAGGACGGTAAGCTTCTTCTGTCAGACAGTATGCCTTACTGCGGAAATGAGCTGTACATACCCAAGCCTATAGCAGTTGTTGACGGCAAAAGGCAAAGCGATTCCTCAATGAAGAAGAAATTCAAGAAGCTGAAATATATCCCCATATGCGATATTGACAGCTATTTCAGCGGCAGCTATGTTCCTTCGGACAGCCTTGACAAGTTGGGCAAATCACATATAAAAAGCTGTGCCGCTGTAAAAAAAGATGATGACAACGAGCCGTTTACAGTAGGTGCTTTTACATTCAGCGAAAACTGCGGACTTTACTTTGTTCTGGGAACAGATTCTTATGAAACAGAAAGCATAATTGATGAGCTTATGAGCAGTCTTTCCTATACGGGTATCGGCGGAAAGGTTTCTGCGGGAATGGGCGGCTTTGCATATACCTATGAAAATGCTTCTGCAAAGCTATGCAGTCTGCTTGAAAACAACGATTCCTCAGTTTATATGAGCCTGTCGGTTTCAATGGCGGCGGACAGCGAGCTTGAAACTGTTGTAGAAGGTGCGTCATATGAGCTTATAAAAAGGAGCGGCTTCATTGCCTCTCCAAATGCGGAGTCAACTCAGAAAAAGCGTGATTTCTACTGCTTTAAGGGCGGCTCATGCTTTACAGGCAGATTCATGGGTGATGTATTTGATGTATCGGCAGGGGATAGTCACCCTGTTTACAGATACTGTGTGCCTATGATGATAGGCATACGCTAAGGGGGTGAAACTTACGGAAAACAGAATACAGAATTTCAAATGCAGGCTTCATGTGCTGGGTCCTCTGTTTATCGGAAGCGGAGAACGCCTTGAAAAAAGCGAATACGTTATGGATATGCAGGAAAAGCGTATCTATGTTATGGACAACATAAAAATGTTTGAGGGGCTTAACAGATGCAAGCTTCTTGACAAATTTGAAGCCGAGGTAATGGATTCACGTTATAAAGTCGATCTGACCAGATTCATAAGAAATAACAATATTCCGCATGCCGAATATAAGCAATGGGCAAAATACAGCTATCCTGCTGATATTGATACAAATCAGAAGGGAACACAGATAATGGCATTTATAAAGGATCCTTATAATATGCCATATGTGCCGGGCAGCAGTCTTAAGGGAGCTATCAGAAACTGTATGCTTAATGCTGTTCTGATAAATTCGGGCGAAAAAGAAGGTATTATTTCAGAGCTTGCTTCAATAAGCCAATATGAATCCCGTGAGCTGAGAAACTGTCTGAACAAAAAAAGCCGTGAGCTTGATGTATTGTTTCACAGCGCAAAGCGTACCGATAATGTATCAAATGCTGTAAACAGTATTTTTCAGGGGCTTCGTATAAGCGACAGTCTGCCCTTGCCGACAGATTGCCTTACTCTCTGCAGTAAGCTTGATACGCCTGTAAACGGTAATGCAAAGCAGCTGCCCATTCATCGTGAATGTATTGCGCCGGGAACGGTCATTGAATTTGATGTGACTATTGATAAAAAGTATTTTCCCTATGATGAAAAAGACCTTTACAAATTCATCAATATAATGTATAATAATGAAAAAGAGTGCTTTTTGTCACATTTTCCCGATGTTCAGTCTGCTCAGGGCAATGTTCTCTATCTGGGCGGCGGAACAGGCTTTGTATCGAAAACGGCGGTTTATTCCCTTACCGATAATCGTATCAAAGCGGTTGACGCTGCAAGAAAAATCCTTGAAAATCAGTTCAGGGGCAAGCATGGCAAGGATCTGACGGTTTCGCCTCATATGAGGAAATGCACACGGTATAAGATGAAAACCTACGATTTCGGGCTGTGCAGCATTGATTTTCAGCCGATGGCTTAACAGCGTGCTTTGTAGGCTTTTTTCCTGCCGTTTGCGGCTGAAAGGACGAGTTTTTGATTTTCAGCCGCAAACAGCAGTTTCAGCCACGCAGATGCGTGCTTCTGCGGGACAGGGTTTACTTTATCGAATCCCCGTAAGGGGACGGAAACTTAATTGTCGTTTCATCATTGGAAAAGCCCTCTGCAAGTTTACTTTATCGAATCCCCGTAAGGGGACGGAAACAAGAAAAGGATTTGGTGATTATGATGAACATTACAGTTTACTTTATCGAATCCCCGTAAGGGGACGGAAACTTGCTTTTTTTGGATTATTATGTTATAATCCAGATTATGTTTACTTTATCGAATCCCCGTAAGGGGACGGAAACGCGTGTATTTCTGCAAGTTATATCAATGTTATCAACGAAATGTTTACTTTATCGAATCCCCGTAAGGGGACGGAAACCCAGAACGATTGTTTCAAACACCTTTTTCATAATTAAAGTTTACTTTATCGAATCCCCGTAAGGGGACGGAAACATACTATAATAGTTCTCTTTGGAATCTTCTAACAGCCGTTTACTTTATCGAATCCCCGTAAGGGGACGGAAACCGTCTTTGTCGTTTCTCTGTACATAATATCACGTTCCGTTTACTTTATCGAATCCCCGTAAGGGGACGGAAACATTTCATTTCTGTAGTTTTCGCTCTCCGTCACAATGAAGTTTACTTTATCGAATCCCCGTAAGGGGACGGAAACTTGCTACTGCTTTCAAAATTAAAAAAATTTGCCAGTTTACTTTATCGAATCCCCGTAAGGGGACGGAAACAAAAGTCACGCCGTCAATTGTTACGCTTTCAAGCAGTTTACTTTATCGAATCCCCGTAAGGGGACGGCTGAAATATTATTTTGGGAGATGATAAAAATAAGCTATTTGTATGTAACGGAAAATGGAGCGTCAATAAATGTTGACGGCGGATATTTTGTTGTCAGTCATAAGGACGGGATGATACATAAAATTCCGAAGGAAACACTTGAATCGGTTTCTTTATTCGGAAACATTGCCATATCTACCCCATGTGCAAGAGAATTTCTTAAGCTTGGCATACCTGTGAGCTATTTTTCATCAAGAGGTGCATACTATGGGAGACTTGAATCCACAGGTCATAAAAATATATCAAGGCTCAAGAAACAGATATATACAAGCGATAATGAAGATTTCTCTCTTGCCCTTGCAAAGAATATAATAAAAGCAAAAGTTTCAAATCAACGCACAGTCCTGAAGCGGTATGTAAAATATAAGAATACAGATATATCCGCCGAATTAAAGAATATAGATATAGCAAAAGTAAAAATTGATTCTGCCGAATCCTCAGAGGAGCTTATCGGTTATGAAGGAACAGCAGCGAAGTATTATTTTTCTGCATTATCAAAGCTTATTGATCCTGAGTTCGCTTTCAGAGGCAGAAACCGTATGCCTCCAAAGGATCCGTTCAATTCAATGATAAGTCTGGGATATACTCTGCTTATGTATGAGCTGTATGGAGAAATCGAAAATAAAGGACTTACCCCTTACTGTGGTTTTCTTCATAAGGATCATGAGCGTCATCCTACTCTCGCAAGTGATTTAATGGAGGAATGGCGAGCAGTTATTATTGATTCGACAGTTCTTAGTCTTATTCAGGGAAAGGAAATACATTCTGACTGCTTTGTTACAGATGAGGAAAGCGGAGGAGTGTTTCTCACATCGGAAGGAATGCGAATATTTTTGAATAAATATGAAAATAAGCTGAGATCTGAAAACCGATATATTGATAATTTGTCAATGAGCTTGAGAAAATGTCTGTGGTATCAGGTGAATACACTTGTTAAAGCAATTGAAACCAATCAGCCCGAGTTATATAAACCTGTGCTTATACGATAAAACGGAGAATATGTATGGATAAATTCAATATAGAGGATTATTTTTGGGAATATAACGAAATAAAGCACGAAAATAAACATCTTATTCTTGTTATATATGATATTACTCTTACCAAACGCAGAAATAGATTTGTTAAGTTTATGGAGAGCTATGGGGTAAGGGTACAGAAATCAGCTTTTGAGATGATATTAGATCATTCTCAATATGATATGATGGTAAAAAAAATCCCCTTGTACATTACCGATGAGGATAATGTCAGGGTGTATAAGCTTAAGCTTTCAGGAGAGGTCGTTTCGTGGGGGAGCGGAATGACAAAAGCCGAAGAAGTTATAATCATATAAGGAGAACTGCAAAATGAACATTCTGTTTTCGCCTATAGGAATGACAGATCCGATTTCAAAAAAATATGACGGTGCAATGCTGCATATCTGCCGTTATTACGATATAGATAAGGTATATATGTATATGTCCAAGGAGATTTACGAAAAGCACCTGAGCAACAACAGATATGTGTACTGCCTTGAACGGCTGGGAGAGCTTAAGGGAAAGAAGATAGACTATGAGCTTATTATCAGAGAGGAGCTTACAGAGGTTCAGATATTTGATTTTTTTCTTTCGGAATATGAAACCCTGCTTAATAATATCCATCAGCAGTATCCCGAAGCTGAGCTGTATCTGAATGTTTCATCGGGTACGCCTGCTATGAAAAATGCTTTGCAGAATATTCCTGCGCTGGTCAATTTCAGAACAAATCCCATACAATGCCGCACACCTGAGAATAAAAGTAATTCATATAAGGTGCTGGTAGATGATTTTGACCCTGAGCTGCTGTGGGAGACTGATGATGATAACAGCAATAATATAAACAGATGCAGTAAATCGGAATATCACAACTTCATCATTATGCTCAAAAAGAATATCCTTGAGGAGCTTATCCGCAAGTATGATTATATCGGTGCAAAGTCCCTTGTTTCGGAGAATATGGGGCTTAACAGCAGATTCACAGAGCTGCTTGATGCTGCTTGTGAAAGGTATATGCTGCGTTTTTCGGTATCGAATGGGGTTTTTAAAAAATACGGCTTCACCATTGCCGAAAATGAACTTACAAATTATCTCAGATGCCTTGATCTTAAAGTGAAAAAAGGCGAATATGCAGATTTTATCAGAGCCATAACACCTCTTATCGTTGATCTTTTTGAGGATATCCTTGCAAGCGATTACTGCGGTAATTTTATGCTTAAAAACTATACCACAGTCAATAAATTCAATGTGGTGCAATGGGATAAAGACAAGCTTGCAGAATATGCTCCCGATGTACTTTCCGCATTAAACAAGGGATTCTATAATAATTTCAGAGGTGGAGATATTTCTTCAAAACATCTTGTGAAAATAATCGCACACCTTTCCTCAGATCAGAAGCTTGTTGATATATGTGAAAAGCTTCGTTCTGTAGAAGGTACGGTACGCAACATCACCGCCCACGAAATCGTAAGCATAAACGATGATTCGATATATAGGAAAACAGGCGGATTTTACTCTAAGGATATCGTAAAGTTGCTTTTTGACGCAATGTGCTATACCAAAAACAAGCAGTCAGAGGATTTTTTCGATTCATATGACAAAATGAACGATTTGCTCATAGACAGCCTTTATGATACAAGTCAGTAAATAAAAATATATCAGCCTGCCGCATTGTAACGTAATGCGGCAGGCTGATATTGTTTTTATAAGAAAAAATTAAAAGCTCATTTACCCGAATTAAACAGGGTAAATGAGCTTTTTGCTTTTGGGCAGAACTGCACCTTCCGACCCCTTACGGGGAATTAAGTAAATAAACAAGTTTCGAAAAAATGAAATTATATTGGAGGATGTCACAAGTTTCCGTCCCCTTACGGGGAATTAAGTAAATAAACTTTTATGCGGCACGCTATAAAGTACGGTTATAACTTGTTTCCGTCCCCTTACGGGGAATTAAGTAAATAAACGCTTTGAGGAATATGCCAACAAATTGAAGAGAATTTGTTTCCGTCCTCTTACGGGGAATTAAGTAAATAAACAAATTAAAAAAGGCGAAAAGACAACTTACACCAAAGTTTCCGTCCCCTTACGGGGAATTAAGTAAATAAACCTCAGAACGCTGTTGAACATGATAAGAGGGCAAGTTTCCGTCCCCTTACGGGGAATTAAGTAAATAAACATAACATTGTTGTGTGGGTAAATGATTCAAGCATGTTTCCGTCCCCTTACGGGGAATTAAGAAAATAAACACAAGGTATCTGTCTCAAAAGATGAGAAACTTGCAAAAGGTTTCCGTCCCCTTACGGGGAATTAAGTAAATAAACTACACAACAACTAACATCGTTCTCAGCGCTATTCGTTTCCGTCCCCTTACGGGGAATTAAGAAAATAAACCCTGTGTCCTGAAACAACGCAGGGAAGCGGCTGAAAACGGCATTTGCGGAGGAAAATCAATTTAAGATGATTTTCAGAGATTTTTAAGCCAAAACACACCGCAAACGGCTTCATTTCGTCATCGGCTGAAAACAGCCGAACACATCGAATCTACTATACTTTATATTATATCACATTTTGCATATTTGTCAATCCCGAAAGATAAAATTTGACAAATTTCCTCTTATGCTGTAAAATAATAGCATACCTCATCAAAGGAGAAACTGTATTATGAAACAGCACGGCATATGCGGCTTTAGCCATTTCATCATTCCTTTCAAAGCAGCCTCAGACAGAAAGGAGCTTTCCGAAATTATTCTGTCAGACGGCTTTTCGCCTGTAAGCTGTCCCGACCCCACTGAAATTCACGATTATATTATCGACAGATATTTCAGCGATGAAGCTGTTTCAGCCTGCCATGTATTCAGAAAGAATACAGAAACAAGATTTTGTGACAAATTCCTTTGCACAGATGAAGTCACTCGGGAGATCGTTTTCAGCTCTCTGACCCTCTATATCTATAATCACGGGATACATTTTGCTGTTTTTTGTGCAAATTACAGCAGGGCTTTTTCTCTTGACGATATGCTCATATCCAATTCGGGGCTTCGTTTTCTAAGTACAAACGACCCTTCACGCTTCACCGAATCGGCAGAAGGCTTTACCGAAAGCAATTCCTCCGACGGCATAATGCTGAGGCTTCTTCGCAGGCTCATTCCCGATATACGCCCCATTACAAAAAAGGCTGTTATCTGCTCCTATGCCGTATGCTCTGAGGACATAATGAGCGACGAAGGCAGGCGGGATTCCTTGCTTTTTCATCTTGCCACAGGCAGCGGACCCAATCATATTTACAACGAACAGATGACCTTTGCAAAATATATCCAGTCCGCAGATATTGTTCAGGGACTTTCCAGAGAGGGAATATCAAGGCTTGTGCTTGATTCTGATGCCCCTTCCTATAACCTGCTGGATAATCCCTACAGCATTGTTAATTCCTACCATAATAATTATCTGTGGATATATCTGATACTGCTGTGTCAGTATTACGGCTTCAAGGATTTCAACAACACCGCTCTTGACCTTTACACACAGAGCCTCAGAAAAAAGCCCTTTGTCCGCCGAAGGATACAGCGGCTGAAGGAGCAGTCCGAGCTGTTCTATCTTCAGAATGTTTATACCGACATAAGTCAGATAACCTATCAGAATGATATTTACAGAATGCTTTCAGATATATACAGCATTGCACCTCTGATAGACGAGTTCAATAACGATATGAACATTTGCAGCAGCTATGCCGAAAAGAAAAATATGAATATCAAAATGCTGATAATCGCAGTTTCTACGATTGTTGCCGCTGTATCGGAGATTCTTGGTCTGCTTAATGATGCAGCAGATGCATTTGATCTGTTTAACAGGTTTATTGGGAATAAATTCTAAGAGCCGTTAAGTACCATTGTTTTGCAGAGAGGTTATCCGATTTATTTCATCAATAGGTATTCTCCAGCGTGAATTTCCCAGTTTGAATGCCAAGATTTTTTTGCTTTTTATGTAATTATATACTGTAATCTTGCTTATACCTAAGTATGCTGCAGTTTCTTCGGGGGTCATAAAGAAATTTGAGGTAGTCTTCATAGTATTACTCTCCTTGAATCAATTTGATAATGCCCGGAAGATAATCAATATTACCTTTATCTCTAACGGGCAAACATGTTGGATTTATATCTAGATTTTCAAAGCCATCAAGAACCTTTTTAGTCTTTTTGTAACAGTATTTATCGTCAAAACATCTGATCGCTGATGTATATTTTTTTTGGTATTGCTGAAGACTACAGAAAATCTCCATATATATCTTTGTTTTCTTATTGATAGTAGAATCGTCAAGTATTTTACATATATCAGAATAGGTATAATAGTCACCGGGTTTATAATTGTTTTCAAGATAACTGACAATAAAATTCTTGCTTTCTTTTGCGTAATATGTAATGATGTCAAATATGTAGTTCTTTTGACGAATTTCATTTTGATGTATGTGTTTTCTCATATGCCCGCTTTTACATATAAGCTCAATACGAAGTAATGAATCAGCCTCTTTGGTATAGTCAGCATTTATCGAATCAAGCTGATTATATTTATCATAAGCAGTAAAATCAACATCGGTAGTTTCAACTTTAAAAC
>JAGAJY010000211.1 GCA_017848125.1 Oscillospiraceae bacterium
AAGCTTCCTCTTGACACATTGAAAAGCAGTTTGGGCTCGGCATAATAATTCACCGCTGCCGTTACCGCTCCGCACTCTCTGCTGCCGGGCTTTGCACAAAGACGCACTCCTGCTTCTTTCTGCACCATGACCGTTATTGATTTAACAGGCAGGCGGCTTTCAAGAAGATACATAATTATGGGAGATGTGATGTAATAAGGCAGATTTGCGCAGACTGCGGCTTCAAGCCCGCTGAAATGCTCATCTATAACTGCTTTCAGATCGGTTTTCATTACGTCAGCGTTTATTACGGTGACATTTTCATACTCGGAGAGGGTTTCGTTCAGAATGGGGAGCAGGCGTTCATCTATTTCAACCGCCACGACCTTATCCGCACGCTTTGCAAGCTCATTTGTAAGAACGCCCACACCTGTGCCTATCTCAATTATTCCGAAGCCTTCACGGGCATTTCCCATTTCCGCTATCTTGGGGCAGACCGAGGGATTTATGATAAAATTCTGTCCCAGCGCCTTTGAAAAGGTAAAGCCGTGACGTGAAAAAATATCCTTTATTACGTTTATATTGGTGAGATTTTCCATTTATGGATCAACCTTTCTCAGAGTATTACCTTGCATGGCTTATGGATAACAAGGCTGTCGGGGGTTACGAGAGATGTATATGCAAGGACGTTAACGCCGCTTTCCGAGGCTTTTTTCAGCGCTTCGGCAAATTCGGGGTGAGTTTCACGGTTGGGGGTAAAATACATTGCCTGTGACATCTGTATCACAAATAGGATATATGCCTCATAGCCCTCATTTCCTGCCTTAATAAGCTCATTTATATGCTTTACCCCTCTTTCGGTGGGGGCGTCGGGGAACATACATACGCCGTTATTTTCAAGGGTACAGCCCTTGACCTCCATAAAGATACGCCGCTCCCCTGCTTCTATGTAAAAATCAAACCGTGAATCGCCGAATTTTGTTTCGGGACGGATAAGGGTAACGCCGTCAAAAAGCTTCGGGATAAACTCTCCTGCGGCTTTATTGGGACACTGGCTGTCCATATTTATAAGCAGGTCATTTTTATATACGGCAATAAGGTCATATCTTGTTTTTCGTGAGCTGCTTTCGGGAAATTCTTCGAGAATGACTTTGGCTTTATTGGTAAGAAGCTCCTTGCACCTGCCTGTATTCTTGACATGAACGGTTTCTTCCTTACCGTTTATCATAACCTGTGCAATAAAGCGGTTTGGACGGGATATAAATTCGCCGCTGACTATCTTGCCGTAATGCATATGCAGTCCCTCACATCTGATGCTTAACAACGCCGTATTCGTCGTCAAGGCGGTAATAGGGACAGGCATAATTCGTTCCGCTCATAAAACGGTACATTTCGTCCTCGTCGAGATTTACAAGGCAGACATAGCAGTCGTATTCATCATCATAGGTGTAGTTTACGCAGGTTTCGCAGTTGGTGGGGGTGTTTTTTTGCATAAGTGTATTCCTTTCACACATCAAATTCAAGCTGAACGGCATTATCCTCATCAAAATCATAATCAGCCGTTTCGGGCACAAGCCCTTTTCCTATACGAAAATCAAGCCCTGCACGCCTTGCCTGGCTGTGCTGGTGCTTTCTGGGAATACGGTAAGCTCTGCCGTCCTTGATGAAATTCGCCCCTGTCTGATGAAAATGGAAGGGTATATTCCTTTCCGTGCATTGGCTGTGAAGGGCGGTTATCCACTCGTATCGGCAGGGACGGGCATTGTTTCCCGATTCTCCTCCTGCGGACACCTCCTCTATCCTTTCGTCAAGGTAGGGAGAAAGGTCGAGCTGTTCAAGGAGAGGGGCGGCTATTATGCTTCGGTGCTTTATGGGGAGACTAAGAAATATGGGCAGTCTGTAGTCTGCCCTGTCCTGATTTTCCACGGTACAGCCGATAAGCACGTTGTCATAGCCCTCACCCCAGTCGGGAGGAAGGCAGTCGGCAAGCCTGTCTATCCGCTTGGTGAAAAAGCTGAAATAGCAGTCCTTTCTTTCCCGTATCATTTTCCAGCAGTCCTCACGCCAGCCGTCAGCGTCCGAAAGAAGAAAGTCGGAGGTGAAACAGGTGAAGATTATGCTTCGGGGCGGTATTTTATAGCTGCCGTCACGCTTTCTACGCACAGGTGCGTCAAACGCCTTCGTTTTTCGGCACTGACTGCTTGATACGCCGCTGTACCGCATATCCTGCCGATAGACATAGCAGTATTTGCAGCCTGCGCTTATTTTTGTACAGCCGTGCCATGGGTTCCAGCTTATGTAGTTGGGGGTGGTCATTTTATCATATCCTAAATTATTTTGTTATCTTATTTCATTCGAGTTCAATTGCACGAAGTTCAATAGCTGTCATCATCTCGATAATTTCGGGAGAAATAGTTTTATCAATTTCATAATGATCGATTTCGCCTTTCAGAACTTTTATAAGCTCATCTTCATATTTAAAGAAATCAAAAGGGAAATAAGTCCAGTGGTACGGATATTCTTTTCTGCTGTTCCTATTCCTGCAAGTGCCGCCGCAAGCACAACTATCAAATATTCATATCCCATTGATATTTCTCCGATTGTTTTTTACTTTCGTATCAATAATTCCGCTGTCAAGCTGAAATCATATGAGCGTCAGCTGCTGTGAACGATACAGATATCGCCGTCAACAAAGCCAATACCTACGCCTTTATATTTTAACAGCTCAGCTGAATATTTTCCCTTGCTAAGATATTCCTTTAAGTTTTCCAAAGCGGTTTCAAGGGCTTTTTCCCAGCCGCCCTCTTCGGTCCATCTGTACAGCTCCTCGCCTGTAGTAAAGGTTTCATAGCACGCCCAGTCCTCATCATCTTCATCAAATTTTTCAGAGCCGATAAGCTGTACTGCCCATGTATCCTCTTCGCTTTCCTCATACAGATTGAAATTCAACGCTATTGTATTCTCGGGAATTTCCTTCTCCAATGCGCTGTCTGCCCATTTTGCAAATTCATCGTAACTAAACATTTGTATTCCTCCTTGAAGCTTCGATACTATATTTTTGATAGCCTTATCAATTCTTCCTTTGTATATTCTTTATACCTGCTGTCTGAATACATTGTTGCTGCAGTATCGGGAATGTTTTTTATCAGCTTTTTCAAATCAATTTCTTCGGGCAGCCCAAGAAATGCACCTTCTGCATTTTCTGCTTTATATGCACAGAAAATAATCTCACCGCTTTCTAAGCTTAGTTCAAAAGCATTGGCAACATCTGATGAATTCACATCAAGATACATCTCCTGCTCGTCAATAAGCTTTTCATATATAAATTCTGACAGTGCAGACTTACTAATTTTAATCACTCTTACACTATCCTCAGAAAGATTATTCATAACACTTTTTTCCTTTTCTAAGGCACAATTATATTTTTTCTGATTTAACTCGGTCATGTTTATTTTGCGGAATCCTTTTTTGTCAATACGCCCACACATTCGACGTGTTCATCATTGTCCAAACAGATATCCATATCCTCCTCAATAATAGGAAGCCTGAACTTGATGGACTTTATCCATTGTCCGTTTGGCTGACGTTCTTCATATATCTGAATCTCGGAAACAAGTGCTTCGATAAGCTGTCGTCTTTCCGCTTCGTTCATCACGGCATACAGCTTCTCAAAATAAATCAGCACTTTATAGATATTGTCGCTTGTCAGCTTTTCAGCTTCAATAGACTGCTTCTTTGCTCTTGCGGCAATAAGCTGATTTTCAATTTCCTCTATCTTATCATACATATTATATAGGCGGTTGTCAAGGTCTGCCTTACGTTTTATGTAGTGCTTATCATCTGGGTCAAGTGAGTCAATTTCTTCGATAATTTTAGACTTTATTGCATATGCTTGTCTGAGCTGTTTTTCATAATTTGTAAGTTCTTGTTCAATAGCGGTTGTATCAACCTGCATATTGATTTTATCCTGCATCATAGCGGCAAATTTCGGATTGCTCACAAGTTTAATTATAATCTCTGAAACAGAATTGTCAAGCAGTTCTTCGTTTATCTGTTTTTTGTAATCGCACTTATAGCCACGATTCATATTTCGGTGCTTGCAGCCGTAGTAAAAGAAATCCTTATATTTTGTACCGTCTTTTTTTCGCTTGATGCTCTTGTTTCCGTACATTCCCGCACCGCAGACAGGGCATTTAACAATACCCGAAAGAAGGTGTACTTTTGTATCCTTGCCGATATTCACATGCTCGTACTTTTTAGCCTGTGAAAGAAGCTTTACCTGTGCGGACTGCCAAAGCTCTTCGGAAACAATTGGTTCATGCACTCCGTCCGAAAGCAGAAAGTTGTCCTGTTCAACAAGATGATAGTCGTTTCTCGTTCCGTGTATCTTTTCCATCTTTCTGCGACCATAAGCAATCTTGCCGCAGTAAACGGGATTTTTCAATATCTTGCGGATAAGCGAAGCATCAAAAAGCGGTGTTTTTCCGTTTTGACGTATTATCTTGTGAATACCGTGATCTTCAAGATATTTGGCAATTCCGTTTGCACCCGTATTTGTATTCACATACTGATCAAAGATAACACGGATAGCTTCCGCTTCTTCTTCGTTGATTTCAAGATTGCCGTTTACAAGCTTATATCCGTATGGAGCAAAGCCGCCGTTCCATTTTCCCTCACGAGCCTTCTGAATGCGTCCCTCCATAGTCTGAACACGGATATTCTCTCTTTCAATTTCCGCAACGGCAGACAATACGGATATCATCAGCTTGCCTGCGTCCTTTGAGGAATCTATACCGTCCTCAACACAAATAAGGTTTACTCCAAAATCCTGCATAACTTGCAGAGTTGACAGCACATCCGCCGCATTTCTTCCGAAACGTGAGAGTTTGAACACAAGCACATAAGACACGCCGTCCTTACCTGACTTAATATCATCCATCATCTGATTGAACTGCAATCTGTCTTCGATGGATTTTCCTGATTTACCTGCGTCTTCGTATTCTCCGACAATATCATAATTATTATAGTCGGCAAAGGCTTTCATTCGTGCTTTTTGAGCATCTAAAGAGTAACCGTCGATCTGCATTGCAGTTGATACTCTTGTATATGTATAGACCTTTGTTGCCATATTGCTAAGCTCATCTCCTATTTTCATAACAGGTTTGGACATAACACTCACGATTATTATATCATACACTATCGCTTTTGTCAACAGGCAATTTCGTATCTATATGTTCATTGCTTATATTTTCATAGGATTCGGTATTTTGAGATGTCGGCATATCATCAAAAGCAAGGACGGCATTAGTGCGAAAGAAACATACTATAACCATATCCGTTCCCTGTTCTCGCTGTATCTGCTTGATAATGATTATCAAAAGCATAATGCGGAATATGATTTTCTTTGAAGAAGTCCGTATCAGATATTTTGCTAAAATGCTTGAACTTAACGATACAAACGGAATAAACGAGTTGTGTGAGCTTGGATTTATTACGAACAGTCACGCAGACCTCATTTTTCTCCACCCGATGATAAGGGACGTTGTCCTGCTTGATCTGAAACCGTCATTTGCAAATTGCGGAACTCTGACCGTTCGTTTTTTCATTGTTGACACAATAGTAAAATAATGCTATAATAACCATTGAATTGTTCAAATGGAGAGTAATTATGGGCAAACAAATAAACTATTATATGGAATATGAGGCTTTCCTGACAATTGCTATGACCGCAATAGATTTGGGATGTCAGATCGTTAAAGAAGATTTTGTTACCGGGAAGATAATTTCATCATCAGATATTTCAATTGTTACACAAGATACGAACAGCTATTATTTTTATATTCCTGAAGCCGGGCCACTCAAAAATAAGGTGCGTACTGACGGGAGCGAATATGTCCTGTCTTATAATGAAACCGGAAACGCTATCATTGAAGCCAGCTTCTGCAGATATAATATAGATGAAGGTTTTATCGGGAGAGGAAGGCTATTTTCACAAACAGGTTATTACGATCAAAATGGAAAATTTATTTCCAGACCGCAAATTGTCGATGAAATTTACAAGCAGTTAGTTAAGAAAGTCAAAAAAGCAGCGCCATATACCGAAACATCTCCGGGATATAAAAATTATATTACACCATTTTTCTTTGCACTAAAAAAGGAATATCACCTGCGACTTATTTGAATTTTTCGGGGATTGAGAATGTATTTCAGATGCGCCCTCGGTGTTGTGTGGATTGCAGTGTGCTTTATGTAAGCCAAACTACACCTCCTGACTTTTCAGCGGAAAGATATAGCTGTGAAATTCCCCGGAGATTTTCTCGACCTCCCGACGAAGCAAATCTATATCCCCCTTGAAAACTTTCTTTTCGGAATTCACCACCATTGCGATCTGGTTGATGTTTGTTCCGATAGCACGCATAAGTTGGTTGAAGCGGTAAATATTTTCTGTGTCATACAGAATGATTTTGCCGTTCAGAGCTAGATTTCGGAGAAAGCTGCTGATACTCATGTTGGCAGCTTCCGCCCTCTGCTTTATAGCCGACATTTCATCCGCCGACACCCTTATTTTTATAAAGTTATCTCTATTCATAATGCTCCTTTCAATTTCGGATTTTGTTCCCACAAAATCAATGCTTGCTAAATCTACCCATAA
>JAGAJY010000013.1 GCA_017848125.1 Oscillospiraceae bacterium
AACTGCGGAGAATTTCTGGAATGCGCTTGGCAGCGGTGTTTACCGATTTGGTGAGTTTACCGTAAAATGCGGAGAATTTGCAAGGGTACTGACAAGCGGTATTTGTTTTGTTGGACTTGTTCAAAGCGTTATATGGGTAGTGACCTTTCTGCCTGAATATTTCAGAGCCAAAAAGCTTCTCAGCCCTCTGAACAAAATTGCGGTAACTGCTTCCGAGCTTACCATTGCCGCACATAACAGCCAATATAATTTTGACGATATTGAATCTGCCATCGGAAGCATTGACCCTATGGCGGCGGATATTCACATTTCCACAGGCAATCGTGACTTGAAAAGCATTGAGCAGGCAATAAATGACCTGCTTGACAGAATGAGGGACGCATATAAAAGTCAGTCCCGATTTGTGTCCGACGCTTCGCATGAGCTGAGAACGCCTATTGCCGTTATCAAGGGCTATGCGGATATGCTTGACCGCTGGGGCAAGACTGACGAAAAGATTCTTGATGAGGGAATCACGGCTATAAAAAATGAATCGGAGAATATGAACAAGCTTGTGGAACAGCTTCTTTTCCTTGCAAGGGGAGATAACGGCAGACAGCCTGTGAATATGACAGAGTTTTCCCTTTCGGATATGATAAGAGAGGTACACAGCGAAGCGGAAATGATAGATCCCGACCATAAATACAATATTGACATAAAGAATGAGATAAGCTTATATGCGGATATTTCGATGATAAAGCAGACAGCCCGTATTCTCTGTGACAATGCGAAAAAATATACACCAAAGGGAAATACCATTACTCTCAGGGCTATGATAAATGAAAGCGGAGAGAATTGCTTTGAAATACAGGATACGGGAATAGGTATTGACGAAAAGGATATTCCTCTCATTTTTGACCGCTTTTTCCGCTCGGATTCCTCACGAACAAAAGAAACAGGCGGAACAGGTCTTGGACTTTCCATTGCAAAGTGGATAGTTGAACGCCATAACGGACATTTTGAGGTTATTTCCTATAAGGACATCGGCACAAGAATTACAGTTTGTCTGCCTGCAAACACAACCGAACTGACACAGGCGGTTTAATTTTGATATGAATTTATTGTTTTTATATTACGAAAACGGCTGACTCTTTGCAAGTCAGCCGTTTTAAATTATAAGAATTATCTTAATCCAGAGATTTGGGAGCGTTGGCCTGCTTCATAGTCAGGGATATCCTCTTTCGCTTCATATCCACATCAAGAACCCAGACCTTCACCACATCGCCAACTTTGACAGCTTCAAGAGGGTGCTTGATAAAGCGGTTGCATATCTGTGAAATATGAACAAGCCCGTCCTCATGAACACCGCAGTCAACAAAGCAGCCGAAGTCGGTTATGTTTCTGATAGTACCCATCAGCTCCATTCCCGGCTTAAGGTCTTTAAGCTCCATAACGTCGCCGCTTCTCAGCAGGGGAGGAGGCAGCTCGTCACGGGGGTCACGTCCCGGCTTTGCAAGCTCCTTCAGAATATCTCTGACAGTAGGAACACCCACTCCGATTTTTTCGGAAATCGCTTCGATTCCGATTTTGCCTGCGGCGTCAGCAATTCCGTTCATCTTTTCACTGCCGATGTCCGCAGGTGTAAAGCCGCATATGCTCATAAGCTCAGACGCCGCCTTGTAGCTTTCGGGGTGCACAGAAGTGTTGTCCAGAGGATTTTTGCCCATAGGAACTCGTAAAAAGCCTGCGCACTGCTCAAACGCCTTTGCGCCCAGCTTCGGCACCTTCATAAGCTGCTTTCTGTCGGTAAATACTCCGTTTTCCTCACGGTATGCAACAATATTCTTTGCAACACCCGAATTTATTCCCGAAATATATGTAAGCAATGACTGTGAAGCTGTGTTAAGGTCAACACCAACAGAGTTAACACAGTCCTCTACAACACCGCCCAATGCCTCGTCAAGGCGTGCCTTGGGCATATCGTGCTGATACTGTCCCACACCGATGGATTTCGGGTCTATCTTTACAAGCTCCGCAAGGGGGTCTTGCAGTCTTCTTGCAATGGAAACCGCACTTCTGAGAGAAACATCATAATCGGGAAATTCCTCTGCCGCGAGCTTTGAAGCGGAGTAAACCGATGCGCCTGCCTCGGAAACCACCATATAAGAGGTTTTTCTGTTAATGTCCTTGATTATTTCGGAAACTATCTGCTCGGATTCACGGGAAGCTGTACCGTTTCCGATGGCAATAACCGTAACATTATACTTGTCAAGAAGCTGTCTGATACGCTGTTTACCTTCTTCCACCTTTCGCTTTTCATTGGTGGTGATGTATGCAACGCCTGTGTCAAGCACCTTGCCCGTACCGTCAACTACAGCAAGCTTGCAGCCTGTTCTGAATCCGGGGTCAACACCCAGGGTAATGCAGTCCTTTACGGGAGGCTGCATCAGCAGCTGACGGAGATTTGATGAAAAGACCTTTATGGCTGATTCACTTGCCTTTTCGGTAAGCTCGGAACGTATCTCACGTTCAACAGAGGGGTAAATAAGGCGTTTCCAGCTGTCTGTGCAGGCGTTTTCCACAAGCTCAGCACATTTACTGCCGTTCTTTTTGTATGCGCCCAGAAGAATCTTTTCAGCGTCACCCTCGGGAAGTGTTACCGATACTTTGAGCTTTTCTTCACGCTCACCTCGGTCAATGGCAAGGGTTCTGTGTCCCGCAACCTTGCTGACAGGCTCGGAAAACTCATAGTAATTTCTGTAAGTTCCTTCGGGGTCTTTTTCCTCGCTGCCTGATACGTTCACAGAGCCTCTTGCATTGAACTGACGTCTGAAACGCTTTCTCAGCTCAGCATCGTCAGAAACAAGCTCGGCTATAATATCGCAGGCACCTGCAATTGCCTCGTCAGCGGATTCAACGCCCTTTTCGGTGTCAATATACTTTTCTGCCTCTGTGTACGGGTCAGCAGAAGGTGACTGTTCAAGTATAAACTCAGCAAGAGGTTCAAGACCCTTTTCCTTGGCGATGGAAGCCCTTGTGCGGCGCTTCTGCTTAAAGGGACGGTAAATATCCTCCAGCTCAACAAGAACAGTTGCCGCCGCAATTGCCGCTTCAAGCTCGGGAGTCATTTTGCCCTGTTCGGTTATTGAGTTTGATATTTCCGTTTTTCTCTTTTCCAGATTTCTCAGATAGTTGAGCCTTTCGGAAATAAGTCTGATGGTCTGGTCGTCAAGAGTGCCGTGGTGCTCCTTGCGGTATCGTGCAATAAACGGCACAGTACAGCCGCTGTCAAGGAAGCCTATAATATTGTCTATATACTCCTGTCTGACATTAAATTCATTATGGAGCTGAATGTTGATTTCCATTTATATTATTCCTTTCAGGTCAAAATCGGGGGTGTATTCCTCCTTGGCAGAGGAACGCTCCTGCATATATCCCTTGAAGCCAAGCTCTGCAGCCAGAGCAGAAACCTTGTCATATTCATAGGTGGATATGCGGCGGTTTATTTCTTTATATTCGGAGCTTCTGTAGAATGGTGTGTACTGGCTCATAAGGCTCAGCAGAAAGCTTTCATTGCCGTAAAGCTCATATATTTTCCGCAGTACCGCTTCGGAATCACGTCGGTGTGAAGGCAGGGTCAGATGTCTGATAATAACACCGCTCTGCATTATTCCATTTTCGTCAATACAAGGCTTTCCTGCGATCTCGATCATCTTTTTGATTGCCTTTGAAGCATACTCAAAATAATCGGGAGCAGATGAATATTTTTCCGAAAGCTCCGAGCTGAAATATTTCAGGTCGGGCATAAAAATATCGGCATAGCCTTTGAGCAGTTCAATAGTCTCAGTTTTTTCATATCCTCCGCTGTTGTAAACAACAGGTATCCTCAGCCTGTCCCTGCACAGGTCAAGAGCTGAGATTATCTGAGGAACATAATGAGCGGCGCTTACAAGATTTATATTGTGAGCGCCATTGTTCTGAAGCCCGATAAAAATTTCGGAAAGTCTTTCTATAGTGATTTCCTCACCAAAATTCTCAGCAGATATCCTGTAATTCTGGCAGAAGCAGCATTTCAGACTGCACCCTGAGAAAAACACAGTGCCCGAACCTCTTGTTCCCGAAATGCATGGCTCTTCCCACATATGCAGATATGCTTTTGCGGCACGGGGGAGAAGCCCTCCGCCGCAGAAGCCTGTGCCGGCAGTTCTGTCAGCACCGCATTCACGGGGGCAGAGCTTACAGCTTTTCAGCAGTTCATTCATATTTATGAGCAATAACATCTGTCAGAATAATGTCGTGGGACAGATGCTCGGGTTTGAGGGTGTGCTCGTCTGAATAGTCGGTGGAAAGGTATTTCTTGTTATCGTCAGCAAATACGGTAACGACTGTGCTGTCCGTTCCAAGCTTTTCCTTTGCAATGATACAGCCCAGCAGATTTGCGCCTGAGGAAATGCCCACGCCGATACCGAATCTGCGTGAAAGGGTCTGAGCCATAATTATTGAATCAATATCATCAACTGAAACAACCGAATGAGCCTCGTCAAGCTTAAGTATTGAGGGAATAAACTCATCCGAGATTCCCTGAATACGGTGTTTTCCTACCTTGTAGCCTGTTGAAAGGGTGGGGGAATTGAGCGGTTCGAGAGGGAAGATAGCGCAGTCGGGATTATCCTGCTTAAGCCGTCTGCCGATACCCATAACCGTGCCGCCCGTACCAACTCCTGCCACAATGCCGTCGGCTTTCAGCCCCAGAGCCGCAAGCTGACGGGAGATCTCCTCGCCTGTATAAAGCATATGCGCTTCTGTGTTATCCTCATTTGAGAACTGACAAGGAAGGAATACATTTCCCTGTGCCGCAAGCTCCTCCGTAAGAGCTATTGAACCTAAAAAGCCGCCCTGTTCTCTTGATACCAGCCTTACCTCCGCACCGAAGCTTTTCATAAGATTAATTCGTTCTGCGCTCATCCAGTCAGGCATATAAATAATGACCTTATGTCCGAGATAGCTTCCGATAGCGGAAAAGGCAATGCCTGTATTTCCGCTTGTAGCCTCGCAGATAACATCTGTAGGGGAGATAGCGTCATTTTCATAAGCCTTTTTCAGAATGTGAAAAGCAACTCTGTCCTTTATGCTTCCCGTCATATTGAGATATTCTGCTTTTGCAAATATCCTGTCGGGAACGCCTTTATAGGTGTAACGTATTTCAAGGAGGGGAGTTTTTCCGATAAGCCCCTCTATTCTGTTGAATTTGTCTGTTTTCATTTTTTCGGATTCTCCTTGAAGCGGTTATCACACTTTGTCAAAAGCCTGCTTTATATCCGCAATAATGTCGTCGATATTTTCAAGACCCACAGAGAAACGGATAAGTCCTCCGTCGATTCCTGCGGCAATAAGCTGTTCGTCCGAAAGCTGACGGTGAGTAGCGGAAGCGGGGTGGAGAACGCAGGTGCGTATATCAGCAACATGCACCTCGTTTGAAGCAAGCTCAAGAGAATCCATAAATCTAACGGCAGCGTCACGTCCGCCCTTGATAGAGAAGGAGATAACTCCGCTTGTGCCCAGAGGCAGATATTTCTCGGCAAGCTTGTGATACTTGTCTGATTCAAGTCCGGGATAGTAAACTGCTTCTACCTTATCAGAGGAAGCGATAAACTCAGCCGCTTTCAGGGCGTTGGAGCAGTAAACGGGCATACGGACTGCAAGGGTTTCAAGACCGAGATTCAGCAGGAATGAAGAATGAGCCGCAGGATAGCAGCCGAAATCTCTCATAAGCTGCATTCTTGCCTTGGTGAGGTAAGGTGCGGCAGGGTACTGCTTTGTGTAAACTGTGCCGTGATAGCTCTCATCAGGCTCGGAAAGGCAGGGGAATTTGCCGTTGTCCCAGTTGAATTTTCCGCTGTCAACAATAACACCGCCTACCTGAACAGCATGACCGTCCATATACTTTGATGTGGAATGGATAACAATATCTGCGCCCCATTCGATAGGTCTGCAAAGATAAGGTGTTGCAAAGGTGTTGTCAACAATAAGGGGAACATTGTGCCTGTGAGCCGCTTCTGCCCACATCTCAATGTCGAACACGGTAAGAGCGGGGTTTGCGATGGTTTCGCCGAAAACAGCCTTTGTGTTGGGTTTGAAAGCGGCGTCAAGCTCCTCGGGTGTTGCGTTAACATCTACCCATATGCACTCGATACCCATTTTTTTCAGAGTGAAGCCGAAAAGATTCACTGTTCCGCCGTAGATGGAGGAAGATGCGATAAAGCTGTCGCCTGCCTCGCAGATGTTGAGGATCGAAAGCAGAGAAGCCGCCTGACCGCTTGATGTACACATTGCCGCAGCACCGCCTTCGAGAGCGGCTATCTTCTTTTCAACACAGTCTGTTGTGGGGTTTTCAAAGCGTGAATAAATAAGGCTGAGAGTGGGATCGTCAAAAACGTCCGCAACGGAATTTGTGGAATCATATACATATGTGGTGCTCTGCACTATGGGCATTACACGAGGCTCGCCGTTTTTGGGAGTGTAGCCCGAATGCAGGCATTTGGTTTCAATTTTTGCTGTGCTTTTGATTTCTTTCAAGGTAAAGACCTCCGTTCAAGAATAAAGTGCCGTTAAATGGCTTTTCTACTTATTATAGCATATTATTTTCTGCAAGTCAAATTTTTTTATGATGAAATTTGTATATTCACAGCCGATTATTATGTTGACGGATTTTGAAAAAAATGGTATAATAACTGTAATTGTAAATGAGCGATATTTTTTATATCAGAAAGGCGGAAAGTATATGAAAAGATGCAGAATTGCGGCATTTGTCACAGCATTTCTTATGTGTCTCAGCGGTGTGGGCTGTTCATCGGGAACTGCGGAAAATTCCGACAGAGCGGTAACCACATCGGAATCGGCTGAACAGACAGTTACTGAGGAATCCGATATTCCCGACGAAACAGACAGTTTTTTCGGTGATGATTACGACCCCTTTGCAGAGGATTATGACCCCTACGGCGGTGGCGGTGCTGTTACCGTTACGGGAGATTCGGCTCAGACCGTAACGGCAGCTGAGTCGGAGAAAGAAGAAAAGGAGACAGAAGCTGACTCGGAAAAATCTGACGACAAACAGGAAACTGCCGCTCAGACAACAGCACAGACCTCTGCAAAAACGGAAGAAAAGCAAGCCGAGAAAAAGCCCTCTGCTGAGGAGAAAGCTCCCGAAAAGGAGGCGCCTTCCGAAGATGTCGAGCTAATCATTTCCATGCCTAACGGCTGGAATGACGGTACATACGATTTTTCACAGCTTGACGGGGCGGTGAAAAATAAGTCCGACGCTCCCGTTGAGGGCTGGACGGCAACGATATATGTGGGAAGCGGCGCTTCCGTTGAGCAGTCGTGGAACTGCGAAATAAGCCTTGACAACGGCAAAATGACAGTTAATCCCGTTGAGCATAACAAATCTATCTCTGCGGGCGGGGAGGGCACATTCGGTATGATACTTAAAAATCCGGGAGATATTGATCCTGCAAAGGCAGCTGTAGTCTGCTCAATGGGCGCTTTTTCAGGTTCGGGAAATTCAGGCGGCTCGGGTAATTCGGGCAATTCCTCGGGGGGCAATCCTCCGTCCGCTCCCGTTCAGGCAAAGGACGTTCCCGCTCCCACTACAGATGACTGGCTTTCGGTAAAGGGCAATAAAATTGTTGATTCAAATGGCAAAGAGGTGTGGCTCACAGGAGTTAACTGGTTCGGCTACAATACAGGCACCAATACCTTTGACGGACTCTGGAGCTGTGACCTTAATTCTTCGCTGAAATCCATTGCCGACCACGGCTTCAATCTTCTCCGTGTGCCCATTTCCGCAGAGCTTATAAACAGTTGGGCTGACGGAAACTATCCCACTGCAAACTTCAATCAGGCAACAAACTCCTATCTTGTAGGTATGAACAGCCTTGAAATATTCGATTATGCTGTAGGTCAGTGCAGAGCCAACGGGATCAAGATAATGATAGATATTCACAGCGCAAAGACTGACGCTATGGGACATATGAAAAATATGTGGTATGAGGGCAATGTGACGGAAAAGGATTATCTTGCAGCTCTCGGCTGGATGGCAGAGCGCTACAAGAATGATGATACCATTATTGCATATGACCTTAAAAACGAGCCTCACGGCAAGGCAAATGAGAATCCCAGAGCAAAGTGGGATAACAGCAAGGACAGCGACAACTGGAAATATATTGCGGAAAAGGCGGCAAATGCAGTCCTCAGCAAGAATCCCAATGTGCTTGTAATGGTTGAGGGAATCGAGATCTATCCCAAGGATACCGATAAAAACGGAGATTTCTCATCAACCAATGCAGGAGATTATCATTCCACATGGTGGGGCGGAAATCTCAGAGGTGTAAAGGATAATCCTGTTGATCTGGGCAAATATCAGAACAAGCTTGTATATTCTCCTCACGATTACGGTCCTGCGGTTTATCAGCAGGAGTGGTTCAAGGGGGATTACACCTATGAATCCCTTTATGATGAGGCATGGTATGATAACTGGTATTACATTCAGGACAAGAATATAGCACCTTTGCTTATAGGTGAATGGGGCGGCTTTATGACACAGCCCAATCTCAAATGGATGACCTACCTCAGACAGCTTATCAAGGAAAAACGAATCAACCACACCTTCTGGTGCTTCAATGCCAATTCGGGAGATACGGGCGGTCTTGTAAAGGACGATTTCACCACATGGGACAATGAAAAGTATAATTTTGTCAAGGAAGTTCTCTGGCAGGAGGACGGCAAATTCGTAGGGCTTGACCACGAAATACCTTTAGGCTCAAACGGAAAGGCTTTGGGCAAATAAATCATGGGAGCAGATATGGGTAAATTTGATAAATTTGAACAGCTGGGAGAAAGCTGTAAAATATGCGTGACGGAGGAGCATACCTTCGGAACGGACGCATTTCTCCTTGCGGATTTTGCAAATGCACGCCATAAGGACATTGTGTGCGATCTGGGAACAGGCTGCGGAATAATAGCGGTCCTTGAAAAAATCAGATATGAACCGAAAAAGGTTTACGGCATTGACATTCAGAAGCAGGCGATAGAGCAGTTTGAGATAACTGTCAGAGAATCGGCTCTTTCCCAGGTCTATCCATTGCATATGGACTTGAAGGAGCTGACTAAGGAAGCGCCTATTGACAGCTGTGACCTTGTGACCTGCAATCCGCCGTACAAGGCTTACAAGGCAGGCATAGAAAGCGAGCTTGACGCACATAAAATTGCCCGTCATGAGGTGTTGTGCAATATTTACGATGTGTGTGCGGCGGCGAAAAGGCTTCTGAAATTCGGGGGGAGGCTGTGCCTTTGCAATCGTCCCGAAAGGCTTGCGGACGTTATTTCAGCAATGAAGGCAAACGGCATTGAGCCGAAGCTTTTAAGGTTTGTTTCAAAGGATAAGGACAGCGCACCATGGCTTTTTCTTATAGAGGGCAGAAAGGGCGGCGGCTCATTCTTAAAGGTAATGCCTCAGCTTTATATTGGCACAGGCGGAGGAATAAGCCCCGAGCTGTCAAGAATATACGGTAATTACAGTGAAGAAAACGGAGGTTAAGCTGTGTCGGGAAAGCTTTATGTTGTGGGAACTCCCATAGGAAATCTGGAGGACATTACATACAGAGCGGTGCGTATCCTTTCAGAGGTGGATTTTATTTGTGCCGAGGATACAAGGGTTACCGTCAAACTGCTCAATCATTTTGATATAAAAAAGCCCTTGCTCAGCTATCACGAGCATTCAGCGTCACACGTTTCGGAGAATATTATCGGCAGACTGCAAAGCGGTGAAAGCTGTGCGGTGGTGACCGATGCAGGAATGCCCTGTATTTCTGACCCGGGAGAGGATCTTGTAAGGCAGTGCAGAGATCTGGGGATAGAAGTGGAATCCGTCCCCGGACCTACAGCAATGGCAACAGCCGCCGCTGTATGCGGAATACACGCTTCACGTTTTGCATTCGAGGGATTCTTATCTGTTACAAAAAAACAGCGCTTTTCCCATCTGAAAGCGGTTGCTTCGGATACCCATACTCTTATATTTTACGAAGCTCCCCACAAGCTGAGAGCAACTCTGGAGGATATGCTGGAATATTTCGGTGACAGGCGTATAGCTATATGCCGTGAGCTTACAAAGCTTCACGAGGAGGTTATCCGAATGACCCTTTCCGAGGCGGTGAAGTATTACGAAACCAATTCGCCCAGAGGGGAATATGTTCTTGTGGTAGAGGGTGCAGGCGAAGGAACGGATGAAAAGGAATATACTCTTGACGAAGCTGTTGAAATAGCACAAGGTCTTATTGATAAGGGCGTAAAGCCCACGGAAGCCTGCAAGGAGGCTGCGGCTCTCACCGGGCTCAGGAAAAACGACATTTATTCCGCAATGATGTAATTTTTTTCTTTGCACAATTCAATTAGAATATCAAAAAACGGGCTTTTTGGTTAAAATGCTCAAAAATTTTGAAAGATTTTCTTTGAAGAGTTGCAAAATTTATCTTGAAAAATTATTTGTATGATGATATAATACTAATAGGCTTATGCAAAAGGAAAGCTGATGTGTCTGTGAGACGTAAAAACAGTTTCAGAGATCAAGTCAGGCATATGACCTTAATATTTTGGGAGGTTTTAGCAATGGCATTGAAAAACACTTATCTTATCGAATTACTTGAAACAGTAAAGAAGCGTAACCAGGGTGAGCCCGAGTTTATTCAGGCTGTAACCGAGGTTATCGAGACCCTTGAGCCCGTTATCGACAAGAGACCTGATTTTGTTGAAGCTGGCGTTATGGAAAGAATCGTTGAGCCTGAGAGACAGATCATCTTCCGTGTTCCCTGGGTTGACGACAACGGCAAGGTTCAGGTAAACAGAGGCTTCAGAGTACAGTTCAACTCTGCTATCGGTCCTTACAAGGGCGGTATCAGACTTCACCCTTCCGTATATATCGGTATCATCAAGTTCCTCGGTTTTGAGCAGGTGTTCAAGAACAGCCTTACTACACTCCCCATGGGCGGCGGCAAGGGCGGCTCCGATTTTGACCCTAAGGGCAAGAGCGACGGAGAGGTTATGCGCTTCTGCCAGAGCTTTATGACAGAGCTCAGCAAGCACATCGGCGCTGACACCGACGTTCCCGCAGGCGACATCGGAACAGGTGCTCGTGAGGTCGGCTATATGTTCGGTCAGTACAAGAGACTCCGCAACGAGTTCACAGGTGTTCTCACAGGCAAGGGTCTTACATACGGCGGTTCTCTTGCAAGAAAGGAAGCTACAGGCTACGGTCTTTGCTACTTTACAAATGAAATGCTCAAAGCTAACGGCAAGTCCTTCGAGGGCAAGACTGTTGTTGTTTCAGGCTCGGGCAACGTTGCTATCTACGCAACAGAGAAGGCTACAGAGCTTGGCGCAAAGGTTGTTGCTCTTTCCGACTCCAACGGCTACATCTACGATCCCGACGGAATTGACCTTGCTTGCGTAAAGCAGCTCAAGGAAGTTGAGAGAAAGAGAATCAAGGAGTATGTTGCTACTCATCCCAATGCTACCTATACAGAGGGCTGCAAGGGTATCTGGACTATCAAGTGCGATATTGCTCTTCCCTGCGCTACTCAGAATGAGATCGACGGCGAAAGCGCTGAAATACTCGTAAAGAACGGCTGCTGGTGTGTTTCCGAGGGCGCTAATATGCCTTCTACTCCCGAGGCTATCAACACATATCTTTCCAACGGACTTCTCTACGGTCCCGCTAAGGCTGCAAATGCAGGCGGCGTAGCTACCTCCGGTCTTGAAATGAGCCAGAACAGCGAAAGACTTTCATGGTCCTTCGAGGAGGTTGACGCTAAGCTTCATGGTATTATGGTTTCCATCTTCAAGGCTTGCGATGACGCTGCAAGAGAGTATGGTATGGAAGGTAACTATATGGCAGGTGCTAACATTGCAGGCTTCCTCAAGGTTGCTGAGGCAATGAAGGCTCAGGGCTGTGTATGATCTTGACTCCCGAATTTAATTCATAAAATATGAAAACCCTTTATGGCAGTTAAATGTCATAAAGGGTTTTATTTGTATTATGCATTTTTTCCTGTCCGCTGTCATAGAAATAAACAGGCAGAGTTTGTCCTCTGAATAATATTTTTCAATGTGAAAGGAATGGTTTAACTATGGGATTCGATTTTTCAAGATACAGGACTGCTTTGTTTTCGGCTGTAGCAGTCCTTGCGTCTGCTGTTATGATTCATTATGCGGTAGGGGAGATAGACACGGCGGTTTATGTAAATACAGCAGATTCGGGTCAGACAGGGAGGATAATTGTGCTTGACAGCGGACACGGCGGTATGGACGGAGGCTGTTCCACAGCGGAGGGAGTTACCGAAAAGGGGATCAATCTCAATATAATGCTTGCTGTAAGGGATATGTGCAGGCTGTACGGCTATGACACGGCTGTTACCAGAGACAGGGATACTTCCATTCACGACAGCGGCGTTACGGGTATCCGCAATCAGAAGGTGTCTGATATGGAAAACAGGCTTGAACTGTTTAACAAATTTCCCGATGCGGTCTGCCTGTCTATCCATCAGAATACATACACCGACCCGAAATTCAAGGGGGCGCAGATGTTTTATTCTTCGGCAAATCCCGACAGCGAGCTGCTTGCTTGCGCACTTCAAAGCAAATTTGTGGAGAATCTTCAGCCTGATAATATGCGTGAAACAAAGCTTTGCGGAAAGGAGCTGTATCTGTGCCATTTCTGCAATAACACAGCGGTTATGGCTGAATGCGGATTTCTTTCAAATCCCGAGGAGGCGGCTTTGCTTACAACTGAGAGCTATCAGCAGCAGGTAGCATTTACGCTGTTTTCAGGGCTTAATGAATTTATCTGCGGATAAAAACGATCCGAAGAAGATTATGGTTCTTCTTCGGATCGTTTTTTATTGCTTGAACTTTTCCAAAACATCGAGCAAGCTGTTTTTGCACTGAGGGTCTTTGGTAAACTCATACCATACAGGGGTCATAACATACTCGCCGTTTTCATCTTTTACGGTTTTTCCCGTTTCGTCATGTGTATAAGTCAGTAGTGCAAAATAAACAGTATTTTCATCTTTGATATAGTATTTTTGCACCATCGTTTCGGGAGGATTGTCCCGGCTTATTGCAGATTCAACCTCCATAACGGGATAGTCCTCCGAGGGCTTTTCACATTCCTTGTTTTCGCCGTAAAGACATATCATATTCTTAAACGCATTATATCCGGGCTTATATTCCTCACCGTTAAATCGGACAGAAACTGTACCTGTCCAGAAGTTAATATCCCTTATAGTTTCAGGACGCTGATGTGTATATGAGCATTTCAGGTTTTCGTCAACAGTAATATGATAAACGTCTGCATAACTGAAGCCGCCGCAATCTATTTCCCATACTATCAGGTCACATTCTCCGCTTTGAACTGCTCTGAATCTGTGTCCGAAGCTTATTTCCTGAGTAAAAATGCCATAGCTCAGCTCTTTTTCTTCAATAAGTACGGCAGGGTCGTCAATGTAGTAAATCGAATGACTGTCCATATAATTTGTTCCGTGATTTATATATGTGAAGCTGCTTCCGATTGCACCTGTATGAACAAGCACACCTGATTTACAGATAATGTATATTACAACACAGGCAAATATCACAAGCATGGATATGCCTGTAACGTACTTTTTCTTTTTGATTTTGTAAATTGCTAAAATCGTTATTACAAGCGTGACTGCAATAAAAAGCAAGATGATTTCGATCATAATTATTTGTCCTTATTTGATAAAGTGCTAAAGCCAATAAATTGTGCTGATTATAGGTTTATCTTATCTATAAATCGAAAACTGATCCATTGTTACCAAACAAACGGTATCAAGCGATATTTGACTTTCTGCTTATACTCACGGTAACCATTGAGTTCTTTTTCAAGAAATTCTTCTTCGTTTTTAATCCTTTTGGCAATAATAAAGGGATATGCGAGAAAAATCAAAAATGAAAACGCAGACCCTAACACTAATGGCATTGACAAAAACAAAAGCAATGTTACGCTATACATTGGGTGTCTGACAATGCTGTATAGTCCTGTGTCTATTACTTTTTGGTTTTCTTGCAGCTCAACCGTGCGGCTAAGGTATGTATTTTCCCTTAACACCTCTGCATAAAGAATATATGCTACAAGAAAAATTACCGAGGCAAAAATTACAATACTTTTTGGCAAGGTATTCCAATTATAGCGAAAATCTAATCCTGCAACAACAAACCCGACAATAAACATAAGTCCGATGAGTTTTATCACAAGTTTTTGTTCTTCTTGTTTTTCCTTTGCATTCAGACGCTTTTTTAATAAATCAGGGTTTTTAAACATCATTACAATTCCCGCAAAAAACATTGGCACAAATAAAATTCCCATAAATAGCCAACCATTAAAGTATGAAAAAGTACCGGCAGGCAAGAATATCAATAGCCCAACTAAAACAATTCCTAACAAAAATTTAGACGTTGCTTGAAAGAATAAATCAAATGTCATCGCAATGCTCCTTTATATCCTGATTTATCGCTAAGTTTATTATAGCAAACTTATTATTAAAAGTCAACGATACAAAAAACGCAAAGCCACTTCTGACATTATTGTCAAAAGTGGCTTTGTAAATTCTCTTTATGCTGTTTGCCTTGTCTATTACTTGAAGTAAGCTACGCCGCTTTCAAATATCTTCTGATCCTTGTTTCCGGGAACGTTCTTGCAGATGTCTGTGCCGATACGTTCGCTGTGACCCATCTTTCCGAGAACACGTCCGTCGGGCGATGTGATACCCTCGATAGCGTCAAAGGAGGAGTTGGGATTGAAGCGTATATCCATAGAGGGAGCGCCCTCAAGGTCAACGTACTGAGTAGCTATCTGACCGTTGTCGGCAAGCTGCTTGATAAGCTCGGGAGAAGCTACGAAGCGACCCTCACCGTGAGAAATAGCGATCTTATGAATATCGCCTACCTCGCAGCCTGCAAGCCAGGGAGACTTGTTGGAAGCGATTCTTGTTGAAACCATCATTGACTGGTGGCGTGCAATGGTGTTGAAGGTAAGAGTGGGGGAATTATCCTCCATATCAACGATTTTTCCGAAGGGAACAAGACCCAGCTTGATAAGAGCCTGGAAGCCGTTGCAGATACCCAGCATAAGTCCGTCACGGTTGTCAAGAAGGTCGGTAACAGCTTCCTTGATGGAGGGGTTGCGGAAGAATGCTGTGATGAACTTTCCTGAACCGTCAGGCTCGTCGCCGCCTGAGAATCCGCCGGGGATCATAACTATCTGAGACTTCTTGATAGCCTTTTCAACATACTTGATGCTGTCCTCAAGTGCGGAAGCGGAGAGATTCTTGATAACAACTATCTCGGGAACTGCACCCGCTCTTTCAAATACACGGGCAGTATCATATTCGCAGTTTGTTCCGGGGAACACGGGGATAACCACTCTGGGCTTAGCAAAGGAAGAAGCGTGCTGAACGGTATCATGAGATGTGTATGTATAGATCTTTGCAGGCTTGCTGTCGGTGGTGATATTGCAGGGGAATACAGGCTCAAGCTTGTCCTCCCAAGCCTTCTGGAGGTCTGCCATATCAATAACATAATCCTTGCAGTCAATGGTATATTCGTCGGTAGTAGTACCGATAACCTTTTCGGGAGTGAAGGGATCGCCGTCAAGCTCGATTACAAATGAACCGTATCTTGAATAGAACATCACATCGTTTTCAAGCTTCTTTTCAAATCTGAAACCGATCCTGTTGCCGAAGGACATCTTTGCAACAGCCTCTGCGATTCCGCCGAAGCCGACAGACCATACAGAAAGCGCCTTGCCCTCGGCAATGAGAGTTTCAACACGCTCGAATACGCTTCTTACGCTGTCCCACTTGGGCAGACCGTTTTCGTCGTAATCGGGAGTGATATAGATGACCTTGTTTCCTGCCTTCTTGAACTCGGGAGAAAGCACCTTGGTGCTGTTTGCTGTGGATACGGCAAAGGAAACGAGGGTAGCGGGAACATCAATATTCTCAAATGTACCCGACATTGAATCCTTACCGCCGATAGCTCCGCAGCCAAGCTCTGTCTGAGCCTTGTATGCGCCGAGGAGGGCGGCAAAGGGCTTGCCCCATCTGGTGGGATTGCTCTGAGTTCTCTCAAAATACTCCTGGAATGTGAGCCAGCAGTGCTTATAGCTTCCGCCTGCGGCAATTATCTTGGAAATGGACTCGATAACAGCGGCAATTGCTCCGTGATAGGGGCTCTTATCGCTGAGGTAGGGGTTGTAGCCCCAGCCCATAAGCGAGCAGGTGGTAGTCTGACCCTTGAGTACGGGGATCTTTGCAGCCATAGCCTGTGTGGGAGTAAGCTGATACTTTCCGCCGTAGGGCATAAGTACAGTGCCTGCGCCGATAGTGGAGTCGAAACGCTCAACAAGACCCTTCTGAGAGCATACATTGAGGTTTGTCATAAGGGAATACCAGCTGTCGGGAGAATCGGTGTAGGATTTGAGCTGGAGTGTAACAGGCAGGGGAACCTGAACACGGGTATGCTTCTGAGCGCCGTTGGAGTTGAGGAACTCTCTTGAAAGGTCAACTATTACCTTGCCGTTCCACTTCATTCTCAGACGAGGCTCTTCGGTAACATCGGCAACCTTGGTAGCTTCAAGGTTTTCCTTTGCAGCCGCATTCATAAACTTCTTCATATCGGACTTTCTTACAACAACAGCCATTCTTTCCTGGCTTTCGGAAATAGCAAGCTCTGTGCCGTCAAGTCCGTCATACTTCTTGGGTACAGCGTTGAGGTCGATAATAAGACCGTCTGTAAGCTCACCGATAGCAACGGAAACACCGCCTGCACCGAAGTCGTTGCAGCGTCTTATCATACGGGTAACATCGGGATCTCTGAAAAGCCTCTGCAGCTTTCTTTCCTCGGGAGGATTACCCTTCTGTACCTCTGCGCCGCAGCTTTCGAGAGACTGCTCCGTATGTGACTTAGATGAGCCTGTAGCACCGCCGCAGCCGTCACGTCCTGTACGTCCGCCGAGAAGAATGATAACATCTCCGGGCTCGGGAGTTTCTCTGATAACATTTTCAAGGGGAGCAGCGCCTACAACAGCGCCTATCTCCATTCTCTTTGCAACATAGCCGGGGTGATAAACCTCGGAAACGTGACCTGTTGCAAGACCTATCTGATTACCGTAAGAGCTGTAGCCGTTAGCCGCACCAACGGTTATCTTTCTCTGAGGGAGCTTTCCGTGGATAGTGTCCTCAACGGGAACAAGGGGATTGGAAGCGCCTGTTACACGCATTGCCTGATAAACATAGGAACGTCCCGAAAGGGGATCTCTGATAGCTCCGCCGAGACAGGTAGCCGCACCGCCGAAGGGCTCGATCTCGGTGGGGTGGTTATGAGTCTCGTTCTTGAACATAAGGAGCCAGTCCTGAAGCTCTCCGTCAACATCGACCTTGATCTTTACGGAGCATGCATTTATCTCGTCGGACTCGTCAAGATCCTTGAGAACACCGTCATTTTTGAGCTTCTTTGCGGCAAGTGTGGCAATATCCATCAGAGTGATGGGCTTGTCCTCTCTGCCAAGCTCCTTTCTTGCGTCAATGTATTCGTTATATGTCTTTCTGATGTAATCAGCGTCAATATTTGCTTCATCGATAATAGTTGAGAAGGTGGTATGACGGCAGTGGTCAGACCAGTATGTATCTATCATACGGATCTCGGTGATGGTGGGGTCACGCTTTTCGGTGTCTCTGAAATAGTCACGGCAGAATTTAAGGTCGTCCGAATCCATAGCAAGACCGTACTTTGAAACAAATTCCGCAAGACCGAGGTCACTCATTCCGATAAAGCCTGTGAGAGTTTCAACAGACTCGGGTATATCGTAATTTACGGTAAGGGTATCAAACTCAGCAAGGGTAGCCTCACGGCTTTCAACAGGGTTGATTATATATTTTTTCAGAGCTTCAAATTCACTGTCGGAAATGCTGCCCTTGGTGATATATATTCTTGCATTGCGCACTCTGCAGCGCTCTCCCTGTGTGAGTATCTGAATGCACTGCTCACAGGAATCCGCTCTCTGGTCAAACTGACCGGGGAGATATTCCACAGCGAAAACTCTTTCGTCCGCTTCAAGCTCGGGCAGGCTTCTGTAGGTAACATCTACTGCGGGCTCGGAGAAAACGTTGGCGATGGCATAATTGAATTTTTCTTCTGAGATGTTCTCGGCATCGTAACGGTTAAGTACACGGAGCGAGCGGAGGGAATCCAGTCTGAGGGCTGTTTTCACATCCGAAAGAAGTGTTTTTGCCGATGCGGCAAACTCAGGTTTCTTTTCAACATAAATACGGTAAACTGGCATAAGTAAAATACTCCCCTTTGATTATATGTTGGATATGTTTTCTTCGGGACAACTGCCGCTTCGGGTAATTTCGCCCAGACAGCAATCATCTCCTATCCTATCTATTTTAACATAAAAAATCATTTTACGCAAACTTTTTTCTGAATATTTTGTTAAAATTTTTATATGGGCGTAATTTGGTGCATATCCGTGATGGATATTGTCCTTTTTTTCACGCTCAAAAAGTACGGGAAACTCTTTTCCCACAAGGCTTTGCAGGAATTTTTGCTTACATTTCCTTCCTGCGGCGGCGAGCTCGGCAGCTCTGCGCTTTTTTACTTCGGCAGGTATCTGATTTTCCATTTCCGCTGCTTTTGTTCCTTTTCTGGGAGAATATGGAAAAACATGAATGTCGGAAAATCCGATTTTTTCTATAAAACGGACAGATTCAAGGTGGTCGTCCTCCGATTCATCGGGAAAGCCTGCCATAACGTCTGTTGTTATGCCGCAGTCGGGGAAATATCTTCGTATCAGATTGACAAGCTCCTCATATTCCTCTGTGGTGTAGCGTCTGTTCATTGCACGAAGCGTCCTTGTGCAGCCGCTTTGCAGAGAAAGGTGGAACGAGGGACAGAACTTCTTTACAGCCGAAAGCCGTATCAGGTCGCTTTCCTTTATGCGTTCGGGCTCAAGAGAGCCGAGACGGATCCGTTCTATACCGTTTATTCGGCTGACTGCTTCAACTGCGTCAACAAGGGAAAGACCGTATTCCGCTCCGTAGAAGGCAAGGTTTATTCCTACAAGAACTATTTCCCTGTAGCCGTTTTCCGCAAGCTGTTCAGCTTCGCTGACTATAGCTGCAAGGGGCTTTGAACGTATCCTGCCCCTTGAATAAGGTATAATGCAGTAGGTGCAGAAGGAATTGCAGCCGTCCTGAATTTTCATAAACGCCCTTGTGTGACCGTCAACACGTTCTGCCGAAAGCTGTTCAAAGCTGTCACGGGGCAGATAGGGCTCAACGGAGAAAACAGGGCTTTTTTCGTCAAGGTATCTGCTGACAAGGCTGACTATTGCTTTTCTGTTTTTTGTTCCTGTTATAATATCCGCACATTCTGTTTTAGCTTCATCGGGAAATGCCTGAGGGTAACAGCCTGTAAGAACTATTATTGCATTTGGAAAATCCCGTTTCAGTCCTCTGAGAGTCTGACGTAGCTT
This sequence comes from Oscillospiraceae bacterium, assembly GCA_017848125.1. Taxonomy (GTDB): domain Bacteria; phylum Bacillota; class Clostridia; order Oscillospirales; family Ruminococcaceae; genus Huintestinicola. Next base: position 19,586 of record JAGAJY010000013.1, read on the forward strand.
GCTGTCGCTTTCCGAGGTGACTGTGCAGGAATTTATTACAAAAATATCCGCCTGCGATCTGTCCTGCGTAACGGTAAAACCGTTTGCTTCAAATTCTGCGGTCATACAGGCTGTTTCGTAGGTGTTTACCTTACAGCCGAAGGTTATAAAGTGAATATACATAAAATGCTCCTTGTGCTTTTGTGCAAAACGTATATTGTAATCCTTTAAGGTCAAACTAACTATATGCTATTATACAATATTATAAAAAAAATTGCAAATCCTCTTGACTTAAAAGGAAAAAACTGCTATTCTAATGTCAAGGGAAGCGGAAGGCTACAGAAAAACAACGGCTTTTCGCTGTAGGAAAGTCCCTTTAAGCAAATGAATACCGTGAAAGGATGGTTTGTTATGAAAAAGACTACTATTATGCTCGCAACAATCAATGATGTAAAGAACTTCGTTTCCGAGGTTTCTATGTGTGACTACGACGTGGACCTCCTCTCGGGAAGATATGCTGTTGACGCTAAGTCCATTATGGGTATTTTCAGTCTTGACCTGTCCAAGCCCATTGCTCTTGAGGCTCACACAGAGGACGCTTCCGAGTTCTTCGAGAACATCAAGCAGTACATCGTTGACTGATACGGCAGCGTAAAAAGCACTTAAAAGTGACCGCTTTCGATGTTTTCGGAAGCGGTCTTTCTGTATTATGAGGGAGTGATTTGCAATGAATACATTATATACCGAAAGGCTTGTTCTTCGCCCGTTCAGAGAGGGGGACGCTGAGCATATGTACAGAAACTGGACCAGCGATGAGCGTGTTTCACGTTATTGCCGCTGGGACGCTCACAAAAGCGTTTCGGAAACAGAGGAATATCTGAAGATGTGCCTTTCTGCCGAATATTGCTGGGCAATTACATTAAAGGATTCTGACGAGCCTGTGGGCGCTATCGACCTTGTGGGCGTCAACAGCTTCGGTGTTAACGAGATAGGCTATGTGCTTTCATATGACCTTTGGGGAAAAGGGCTTATGACCGAGGCTGTCAAGGCTGTTACGGCAGAGCTTCTTGACTGCGGATTTGATAAGATAGGCGCATGCCACTGCATTGATAATCCAGCCTCGGGCAGAGTTATGGAAAAAAGCGGAATGACCTATGTGAGAAATACTATGGCACAGAAGAAATTCGCTTCGGATGAGCTGTGCGAGGTCAGATGCTATGAGATCGGCAGATGAATATATGATTTACCCGTGAAAGCATTTTTGTTTTCACGGGATTTTTGTTTGTCCTATTTGATGTAACTGCGGCATAAAATGTACGGGTGATGAATGTGAATATGATGATCAAACGAGGACTTGCATTATTATCGGCTGTGCTGTTTATGTTTCCTATGGATATGGGCATAAAATCAATCGCTTCTGATAAAGAATATACCGAAAGCTATGTTCTTATGGAGCCCGAAACGGGAACTGTGGTCAGGGAAAGAAACGGGCGTGAGAGGGTGCGTATGGGCTCATTCAACAAGCTTATGACCGTGCTTCTTGCGGCAGAGGCTATGGACAGGGGAGAGCTGACTCCCGATACGGTGCTGACTGCCTCGGAAAATGCCAATTCAAAGCAGGGAGCGCAGATATGGCTTATGCCGGGAGAGAAGATGACTCTTGACGAGCTTCTAAAAGGCGTTATTATAGGAAACGCCAATGACGCCGCCTGCGTGATAGCTGAAAAAATCGGCGGTACAGAGGAAAAATTTACGGAGCTTATGAATAAAAAGGCGGCAGAGCTTGGTATGAATGATACTCTTTTTACCGAGTGTACGGGGTATTACGGCGACTCTGAGCAATACACAACCGCTTATGATGCGGCATTGCTGCTTTGCGAGCTTTACAGTCATTCTCAGCTCACAGGCTATTTTACAACGAGACTTGACGAGATAAAAGGCGGCGAGGTGCAGCTTGTCAGTGCAAATCCTATGGGCAGCGGATATAAAGGCTCTGTGGGTTTTAAATGCGGCACAGGACCCGAATCGGGATATTTTGCCGCAGAGGGTGCAGAGAGGGAAGGGATAGCATTCGTATGCGCCGTTATGGACTGTGAAAACGAGGACACGGCGCTCGGTCTTTCGGAGGAGCTTCTTGATATCGGCTTCGGTGGATATACTGCATTTGTGCCCGAAATTCCCGATGATCTTCCTTCGGATATTGCTGTAAAGGGAGGAAGAAAGAGTGCTGTGAAAATATCCGCAGGTGTTCAGGGTAAAGTGCTTGTGAGCAAGGGCTCGGAGGGTGATATTGAAGCAAGGGTAATACTGCCGTCCTTTGTTTATGCACCTGTTAAAAAAGGGGATAAAGTGGGTGAGCTGAGATATTATCAGGGGAGCAGGCTTCTGAGACAGACAGAGCTTCGTGCGGCTGAAAGTGCAGATAAGAAAAATATAATAAATGTATTGTCAGATGTGATGAAATTTGTAGTTGAATTTTAGTCAAATAAACTAAATTTTTGATTATTGAGTTAATGTTGCCAAAAAATCTTGCAAAATTCACGAAAATATAGTAATATAATATTGTCTATGGATAGATTGTCACATTTGGAGAGAAATGTGAAGATTTAGGAGGATATTCAAAAATGGCACCTTTACATCTTAACACTAAATATCTTGAAAGCTTTATTGCTCCTCATGAAATGGAAGCTGTCAAGGCTCAGGCTGAGCTGGCGGCTAAAACTCTTGAGGATAGATCGGGCGCAGGAAATGATTTTCTCGGCTGGCTGGATCTCCCTGTTGATTACGACAAGGACGAATTTGCGAGGATCAAGGCTGCGGCTAAGAAGATACAGTCCAATTCCGATATACTCATCGTTATCGGTATCGGCGGTTCGTATCTCGGCGCAAGAGCGGCTATCGAGCTTATGAAGTCGCCTCTTTACAACAACCTTAAGAAGGATACACCTGACATCTACTATGTGGGCAACAACATTTCTCCCACATATCTCAATGAGATAGTTTCCCTCTGCGAAGGCAAGGATTTCTCTGTTAACGTTATTTCCAAGTCAGGCACTACGACTGAGCCCGCTCTCGCATTCAGAGTGTTCAGAGCTCTCGTTGAAAAGCAGTACGGCAAGGAGGGCGCAAAGGAGAGAATATTTGCAACCACCGACAAGGCAAGAGGAACTCTCAAGGAGCTTTCCGACAAGGAAGGCTATGAGACTTTCGTTATTGCTGATGATGTAGGCGGAAGATATTCTGTGCTTACAGCAGTAGGTCTTCTTCCCATTGCCGTTGCAGGCTGCGATATTGACGCAGTTATGGCAGGTGCGGCTCAGGCGAGAGAGGAGCTCAAGGCAGGCTTTGACAGCAACGACTGCTACAAGTATGCGTCTATCAGAAATATCCTTTACAGAAAGGGCAAGTCTGTTGAGATCCTTGAAGCTTACGACCCCTCTTTTGCTATGATGGCAGAATGGTTCAAGCAGCTGTTCGGTGAGAGTGAGGGCAAGGATAATATGGGTATTTATCCTTCTTCCTGCATTTTCTCTACAGACCTTCATTCAATGGGTCAGTTCATTCAGGATGGCTCCAGAATGATGTTCGAGACTGTTGTTGACATCAAGAAGCCCAAGCAGGATTTCTTCCTTGAGGACGACGAGCAGAATCTCGACGGTCTTAACTTCCTCACTAACCAGAATATGTCTGTTGTAAACAGATGCGCATTTGAGGGTACTATCCTCGCTCATACAGAGGGCGGTGTTCCCAATATCGTTCTCGAGCTTGAAGATACCACCGAAAAGAGCTTCGGATATATGGTTTACTTCTTTGAGAAGGCTTGTGCGGTAAGCGGATATATGCTCGGAATCAATCCTTTCAATCAGCCCGGTGTTGAGAGCTACAAGAAGAATATGTTCGCTCTCCTCGGCAAGCCCGGCTATGAGGATCAGAAATCTGCTCTTGAAGCAAAGCTCGGCAGATAATCAAGGCTTCTACCCTTCGGGGTGATGATAGAAGGAGTTCGGCGCTTCTGACAGATTTTTCTGTCAGCCTGTACGGAAGAACAGCGGCTCTGTGCAGGTTAGGCGTTATGTGCTCCGAAAAAATTTCCTCCGCTGAGAATGGAGTATTTTATGGTAAAGATTATTACAGGTAATAAGGGCTCAGGTAAGACCAAGATTCTCATTGATATGATCAATGCCGCATCGCAGAATACCGACGGCTATGTTGTCTGCATTGATAAGAGCGACAAGCTCAGATACGATATCGGTCACAGCGTAAGAATCGTTGAAACAGACGCTTACAGCATCTATTCCTTCGAGGCTTTCTTCGGTCTTGTTGCGGGTCTTGTTGCAGGCAACTACGATATCAAGGATATCTTCGTTGATTCAATACTTAAGGTTGGCGGCGCTGACTATGAGGCTCTCGGAGCTCTCCTCGCTAAGATCGACAAGCTCACAGGAACAGATGTAAATGTTGTATTTACAGTTTCCGCTGACAAGGAAGATCTTCCCGAGAGCGTTGTAAAGTACGCAGTTAAGTAATTTTTTAACAAAAAAATTCTCTCAGGCTATTGACATATCAGAAAGTGTATGATATAATATAGTTTGTGTGTTGGTGCAGGAGCGTATTATGGTTATAGGCTTAAGACAGCTTTATGAAATTACAGGCGAAAGTCTTGATATTTCTTCGGAGGTTTCTCCCGAAAGGCTGAATGAAATACATGGTTATAGCTTTATCGGTCCTGTTAGTCTGAAAGGCATTGTACAGAACCGTGCAGGTGTTGTTTCACTGAACTACTGTGCGGAGCTTACTATCACTGCCGAATGTGACAGATGTCTGAGCGGCTTTGAACGCAGCTATTCATTTGATTTTGAGCATATTCTCGTCAGAAGCCTTAACGGTGATAATGATGACTATGTTGTAACTGAAAATGATAAGCTTGAGCTGGACGAGCTTGCTGTTAATGACATTCTTCTGCAGATGCCGACAAAGCTGCTCTGCAAGGAGGACTGCAAGGGATTGTGTCCGAAATGCGGTGCGGATCTAAACATTTCCGACTGCAGCTGTGAATAACAGAATGTCTCGGTGAAGGGAGTTATCCCGTTCATTGCAGGCTGTCAGGAATTTGATTATCTTAAATGTTAAGGAGGTGCTGGATAATGGCAGTACCAAAGAGAAAGGTTTCCAAGGCAAGACGTGATAAGAGACGTTCCGCTGTATGGAAGCTTGACACCCCCGCTTTTTCAAGATGCTCACACTGCGGCGAGCTTACCGCTCCTCACAAGGTTTGCAAGAACTGCGGATATTACAAGGGCGTTGAGGTAATTAAGAAGGAAGCGTAATTATGTTTCCCCGAAAGCAGAGCAGGAGCAATCCTTCTCTGCTTTTTTCTTAAAAACGTTATGCGGAGGTCATATGTCTGCTGAAATTACAGGTGTTGTAATCGGTTCTCCTGCCGACAAATGCGGCGTAAAAAAGGGAGATATACTTGTGTCCGTAAACGGTCATAAGGTAAATGATGTGCTGGATTATATGTATTATTCCTCGGAAAGTACGGTTGTACTTCTTCTAAAAAGGCAGGATAAGCATATATTTCTGAAGCTCAGGAAAAGTGAATATGACGATCTCGGTCTGGAATTTGATACGTTTCTTATGGATAAAAAACAGAGCTGCTGCAATAAATGCGTTTTCTGCTTTATTGACCAGATGCCTGAGGGTATGAGAGAAACGCTTTATTTCAAGGACGATGACGCCCGACTGTCTTTTCTGCACGGGAACTATGTCACTCTGACAAATTTAAGGCAGGAGGATATAGACCGAATTATCCGAATGAAGCTTAATGTGAATATTTCTGTTCATACGACCAATCCCGAGCTTAGGTGCGAGATGATGCACAATCGCTTTGCGGGAGAAAAGCTTGATTATCTCAGACAGCTTTCTGAGGCAGGTATCTCTATGAACTGCCAGATAGTTCTATGCCCCGGGCTTAATGACGGTGATGAGCTTCGGCGGACTCTCACAGACCTTGGAAATCTTATGCCGAATATCAGCAGTGTAGCCATTGTTCCTGTTGGTCTGACAAAATTCCGAGAGGGTCTTTATCCTCTGACAATGTTTGACAAAGAGGGCGCAGAAAAAGCCATTGATATTATCAGCGGTTTTCAGGAAAAATTTCTGCACGAATACGGCACACGGCTTGTTTTTGCTTCGGACGAGCTGTATCTTACGGCAGGAATACCTATTCCCGACGGGGATTTTTATGAGGAATATCCTCAGTATGAAAACGGAGTGGGAATGATACGTTCCCTTTATGATGAATTTTTCGAGGCTCTCCAAGCGGAAAACGGCAATTTTTCTGAGCGTGATGTTTCAATTGCAACAGGAGCCGCCGCTTATGAGCTTATTTCAGAGCTTGCGGATGCAGCCGAAAAAAAATTCGGTCTGCGGTGCAGGGTATATAAGATTATAAATCATTTCTTCGGGGAAACAATAACCGTAACAGGGCTTCTTACGGCAGGAGATATTATTTCTCAGCTAAAGGGTAAGGAGCTGGGGGACGAGCTTTTGCTGTCAAAATCAATGGTTATTCACGGGGGCGACCTTTTCCTTGATGATATGACTTCATCTGATGTGGAAAAACAGCTTGGCGTAAGGCTGGGATTTACCGAAAACAACGGTCATACTCTCCTTGCCGCCATGCTTGGAAAATAGATTTTATGATGTGAAAGAGGGTAATGCAATGCTGCCTATTCTTGCGATAGTCGGACGACCTAATGTTGGAAAGTCCACACTGTTCAATAAGCTTACAGGTAAGCGGCTGTCAATTGTCGAGGATACCCCCGGTGTTACAAGAGACAGAATTTATTCAAAATGCGAATGGCGCAACAGGGAATTTATGATAGTTGATACAGGCGGAATCGAGCCTGCAAGCGATGATATTATTCTTTCCCAGATGAGACGACAGGCTCAGGTTGCCATTGAAAAGGCTGATGTTATTGTGTTTCTTACCGACATTCGCTGCGGAGTTACCGCTGATGATTATGAAGTTGCTTCTATGCTTCTCAAATGCGGAAAGCCTATTATTCTTGCAGTCAACAAGTGCGATAGTATCGGTGAGCCGCCCCCTGATTTCTATGAGTTCTACAATCTGGGATTGGGCGACCCCATAGCTGTATCCGCACAGCACGGACACGGCTCGGGTGACCTCCTTGATGAGGTGTTCAGTCATTTCCCTGATGAGGGCGAGGACGAATACAATGACGATTATGTAAAGGTCGCCGTTATCGGTAAGCCTAATGTGGGAAAATCCTCACTTATCAACCGAATAGCAGGCGAGGAGCGTGTTATTGTTTCTGATATTGCAGGAACTACAAGAGATGCTACCGATACCGTTATCGAAAATGAGAACGGTAAATATGTCTTTATCGACACCGCAGGAATCAGAAGAAAATCAAAGGTTACCGAAAAAATCGAGCATTACAGCGTTCTCAGAGCGTATATGGCTGTTGACCGCTCTGATGTTTGCATTATCGTGATCGACGCTCTTGTGGGCTTTACCGATCAGGATTCCAAGGTTGCGGGATATGCTCATGAGCAGGGAAAAGCGTGTATCGTTGCGGTAAACAAGTGGGACGCTCTGGAAAAGGATTCCAATACAATGGACGAATTTACCAATGAGCTGAAGGAAAAATTCAGCTTTATGTCCTATGTTCCTTTCATATTCATTTCAGCAAAGACCGGTCAGCGTGTTGATAAGCTCTATCCTCTCATCAACAGTGTAAATTCTCAGAACTCTATGAGAATTACCACTGGAATGCTCAATGATGTTCTTTCTTATGCTACCACAAGAGTTCAGCCGCCCTCCGATAAGGGCAAGAGGCTCAAGATATATTATATGACTCAGGCTTCAACCAAGCCGCCTACGTTTGTTGTGTTTGTAAACCGTGCTGACCTTTTCCATTTCTCATATCAGCGTTATATTGAGAATCAGATACGTCAGACCTTCGGACTTACAGGAACACCTGTCCGCTTTGTTATAAGAGAGCGTGACAACAGCGATACAAAATAATCGGCAGATGATTTATCTGCCTCAGCGTGTCGCTGAACCCACCTCGTTGGTAAGATAGCAAAAGATTTACTGCTTTGTAGCTCGGTAACCTTCGTATTTATGTGGTCTAACCGAGCTGCATATTGGATAAAAAACAGTATGAATGACTTTTTTGACAGTCTGCGGCAGATAGTTTATCTGCCTGTAATAAATCCGTAAGGGGTTGTATAATTTAATGATGATTCTCACATTGCTTGTTACTGCAGTCATATCATATCTTCTGGGAAGCTGTAACAGCGCCATTATAACAGTCAGGCTTCTGAAGCACGAGGATATAAGAGAACACGGAAGTAAAAACGCAGGGCTTACAAATACTCTGCGCTGCTATGGTAAAGTGCCTGCTCTTATCACCCTCGTTGGAGACCTTGCCAAGGGAATAATCGCAGCATTTCTATCCCTTCAGATAGCAAAGCTGCTTATGGGTGCGGACTATGAAAGCGTTTATTTTCTTGACAGACGTGCAATAGGCTATATTTCAGGCTTTTTCTCTATCCTCGGTCACATTTTTCCACTGTATTACGGCTTCAAGGGCGGAAAGGGCGTTCTTGTTTCATGCTCGATACTGCTTGTTATCGACCCGATAACCTTCTGTATTGTTATCCCGTTCTTTATTATAGTCGTGGCTGTTTCGAGATATGTTTCCCTCGGCTCGATACTTGCGGCAGCAGTTTATCCCATTATCACATTCTTTGTTCACTATTTCATCTATCATATTGATATGACTCATTCGCTGCTTCATACAGGGCTGGTTGTCGGAACAAGCGCACTTCTGATATATATGCACCGTTCCAATATCCAGAGACTGAAAAACGGTACAGAAAACAAATTCGGCAGCAAGAAAAAGGATAACGGCGTAATGAATGATTCAGACGAAGTAAAATAAGGAGGGCTTGTTATGGAAAAAAAGAATATTCTTGTTCTCGGTTCGGGCGGCTTCGGACTCAGCCTTGCGGTAATGCTCAACAGTATGGGACACGAGGTCACAGTATGGTCAAAGTTCACCTCCGAGCTTGATGATATCAGACGTGACGGAGAAAATAAGGCTAAGCTTCCCGGCGTAAAGATAAGTGAAAAGATAAAACTTACCGATGATATTTCCGAGGTCAAGGGAAAGGACCTTGTGATTTTCGGTATTCCCGTTAATTTTGTAAGGTCTGTAGCCAAGGAGGCTGCTCCTTATCTTGACAGCGAAACTGTTCTTGTAAACACAGGAAAAGGTCTTGAGGGCGGTTCACTTAAATTTATCAGTCAGGTAATATTTGAGGAAACCGGCAAAAAGATCGTTGTTCTCACAGGTCCTTCTCACGCAGAGGAGGTTGCTATCGGAATGCCCACAACGGTAATAGCCGCTTCCGAGATTACTGCACAGGCTGAATATGTGCAGAACGTTATGTCCAACAGCACTCTGCGAATCTATAACAATGACGATGTTATCGGCTGTGAAATAGGCGGTGCATTGAAAAATGTTATTGCTCTTTGTGCAGGCATATGTGACGGTATGGGCTTCGGCGACAATACCAAGGCGGCTCTTATGACCCGTGGAATCTGGGAAATTTCACGACTGGGCGCTGCACTTGGCGGAAAAACAGAGACCTTTGCAGGTCTTTCGGGAATAGGCGACCTTATCGTTACCTGTACAAGTATGCACAGCCGCAACAGACGTGCGGGAATACTTATCGGACAGGGCGTTGACCCTGACGAGGCTGTGAAGCAGGTGGGAACTGTTGAAGGCTATTTCTGCACAAAGGCGGCATATGAGCTTTCCAGAAAATGCGGGATATGCCTGCCTATTACCGAGAAGTGCTATAATGTGCTTTATAACGGTGCTGACCCCAGAGAGGCTATCCGAGAGCTTATGGACAGACCTATGCGTGACGAAAGCGAGCTCTGCTTCTATGATTTGAAATAATACTGAGTATTTTGCCTGAGAGGACGATATGTTCTCTCAGGCTTTTTTATTTTGCAAAAAAAAAATCTGTATATTTTCATCTGACTGTGAATAGAATGTACAAACAGAAAAGACAAGCAGGCAAAATGAAAGGAATGATAAAATGGCGGTAAATCCAAGCATACTCAGATATTTCAGTCAGGCTGTTTCAAGGGCTTTATCGGGAACAGCCGCAGCAATAAATGAGATCAGACTGCGGACAGGGCAGCCTTTAGCGGTAACATTATCCGATAAAACAAGCTTTCTTACTGCAAACGGCTGTCTGACGGAAATGCCCGAAAGAGCGCTGAAAATAACAGCCGATGATATAAGGCACTGCTTTGAAGCGGTCTGCCGGTATTCGGTGCACAGCTGTCAGAATCAGATAAACAACGGTTTTGTTACCGTTTCGGGCGGACACAGGGCAGGACTTTGCGGTACAGCCGTGTATTCCCCTGACGGCAGGATAGAAAATATCAAATACATAAACGGTATAAATTTCCGTATAGCAGGAGAAGCCATAAGTGCGGCTGACGAAATTATGCAGAGAATTATGAGTGACGGACTGAAAAGTATCATTGTATTCGGTGCTCCCTGTTCGGGAAAAACAACGATTCTCCGTGACCTGTGCCGTCAGGTCGGGGATAAATATCCTGTTTCGCTCATTGATGAACGCTTTGAGATAGCGTCGGTAAGCGGTGCAAATGTAAATAACAGAGTAGGGGCAAATACCGATGTTTTCAGTGGATTTACAAAGCCTGACGGAATAAATACAGCTGTTCGTGTAATGTCTCCGAGAATGATAATATGTGATGAGATAGGCTCGGACGAGGATATTTCAGCTCTGAAAAAAGCAAGGACAAGCGGTGTGAGGATCGCTGCCTCAGTTCACAGCGGTACAGTTGAGGAGCTTTTGACGGGAAAGGTCTTTTCATTGATAGAGGAAGGAATGTTTGAGTATGCGGTTTATATCCGTGACAGAAAAATCAGCGGAATATTCACTGCACAGGAGCTGTACCGTCTGTCTAAGGAACACATAAAAGGGGCATCAATGAGGAGGATATGAAATGATACGGATCATAGGGATAACACTTTTACTTATAATGTCAATACTCACAGGCTCGTGGGCGGCGCAGGGGCTTAAAGCACGTCTTGACGACCTGAGGGCTGTCAGGCATATGCTTGAAGCAATACGTCTTATGATAAGGTATGAGGCGCTTGAAGTCACAGAAATAGCGGACAGGCTTTCGGACAATAATGAGGTGTCAAGGCTGAAATTTATCGGAGCGGTCGGAGAGCTTTCCCGTGAGGATGTAGAAAAGGGCGAAATGTCGTTTTGCGAAGCGTGGGACAAGGCTGTTTCGGAAAATCACGGCAGTCTGACAGATGCGGATATTTCCGTCATTTCAAGAGCAGGAAACATTCTCGGCACATGTGACTGTGAGGGTCAGCTTTCGGCAATGGCACTTTTATGCAATGAAGCCGATAAGCTCATTGAGGAGGCGAAGGAACAGTATCTTGCAAAGGGTAAGCTGTACAGAGCCTTGGGTGCAGTTGCGGGAGCACTTCTTGCGGTTATTGCCATTTAACGTGAAAGGACGGAAAAGCAATGGATATCGAACTTATTTTCAAGGTTGCGGGAGTAGGGATAATCGTTTCGGTGCTGAATATTCTTCTGAAAAAGGCAGAGCGTGACGAACAGGCGCTGATGACTACTCTTGCAGGTCTTGTGGTAGTGCTTATGCTTCTGATAGACGAGATAGGTCAGCTGTTTGAGACCGTCCGTGAGACCTTCGGTATATAGCTATGACAGGTGAAAAGCTTGTAATGATAGCAGGTGTATGCATATTCGCTTCGGCTGTGTGCCGCATATTTGACAACGGTGCAAAGGAATACGGCATTCTTGTTAAAACTGCCGTAATAGCGGTTATCTCTGCGGCGGTAATAAGCGGTCTGATTCCTGTGACGGAAAAGATCTGCGAGCTCTGCAGCGGTATTCCGTCAGGAAGCGAATACCTTGCAATTCTGTTAAAGGGACTTGGGATATGCTATCTGACTCAGCTTGCCTCTGATGTCTGCAAGGACAGCGGTGAAGGCTCTCTTGCGGTGCAGGCTGAAACAGCAGGAAAGACTGCTTTGCTGATAATAGCTTTCCCGCTGTTTGAAAAGGTCTCGGAGCTGGCAGTAGGGCTTATAAACTGAAAAGGACAATGAAAATGAAAAATGTGTTCAGTATAGTTTTTGCGTTTTTTCTTATTATGCTGTCGGGTTTTAAAGCATATGCAGAAGAAATTGACCTGGGAGAGCTTGGGGAGGAATATGGTGTATCAGAGCTGGGCGATAGTCTTACCTATGACGCTTCGGATTTTCTGGAGGAATACGGCATATCTCCCGATGACCCTAATGGTATCACACAGCTGTCACCCTCCGATGTGCTGTCATACCTATGGAAAAAGCTTTGCAGCAGTGCCGCCGCTCCCGTCAGGCTTTTGGGAATGATTTTGTCTATCATTATTCTGGGGGCGGCGGCAGGAGTATATCAGGAGGGTATGGGAGGAAACGGCGCTTCGGGGCTTTATCGCTCGGTAGTGGTTATGGCGGCAGTGATAATTTCTGTTCCGACTATAAGCGGCTGTATAGAAAACACCGCCGCAACTCTTGAAAAAGGCAGCGACTTTATGCTGTGCTACGTTCCCGTATTTGCAGGAATTGCGGCGGCGGCAGGAAATGCTGCTTCATCTCTGAGCTATAACGGAATAGTTCTGCTTATTGCCGAGGGAGCGGCACAGATCTCGGGGAGAGTGCTTATCCCTGTATTGTCGGTATGCCTTGCAATGAACATAATAGAAGCGGTTGAGCCGACATTGGGCTTATCCTCTGTTACAGCACTTCTGAAAAAGGGGCTTTCTCTTGTCCTCGGCTTCGGAATGACACTGTTCACGGGAATGCTGTCAATACAGTCCATAGTGGGCGCATCTGCCGATACTCTTGGAGTAAAGGCGGCAAAGTTTGTTGTTTCAAACTTTGTTCCCGTTGTGGGAAGTGCTGTGGCGGACGCTTACACTACTATGCGTTCGGGGCTGGGTCTTCTCAGAGGTGCGGCAGGCGCATTCGGCATCATTGCCCTTTGTGTTACCATTTTGCCGCCGATACTTGAAATGACCTGCCTTTATCTGACAATGACCGCAGGAGAGGCGGCAGCTGAAATGTTCGGTATAAAGCCGCTGGGAGCATTTTTCAAGGGAACTGCATCTGTGCTTTCCATAGGGCTTGCGGTGGCAGTATGCTTCGGCGTGATGTTCGTTATTGCAACGGTGATACTTATGGCGGCAGGGCTTGGCTCGGGAAATGTGTAAAAGGAGGGAGAAGATTGGATACTCTGTGTTCTGCGGCGGCAAGCGCCTGTATATTGGGGATAATATTTGCTGTTTCGGAAAATATGCTCCCTTCCGAGAAATTTGCTAAGCAGATGAAGATGATTTTTTCGCTGATTCTCATTGCAGTCATAACCGCTCCCTTTACTGAGGGAGAAATAAGCCTTGATTCCTTTGAGATGCCCGATATTACAGATAATGACAGCACATTCATATATAACAGCAGCTTTAACAGCCTTGTCAGCGATAATATCAGCGATAATCTGGGAAAGGAGCTTTCTGAAATGGGTATTTTTCCCGTAAAAATATCCGTTGATATAAATAATTCACAGGATAACAGCATATCTATTATAGGGGCTGAAATAATTATCAGCAGCGGTAATACAAGGGAAACAGCGGAAGCGGCGGCAGAGATACTCGGGATAGACAGGTCGCTTATTTCGGTAAAAACGGAGGGAACGTCTTAAATGAACAGATTTGACCGAATCAGGGAAATATACGGCAGTCTTGACCGCCGTCAGCGTATAGCGGCATTGACCGTTCTGCTGGGCATTTCGGGACTGACTATGATAATACTCGGCGGAGGTAATGAGAATGAACAGACAGAAGAAATACCGCAGTACAGCAGTGAGGAAAATGTATGGACAGACTATTGCGGCGAGACGGAAAGACGGCTTGAAGGTATCCTTGCCGCCATAGACGGTGTGGGTGATGTTGATGTAATGATAACAGTCAGCTCATCAGAGGAATACATATACGCTCAGGCTGAAAATACGGACGAAAGCAGCAAAAAGCTTGAATACGTTACAGTCAGAACGGACAGCGGAGAGGAGGCGCTTCTGAAAAAAGTAAATTCGCCTGTTATAACAGGCGTCGCAGTAGTATGCGAGGGCGGCAGGGGAGATAAGGTAAGAGAAGAGATCTACCGTACAGTCACTGCTGTTCTCGGAATATCGCCGGGCAGGATATATGTTGCCCCAATGGAATAATTACAGGAAAACGGAGGAAATATTTTATGCGTAAGCCAAATCTTATTATCGGAAAAAAGCAGATAATCCTTGCAGGTCTTAGCCTTGTGCTGGGAATCGCAGTATATATGAATTATGTATTTGCAGAGGTCGGAGAGGAGATCGCCGTAAATGCAGAGGTAAGACAGACCGCAGAAAGTGAAAAGGTAAATTACGGTGACGCTGCTTTTGTGAATTCGGAAAACGGCGAGGAGGCGCAGGAGGTATCTGTTGACGCTGATCCCTCAGATTATTTCGCTCAGGCAAGGTTGTCGAGAATGACTTCAAGAGACGATGCTGTGCAGACTCTTTCCGCAATTCTTAACGGCGGAGACCTTACCGAGGAGGAAAATGCTGCTTATACTATGGAAGCAGTCAGCCTTTCACAGCTTTCCGAAAGCGAGAGCAAGATAGAATCTCTCATTAAAGCACAGGGCTTTGAAGAGTGTGTGGTTTATCTTGACGGCGAAACAGCAAGCATAGTTGTTCGCTCAGAGGGGCTTGCAGCAGATCAGGCAGCACAGATTAAGGATATTTTGTTAACAGAAGTGACAATTCCTTCGGAAAATATCAGAATTTTTGAGGTTAAGTAGTTGTGTATTTCCCAAAGATGTGATATAATAGAATAAATGAGTATATTTGCCGCTTTCGCACAGTAAAGCGAGCGGCATACCCACGCCTGTGGAATACTGAAAAAAATCAGTATTCTTACAGGCTTTAAGGGGTTATATATCATATTTGTTGTATCAGATTCATCAAGGGAAAGGATTATTTATATGGGAAAAGCATTAAAGAAAAGTCATATCAGAGAAGCGGCATTTCTTCTTATTTTCGAGAAGATGTTCAGAGATGATTCCTGCGAGGAGATCATAGAATCCGCAAAGGAAGCGGACGAATACGAGTTCGATGACGAGGTTTGCCGCATTTTCAAGGCTGTTGCGGAAAAGTCTGAGGAGCTTGACGGCATAATTTCCGAATACAGCGAAAAAAGAAAGGTCGGAAGGATCGGAAAGGTAAGCCTTGCGATTCTCAGACTTGCTGTATATGAGGCTATGTACGAGGAATGCGTTCCCTGCAATGTTGCCATAAGTGAAGCGGTATCTCTTGCGGAGAAGTATGCATTCCCCAATGACAAGCAGTTTATAAACGGTATTCTCGGCTCGTTCTCCAGAAGCGGCAGAGTGCCCGAAAAGCAGGCGGAGGAAAATAAGTAATGCCGCTGTTTACAGGGCTTGATACCAGTAATTATACTACATCTGCGGCGCTTTATGACAGCGAAAGCGGAAAAATGTATTCGGCACGCAGGCTTCTTCCCGTAAAAAGCGGAGAAGCAGGCCTCAGGCAGAGCGACGCTGTTTTCCATCACACAAAGCAGCTTCCCGAGATGGTAGGTCAGCTTTTTGACGGTATGGACGGCTGTAAGATAACGGCTGTAGGTGTTTCTGCTCGTCCGAGGAATATCGAAGGCTCATATATGCCTTGTTTCCTGTGCGGTGAGGGACTTGCAGACAGCATTGGCTCTATAAATTCTGTACCCGTTTACAAGACCTCACATCAGATAGGCCATATCCTTGCGGCGCTTTTTTCTGCAGACAGGCTTGATATGATACATTCGCCGTTTATAGCATTTCACGTCAGCGGAGGGACTACAGACTGTCTTTACTGTGAGCCTGACGAAAAAGAGCTTATCAAAGTCACCGAGATATGCACATCCCTTGACCTGAAAGCAGGTCAGCTTATTGACCGCACAGGACTTATGCTGGGACTTGATTTTCCCTGCGGCAGAGAGCTGGAGCTTCTTTCGGAAAAAGCAGACAAAAGCATTAAAGCAAGGGCAGTAATGAAGAACGGCAGCTGCTGTCTGTCGGGATTTGAAAATAAGGCTCGTGCTATGCTTGACGAGGGCATATCCCGTGAAAATACGGCAAGATATATTCTGAATGCTGTGTTTTCAACAGTTTATGAAATGACTAAGCACGCATTGGAAAAATACGGCAGTCTGCCTGTGATATATGCAGGGGGAGTTATGTCTGACGGATATATCAGAGAGCTTCTGGCAGGCAGACTTGAGAATATATTTTTTTCAGCTCCCGAATATTCCTGTGACAATGCCGCAGGAACGGCAGTCTATGCAAAACTTATGTATGAAAGGCAAGAAAAATGAGCAGTATTCTGACTGTATCACAGCTTAACAGATATATGTCCTTCAAGATCAAAGAGGACGCAAAGCTGAGAGGGCTTCTTGTAAAGGGAGAAATATCAGGCTTTACCAATCACGCACGGACAGGGCATTTTTATTTCACTTTAAAAGACGGCACATCGGCAGTAAAGGCGGTTATGTTCAGCACATACGCTTCCTCGGTAAAATTTATGCCCTCAAACGGAATGAACGTTATTGTAATGGGCAGCCTGCAGGTTTTCGAACGTGACGGTGTTTATCAGCTGTATGTTACGGATATTCAGCCTGACGGTCTTGGAGCGCAGTATCTTGCTTTTGAGCAGCTTAAAGAAAAGCTTGCCGCTGAGGGAATGTTTGACAGTATTTACAAAAAGCCCATACCGCAATTTCCCGAAAGAGTGGGTATAGTTACCGCAAAGGGCGGTGCTGCCCTTCGTGATATTCTCAATATTCTCGAAAGACGCTATCCTGTCTGTGAGGCGGTTATATTTCCCTGCGTAGTTCAGGGGGATTATGCGGTTGATTCGGTATGCGAGGCGCTGAGCTTTGCGGACGAAAGCGGCTGTGATATAATAATCTGCGGCAGAGGCGGCGGTTCTGCCGAGGACCTTGCGGCATTTAACAGCGAAAAAATCGCAAGGACTGTATTTTCAATGAATACGCCTGTTATATCCGCTGTAGGTCACGAAACGGATACAACTCTCATTGACTATGTTTCCGACCTTCGTGCGCCCACACCATCTGCGGCGGCAGAGCTTGCCGTTCCTGAGATGTCAGCCCTTGCGGATACTGTTCAGTCATATGAAAAAGAGCTTCGCAATGCTTATGAAATGTCAGTTTCACGGAAAAAACATATGCTGTTGAAGCTAAGCTCTGAACTGAAAAACTATGCACCCGAAACAGCAGTTTCCGCTTACAAGGAAAAAGTAATTTCCGAGGAAAAAAGGCTTGCTGATACTATAAGCCTTTATTTTGAAAGAAAGCGCAATGAAATAGCTTCGGGAGCGGCTATGCTTGACCAGCTGAGTCCGCTGAAAATTATGTCAAGGGGCTACAGCCTTGTTTATAAAGAAAATTCTCTTGTCAAGTCCGCTTCATCGCTTGCGGAGGGCGACAGGATAACCATAAAATTCGCAGACAGCGAAACAGAAGCTGTTATCGGCTGATTATTCGGGGGATACTCGGGAAAGGACGTTCAAAAAATGAGCTTTGAAAAATCTGTAAAAAGGGTAGATGAGATAATAGAAAAGCTTTCTTCGGGAGATGTTCCTCTTGAAGAAGCTATTGAGCTTTACAAAAGCGGTGCTGATGAGCTTGCAAAATGCCGCAGGCTTCTTGAAGATGCGGAAAAAGCTGTAATGACGGTAAAGAGTGCGGAGGAGCTGTGATGATAAAGGAACTTGAAAAACGCTCTGCACAGATAACAAGTCATCTTGAAAAGCTGATGAGCGTTTATGACGATAAAGCCCCTCAGTCTGTGTGTGCTGAGGCTATGCGATATTCTCTGTCAGCAGGAGGAAAAAGAATACGCCCTGTGCTTGTAACGGAGTTTTCGAGGATATTCGGAGGTACTGCCGAAAAGGCTCTCAGCTGTGCCTGCGCCCTTGAAATGATACACACCTTTTCACTTATTCACGACGACCTTCCATGTATGGACAATGATGATTTCCGCAGAGGAAAGCCTTCCTGTCACAAGCAGTTCGGCGAGGATATTGCACTTCTTGCAGGTGACGCTTTGCAGAATTATGCATTTGATGTTATTTCCTCTGATGACGACCTCTCCTTTGAACAGCGTGTCAGGCTGATAAAATGCCTTTCAGACGCTGTAGGCGTTAACGGAATGATAGGCGGTCAGACCATTGATGTGAAAAATGTGGGCAAGCCCTTTGATTCAGAGCTTTTACTGAAAATGTATTCAATGAAAACAGGGGCTCTCATAAGATGTGCCTGCGAAATGGGCTGTATATGTGCAGAACGTTATGATATGATACCGTCATCTGACGAATATGCCTGTGCTCTTGGGCTTGCTTTTCAGATAATTGATGATATACTTGATATTACCGCTGATGAAAAGCTGCTTGGCAAGCCTGTCAACAGTGACTCGGATATGAATAAAGCGACCTATCCCGCAATATTCGGAATCGAAGCTGCAAAGGCAAAAGCGGCAGAGCTTACTGACAAGGCTCTGGAAATCGTATCGGGATACCCTGACAGCGGATTCTTGTCAGAGCTTACAAAATATCTTCTTAACAGGGAATATTAAAAGAAAGAGGCTGTTTAAAACTATGCAGTATTATAATTACATTCTTGTCACCTCTGTTCTTGGCTGGTGTATAGCGCAGCTTTTAAAAACGATAATCAATTTCATAAAATACAAAAAATTCAGCGTTGAAAGGCTTTTTGGTGCAGGGGGGTGGCCCAGTGCACATTCGGCAATGGTATGCTCGGCGGCGGCAGCAGTATATCGTGTTGAAGGTGTTTCCTCTACAGAATTTGCTATAATGTCCATAGTTGCGCTTATAACAATGTATGACGCAATGGGCGTAAGAAGAGCGGCAGGTCAGCACGCAAAGGCTATAAACAGAATAAACAGGCTTCTTGCAGACAAGCCCGCTCCTTCGGGAAAGCCTCTTGAGGATATAGCCCAGGCGGCTAACAAGAGCATAGCTGTAATGAAGGAATATCTTGGTCATACCCCTTTTGAGGTAGTCAGCGGTGCATTTCTGGGCATTATTCTTGCCTTTTTAATGCCCGTAAAGCTGTAAACAGCATTGGAGAAGGATAAAATGAAGGATAATAAAACAGTCAGACTGAAAGAGCTTTCATTGCCCTATGACCTGAAAAAGCTTTCTCACAGTCAATGCATAAGCCTTTGCAGAGAGATACGCAGTATTCTTATTGAAACGGTTGCGGAAAACGGCGGTCATCTTGCTTCTAATCTGGGAACAGTTGAGCTTACTATGGCAATTCACCGTGTTTTCAGCTCACCCTTTGACAAGATCGTCTGGGACGTTGGTCATCAGGCTTATACTCATAAGCTTCTGACAGGGCGATACAGCGAATTTTCAACTCTCAGGACAGAGGGTGGTATTTCAGGCTTTGCAAAGCCCACTGAATCAGAGCACGACATATTCATAAGCGGACACAGCAGCAATTCTATATCAGCTGCCTGCGGAATAGCAAGGGCAATGCGTCTGCAAGGGGACAGCCACAATGTAATAGCGGTAATAGGCGACGGCGCATTTACAGGCGGAATGGTCTATGAAGGGCTTAACAATGCAGGAAAATCCGACGATAACCTTATAGTTATACTCAATGACAATGAGATGTCGATCTCAAAAAATGTGGGAGCGCTGGCAAAATATCTGTCCGCTCTGCGTGGAAGAAAGGCATATGTTGAGGCAAAAAAGAGCGTTGAAAAGGCTCTTGACAATACTCCTATAGTCGGAAAGCCTGTCAAGGAGGCTGTTATGGCTTCCAAGGACGCTGTAAGATGGCTTCTTTACCGTTCAAGCGGTCAGCCGTCTGGAGCGACTATGTTTGAAAATCTTGGCTTTTTGTATCTTGGACCTGTTGACGGACACGACCTGAAAAGCTTAGAAGAAACTCTTTCTGCGGCAAAGGCGGCAAAAAAGCCTGTGCTTATACACGTCAGCACAGTAAAAGGCAAGGGCTATCGTCCTGCCGAAAAGAATCCAGGGGCATTTCACGGTCTTGCTCCTAAGGCAATGCAGATAGGCGACCCCGAATTTATAAGCAGCGACAGCTTTTCTGCGGTTTTTGGAAATGAGCTTGCAAAGCTGGGAAAATCCGACAAGCGTATCTGCGGCATTACGGCGGCTATGAAATACGGCACGGGGCTTAATAAATTTGCCGAGGTCTGCCCCGACAGATTTTTTGATGTGGGAATTGCCGAGCAGCACGCAGTTACATTTGCGGCAGGGCTTGCGGTAAGCGGAATGATACCTGTGTTTGCGGTATATTCAAGCTTTCTGCAAAGAGCCTACGACCAGATAATCCACGATGCAGCTATAAGCAGAACACATATCGTTCTCGGTATAGACAGGGCAGGTATTGTAGGGGAGGACGGCGAAACCCATCAGGGGCTTTTTGATGTGCCTATGCTTACGGGAATACCTAATATCACAATTTTTTCACCGTCTGATTATACAGAGCTTAGACTATGTATGAGAAAGGCGCTGTTTGACACACCTTCTGTTGCGGCTGTGCGATACCCCAGAGGCTCTCAGGGCGGCAATGAGGGAATGATGAAGCTTGACCGTGATAATATGCTTTGCTATGAGGAGCACGGTGGGAAAACTCTTGCCATAGGCTACGGCAGAACAGGCTGTACTGTTGCCGAGGCTGTGAGAGAAGGAGATCATTCTGCTGATGTTTTAAAGCTTGTAAAGATATTTCCGCTTGAAAGAGCGGTAATTGACATCTGTATGAAATATGACAGGATAATTATTTTTGAAGAATCACTTAAAAGCGGAGGAATCGGCGAGCATATTGCGGCAATGCTTGCGGACAGCGGTTTTAAGGGCAGTGTGAGGATAAATGCGGTAAAGGGCTTTGTTAAGCAGGCGAAAACCGAAAGTGTTCTGAAGCGTTTCTGTCTTGATAAATCGGGGATCAGCCGAATTTTGTCCGAATACGCAGAATAATTGGAGGAAGCTATGCGGCTTGATGTATTTCTGTCAGAAAATGGATATGTAAAAAGCCGTGAAACGGCGAAAAGAATGATAACAGAGGGCGGCATAACCCTAAACGGAAAGATCTGCACAAAGGCTTCCGCTGACATAAAGCCCGAGGATAGGATAGAGCTTTGCGCTCCTTTGCCTAAATATGTAGGCAGGGGAGGATTGAAGCTTGAAAAAGCCCTTGAAAGCTTTAAAATCTCCGTTAAAGGGCTTGTGTGCGTGGATATCGGCGCTTCTACAGGCGGTTTTACCGACTGTATGCTGCAAAACTCTGCCGAATATGTCTATGCTGTTGATGTTGGGCACGGTCAGCTTGATGAAAAGCTTTTAAGCGACCCTCGTGTGAAAAATATGGAGGGAGTAAATGTCAGAGATGTGACAGCCTCGGATTTTGACAGAAGAATAGATTTCATTTCTGCTGATGTTTCATTTATTTCGCTTAAAAAGGTCATTCCCGTAATGTACGGTCTGCTTAAAGAGAACGGCAGAGCGGTAATGCTTGTAAAACCCCAGTTTGAATGCGGAAAATCAGAGATAGGAAAAAACGGCATCGTTCGTTCGGAAAAGGTTCACAGGGCTGTTCTCAGCGATATAATGTCTTTCTGCCGGTCATCGGGCTTTAGTGTTATGGGAGCAGATTTTTCTCCCATACAGGGCGGCGACGGCAATATCGAGTATCTTCTGTATGTATCAAAGGACAGCGGTAAAGTTACTGTATTGCCCGATTGTGCAAAAGTTGTTTCTGAAGCTCATTCGTGCTTTAAGGCACAGAAAAAATAAACAGAAAAGGGAATCGTAAATATGAAAACGGTTATCTGGCCTAATTTTTCAAAGAAAAACGCTTTTGAAACCACGGGAAAGGTATGCTCTACCTTACATAATATGGGCTTTGAGATATTATGCAGCGAAAAGCTCAGGGAGCGCTTTCCCAATAAAAAATATGTCAGATATACAGCAGTGGAAGACGCTGTAAGAGAATGTGACCTTATAATTGCTATCGGCGGTGACGGAACTATCCTTGAAGCTTCTTCATATGCGGCAGAGTATGACAAGCTGCTGCTGGGGATAAATACGGGACGTCTGGGCTTTATGGCTTCTATGGAGACAGATGAGCTTTACAATCTGTCACGGCTTATGAGCGGCGATTATACCATAGAAAACCGTATGATGCTTGACTGTGAATTTATTTGCGGAGAAAAATCCGAAAAATATACAGCCCTTAACGACATTGTGATCTCAAGCCAGTTTGCAAGGCTTACCGATTTCTTTGTGTCGGTAAACGGCAGTATTGTCAGCAATGTCAGAGCAGACGGACTTATTTTTTCCACGCCTACAGGCTCTACTGCCTATGCTCTTTCGGCAGGCGGACCTATTCTTGAGCCGGGGCTTAAATGTATTCAGATGACTCCTGTGTGCCCTCATTCCCTTGTTTCAAGAACAATGCTTTTTTCTACGGACAAGGCTCTGGAGGTAACATTCCGTTCAAGGGACGATATTCCACTGTATCTGAGTGTTGACGGGCAGATATGCGGTAATGCGGAAAAGGACAGCAGACTTGTTGTTACACGTTCACAAAAATATCTGAGGCTTATTGACATTCAGGGAAATTCATTTTTCAACGCTGTCAATAAAAAGCTGCTTGAACCCATAAAGGATATGTAATATACGAGGAAAAAACAATGATTAAGTCTAAGCGACACGAAATTATTCTGGAGATAATAAAAAACAGCTCTGTTGAAACTCAGGAAATGCTCAGAGAAAAGCTCCTTGAACAGGGGATAGAGGTAACTCAGGCTACCCTTTCACGAGATGTAAAGGAGATTGGACTGATAAAAAAGCAGGACAGATACTGCGTTCCGCAAAAAAGCTCAGAGGAGATCCCTCAGCTTATCAGAGAATCTGTAAATTCAGTTGATTATGCAATGAATATGGTTGTTTTCAAGTGTCATGCAGGAATGGCGATGGCGGCATGCGCAATGTTTGATAAGCTTGAATACAGCGGAGTTGTGGGAACTCTTGCAGGCGACGATACGATATTTATGGTAATGCGTTCGGAAAAGGACGCAGCCGCATTTGTAAAGGAAATGCAAAGCGTGATTTTCAGCAGTAAAAAGGGTGATTGAAATGCTCAGTGAGCTTTATATAAAAAATCTTGCAATAATAGAAGAAGCGGCAATTCCGTTTTCGGATAATTTCAATGTGTTTACAGGCGAAACGGGTGCAGGAAAATCTATTCTTATCAATGGCATAAATGCTGTTCTCGGTCAGCGTATCACAAAGGATATAGTTCGTGCAGGTTGTGATAAAGCAGTAATAACCGCCTTGTTTACAGAGCTTTCGGATAATGTATGCGCAAGGCTTGACGAGCTCGGTATCGCTCACGAGGACAGACAGCTTACGCTGACAAGGGAAGTAAGCTCAGACGGCGGAAGCATTGCAAGAGTAAATTCCAGAGCCTCTACAGTGTCGGTTCTCCGTGAAATTGGTGAGTGCCTTGTGAACATTCACGGACAGCACGATAATCAGATACTTATGGATCCCGAAAAGCATCTGTCAATTCTTGACAGCTATGGAGATCTTGAAGCACAGGCAGAAGATTACCGAAGCAGCTTCAGACAGCTTCAGGAAGTGTCCAGAAAGCTGAAAAAGCTGACTCTTGAACGCCGTGAGCAGCAGGAGCGTGAACAGCTTCTCCGTGAAAAAATAACCGAAATAGGCTCTTTGGATATTTCCGAAAACGAGGACGAGGCTATAGAAGCTGAATACAAAATAGCTCAGAGCAGCGAAGAAATATGCTCATCACTTAATGAAGCCTACAGCTTTATCAAGGGGATAGATGACAGTGATGTTCCGGGAGCAATTGAGCTTATTTCAAATGCCTGTGACGACATAAGCAGCTTTTCAGACACAGTTTCGTCAATGAAAAGTCTGTCCGAACGTCTTGAAAATGTAAGGGTAGAGCTTGATGACATAGCTTCGGAGATTTCCTCGGAAATCGACAAGATAGATATTGATGCAGAGCGTTATGCATATCTTTCCGAAAGGCTTAATGACCTTAACAGGATAAAGAAAAAATACGGTCCTGAGCTATCAGACGTTCTTGACTGCTATAATAAGGCTTCCGAGGAAATAAGCAGATTTGAGTCGTCCTCAGATGAAATTGAAGAAGTCATAAAAACAAGAGAACAGCTTCTTTCCTGTGTATCAGACAAAGCAAAGCAGCTTTCGGCGGCAAGAGCAGAGGCGGCTGAACGTTTTTCGGCTCAGGTTGAGGAAGAACTCAGCTTTCTTGATATGCCTAATGTGAAAATAAAGGCTTCAATGGAAAAAGGCAAGCTGACGGCTGCGGGAATGGATTCGGTAGAGTTCCTTATCTCTACCAACGCAGGTGAGGGAATGAAGCCCATGTCAAAAATCGCATCTGGCGGTGAGCTTTCAAGAATAATGCTTGCTTTGAAAAACGTCATTGCTGAAAAGGATAATATCCATACACTGATTTTGGATGAGATCGATACAGGAGTCAGCGGAAGAGCGGCACAGAAAATAGGTATCAAGCTTAAAAGCGTATCGGCTCATCAGCAGGTGCTTTGCGTTACCCATCTTTCCCAGATGGCTGTAATGGCTGATAATCACCTGCTCATTGAGAAGCAGACAAGGGACGGCAGAACCTACACCTCCGTTCATAAGCTTGATTTTGAAGAAAGAAAGCGTGAGATCGCCCGTATAATGGTAGGTGAAAACATTACCGATACCGCACTTAAAAATGCAGAGGAGCTTCTTTTGAACGGTGATAAAATCTGAATAGTCAGACCCGATTTTATGATATACATTGACATTCCCGAAAAAATCCGGCTTGAAAGGGTGCTTGACAGAGATGGCTATATCGGTGACAGAGAGCAGATAAGGGCAAAATACGAAAATCGCTGTTTTCCTGCGGAGCGGTATTACACAGAAATGTGTTCTCCTGCGGAAAAAGCGGGCGGATTTTACGGTGACTTTGTAATCGGATCTATTGAGTCGATATTTGCTGAGTGGTTGATAAAAAGGAGATAGTTATATGTTGACAAAGGATTCTGTAATGCAGAGGAGAAGTATAAGAAAATTTTCGGCAAAGGCTGTTTCTGTTGAAATAATCAAAGAAATTCTTGAAGCAGGCAGAGCCGCACCGTCTGCAAAAAACAGACAGCCTTGGAAATTCATTGTATTCGGCGGTGAAAGGAAAGATGAACTTTTAAGCTGTATGGAAAGGGGAATTGCAAGAGAGGAAGAAAAGCCCCTGCTTCCCGAGTCTGCAAAGGGCATTGCAGATTGCAGGAATACTCTGCGGATAATGAAAGAAGCTCCAATTACAGTTGTAATCCTTAATACAAACGGGAAATCGCCTTTTGAAGAAATAAATTCCGACGACAGGATAACGGAGATATGCGATACGCTTTCAATAGGGGCTTCGGTTGAAAATATTCTGTTAAGAGCGGCTGAACTTGGTATAGGGACGCTCTGGATAGCAAACACCTGCTATGCGTACCCTGAAATCACAGAGTATCTGAATACAGACTTTCAGCTTGTGGGAGCGGTTGCTATGGGTTACGCAGAGGAAAAGCCTTCCGCACGTCCCCGAAAGCCGATAGAAGATATTATTGAGTTCAGAATGTAAATGTTTATCCTATTAACAAAATGCTTTTTATGGCAGAAAATCCAAGATAGGAGAAATAAAATGATAAACCGTATTATTGCCGATATTTCAGATTATATATTTGTATCGGACAAGCCTACAGAAGCCGACGCTGTATTTCTGCCGGGAGGCTCTCACCCTCAGCAGCCCGAATATGCGGCTGAGCTGTATCATCAGGGAATGGCAAGGTGGATGATTCCCTCGGGAGGTGTGAGCGTTAAGCTTGAAAAATGGGCGGGAGTCCGTTCAAAGGCTGAAATATATAACGGAGATTATCAGTCTGACTGCGAATTTTTTACTGATGTACTTGTAAAAAACGGTGTTCCGCTGAGTGCAATAATCGGTGAGGACAAGTCGGGGCATACCCGTGACAATGCCTTTCTTTCACGAAAAGCCGCTGATGAAAGAGGGGTTGAGATAAAGCGTGCTTTGATAGTATGCAAGGCTTTTCACGCAAGGCGATGTCTTATGCTGTATCAGATGGCTTTTCCCGAAGCCGAAATAAAGGTATGCCCTGTGTATTGCTATAATATTACAAAGGACAACTGGTATAAATCCGAAAAAGGCATTGACCGTGTTCTGGGTGAGCTTGCACGCTGCGGAAATCAGTTTGCAGGAGATATAAAGGAATACTGTATGAAAAACTGTGTAACTGATTAGTGCAAAATAAAAAAATTAGTAAAGAGGGTCCTTTATGCGTTATGTTGATTTAATTGATAAAACGATTGAAAAAATCAGGGGCAAGGGCTATGATTTTAATATAGATACTGAAAATAAGAACAGCAGATTCGAGAAGTGTTATGACGAACTGAATAAGACAGCTGGAATTGCTTTTTCTGAGGATATAAAGGATATTTACAGAAAAAGCTCAATAAGCAGGATAAGGTGGGCTGACAGCACGGAAAGGGTTTATGGGTGCTTTGATCTGATCCCGATCGAAGATATATTGAGCCTGCATAATGATATGGTTGAGGCTGCTGAGTCTGCTGCAGAATATGCTGTGACGGAGCGGGAGAAGGCTAATATATCTAAATTGGATATAGTTAATAATATGTATCCGATTTTTGATTTTTCATCGGGAGACAAGCTGTGCATAGAAAGCTCTACAGGTAAAATAGTGTTTTATGATTACTCGGTGAATGAGTTGGGGGATATTGACATTAACGGCTTGGTAATTGCCGAGAGCTATGATGAGCTTATAGAAAAATGGAGCAGTATTCTTTTTTTGGAAGGTTTTTGGTGGCTTACAGAATATGACCGCTGTGTAAATTCTGAGGGAATAAATCTGAATAATGAATACTTAAAGAATTTTGTTTGATATTCGATTTCGCCATCTTGTGTTTCTCTCAAGTTTCTGTTTCTTTGCAGCAGTATAATTTTCCTAAAGTATCATTTCGTATTTCTTCTCTGAGTTTTATAAAATATTCGGAAAATGCTGTTTTATCATCTGCATATGTTAAATTGAACTCTTTTTCCATCTTTGTCCATGTTGATAAGTCGGAGATATTGTGCTGGATAAGTGCTTCAAGACTGTCAATAGCCTTGTATATCTTTGCTTCAAGCGTTTCTCTTTTTGACATTTCATCAAATAATGCGGTCATT
The DNA here is from genome assembly GCA_017848125.1 of Oscillospiraceae bacterium. GTDB lineage: Bacteria > Bacillota > Clostridia > Oscillospirales > Ruminococcaceae > Huintestinicola. Next base: position 47,121 of record JAGAJY010000013.1, read on the forward strand.
TCGCATCGGCAGTTTTCGGGCAGTGTATTTATCCACATATGCAGCAGGACTTTCTCGTTTTTCTCGTCCTCTGCTGTTTTATCGAATGTGGGAATATCTCCTGTAAAGGCTTCGCCAAGATCGTGAATTATGCACATTCTGATGACTTTATCCATATCTGCCTCCGGGAATTCGTCTTTGATAAAATATGCCATAAGTGTCATCATCCAGCTGTGCTCGGCAACGCTTTCACGTCTGCCGTTTTTGGTATAGCAGTGACGCACAGCGTCCTTCAGTCTTTCGGCTGTGCTCAGTGCTGTTAACAGTGCTCTTGCTTCCATAATATAACCTCCGTTTCTATAATAACCGCAAACAGCTTATTTCCGTAAAAAAGCGGAAATAAGCTGTTTTGATTCTATCAGTCAAGATCGTCCTTTTCAAGCACGTCAAGGTCTGCAACATATTCTGTTTCAAAGGCAGCCTGCTTGTCTGCCTGCTTTTTGTATTTGTCAATGGCAAGAGTCGCCTTATTAACGGCGCAAAGAGTTCCCGCACCAGCTACACAGCCGCCGGGGCAGCCCATTCCTTCAAGGAGGTAGCCCTTGTATTTGCCTGCTTTAGCCATCTGGAGCATCTTTTTGCACTCATGGAGACCCTGAGCTGAAGCGACCTTGACCTCTCTGTCAGGGGCGATCCGCTTTATTTCTTCCACAACAGCCGCTGCAACGCCGCCGCTTACGGCAAAACCTCGTCCTGCGCCTGTTCCTTCGTTCAGAGGCACATTCTCATCATCGGGGATTTTTTCAAGGTCAACGTCCTTTGCACCGAACATTCCCATAAGCTCCTCAAAGGTGAGAACAAAGTCAACATGGCTTCTGATGGTTCTGCGGCTTGCTTCAAGCTTTTTTGCCGAACACGGACCGATAAAGGCAATACGGCAGTCGGGATCCTTTTTCTTTTCAAGTCTTGCTGTGAGAACCATAGGAGTAAGCGCCATTGAAATGTTCTTTGCAAGGTCGGGGAAAAGCTTCTTTGCCATAACCGACCAGGAGGGGCAGCAGGAGGTAGCAAGGAAATCAAGCTTTTCGGGAACATTTTCCAGAAAATCCTTTGCTTCCTCAATGGTGCACAGGTCAGCTCCCACCGCAACCTCTACAACGCTGTCAAAGCCCAGCTGACGCATAGCATAGGTAAACTTTTCGGGAGTCATTTTCGGACCGAACTGACCGTAAAACGCAGGTGCAACAATGGCAACAACTCGCTTGCCTGTCTTGATAGCGTGAATAAGCTGAAATATCTGTCCTTTATCCGCAATAGCACCGAAAGGACAGTTGACAAGGCACATACCGCAGGATACGCATTTATCGTAATCAATGGTAGCTCTGCCGTGCTCGTCGCTTCCGATAGCGTCCATTCCGCAGGCTCTTGCACAGGGACGTTCAACCTTTAATATAGCGTGATATGGGCATACGTCCTTGCAGCGGCCGCATTTGATGCACTTGTCCTGATCGATTATGGATTTGCCGTGACGGATATGTATTGCGCCTTTTGGGCATACTTCCTTGCAGGGATTTTCAAAACAGCCCTGACAAACCTCTGTAACATGATAGTGCAGGGTAGGGCAGGCATTGCAGGCAAAGCTGATAATATTTATCAGGGGAGGATCGTAGTATTTTTCGGCAATAGCACTCTGGTCAACGCCTTTTGATACGGGAGCATGCTCGCTTACGCATCTCAGGGGCAGGCCCATTGCAAGCCTCAGACGTTCTTCAACAATAGCTCTTTCAAGAAAAATGGATTCTCTGTGGGTTGCTACATCTCCCGGAACGATCTTGTAAGGCAGATCCTCCATTCTTGTATAATCTCCGCCCTCATAGGCAAGCCTTGCAACCTCGGTGAAAACCTTTCTGCGCATATCGGTTACAGATGAATATATACCTCTCATAATTAAGCTTTGCTCCGTCCTTTCAGAATGATACAGTAAAAATCATATATTATAATTTTACACAATATCCGACGGATTGTCAAGGCTAATCGGGGCATATTATAATATTTGGCATTACATCATCTGCTTGTCAAGCTCCTTTTTAAGCTTTTTTATGATTTTCTTTTCCAGCCTTGAAATATATGACTGAGAAATGCCTATAATATCAGCGACTTCCTTTTGAGTAAGCTCTCTGCCTGTTTTCAGACCGAAGCGCATTTCCATAATAATGCGTTCACGCTCGGGCAGACTGCGGACAGTTTCAAGAAGCACCTGCTTTTCTGCATCGTCCTCTATGCCGCTGTTGACGGTATCCTCATCTGTTCCCAGAATGTCCGACAGCAGCAGTTCATTGCCGTCCCAGTCAATGTTAAGGGGTTCATCTATAGAAATGTCATTCTTGTGCTGCGAAGTTTTTCTCAGAAACATCAGAATCTCATTCTCAATGCACCGTGAGGCATATGTAGCAAGCTTGATATTTTTCTCCGGGGAGAATGTGTTTACCGCCTTTATAAGACCGATAGTGCCTATTGAAACAAGGTCGTCAACACAAATGCCCGTTGATTCAAATTTTTTTGCGATATAGACAACAAGGCGGAGATTATGAACGATAAGCTGTTCTCTGCCTCTGCGGTCGTCTGACATAAGCAGGGCAAAGGCTTCCTCCTCCTCGGTTTTGGTAAGGGGAGGGGGGAGTGTCTCGGGACCGCTTATGTAATATACGCCGTCCTCTGTACCGAATAGTTTTGCTGCAAGCTGTGCCGCAAGTCTGATAATCTCCTGAATCGAAATCATAATCACATTTCCTTTCATAATTTAAGTTTGTTTCATACAAGTATTTCGGGGTTAAATACCGCAGATGACGCTTCATTGGACGCTGCCCCCAAATAAACATCAGCACGGAATATTTCTCCTGTTTCAATGCACTTTATACATACCTCACGGGGACATATGACTGCAATAAGTCCCGATGAGGATATGGTCGTACAGGGGATAAATCTCCATTTCCTGCCCTGTACAGCGTTGCCTGCGGAAATATCCTCCGTATCGGGAATACTTCCGTAAAGCTCACAGAGAACTGAACGGGGACAGACTATTACATTTTTCCCCGTAAAGCTGTCTTTCAGCAGATTGCCAGTGTCAGATACGGCTTCAAAGGATACGACTTTTCCCATATCAGAAACGATCACCTTGTATGTACCCTGTCTGTCTGCGCCTGTTATCCGCTTGAATATGTAAATAATGAAATATGCGCTTACTGATGTTATCACAAGGGCAGGCATGGAAAAATCCGCATATACTATGCCGTGTCTTGCAGTTATAAATCGTCCGTTTGTATTCCATGCAATGCAGGTGCCTATTCCGCCGTAGATGAATGAGCAGAGATAGAATACCGCAAGCCGTCTGAAATATTGCCCGAAGCTTTCATATCCGAATGCAGAAAACACCGTTACGGCTGATGAAACGAGCTTGAGGGGCAAAACCAGAGCCCTGTATTCGGAGGGAATGAATATCGCAAGGGAAAAAAGACTTCCTACCACAGCTCCCAGTATGCATCTTGAAGCTTTTATGCGGCTTCTTGTTATCACAGAAGCGGATTTTATCAGCAGAAAATCCACATAAATGTTTGTTATTATGAGTATGTCCGCATAGATAAACATCAGCCGTTCACTCCTTCTGCATTTCTTATATAATTTTAACAGTAAACCAAGCGTCAATTTGTCAAAACAGGTCGTCCCTGAGAAACTCTTTCTCTTAAAAATACATAAAATCTTTGTTGACTTTATACGTTTAATGTGTTATAATTAACAAAATATCTGTGTTTGCAGAATATCAGCATACAGGAAAGGATTGAAAGTAATGGCTGTAAAAATCGGCGGTGTAAAACTGCCTCATCTTAAATCCACAGAAAATATGGAAACGGTTGACTTTCCTCTGCCCAAAAAGCTAATATTGCCAATGTCGCAGTGTATGGGCGCTCCATGTACACCGCTTGTGAAAAAAGGTGATACCGTAACAGTCGGAATGAAGATAGGAGACTGTGACAAGCCTATGTCTGTTCCTGTTCATTCACCTGCTTCGGGAGTAGTTTCGGAAATAACCGATTACAGGCTGTCAAACGGAGCAAGCTGCAAGGCTGTTGTGATCGAAACGGACGGTCAGCAGACAGTCTGTCCCGATATAAAGCCTCCTCAGATAACCGACAGAAAATCCTTCCTTGACGCTGTCAGAGAAAGCGGCTGCTGCGGACTTGGCGGAGCAGGCTTTCCTACTCATATTAAGCTTGGCTTTGACCCAGATAAAACGCCTATTGACACGCTTCTTATAAACGGTGCGGAGTGTGAGCCGTATATCACATCCGATTACCGTGAATTTATGGAAGCACCCGAGGAAATAATCGACGGTATTGAGTATATTATGAAAATGCTTGATATACCCAACTGCAAGATAGGAATTGAATCCAACAAGCCCTCGGCGATAGCTCTGATGAAGAAGCAGACTGCGGATAATTCTGCAATAGAGGTTGTTTCTCTGCCGTCATCATATCCTCAGGGAGCGGAAAAGGTGCTTATTTATACAGCTGCGGGCAGAGTTGTGGCAGAGGGTGAGCTTCCGTCCCATCAGGGTGTAATAGTGATGAACGTGTCAACCGTTGCGTTTATAATCAGATATATCCGCACAGGAATGCCCCTTATCAGCAAGCGCCTTACCATTGACGGCGACGCTGTTACCAAGAATAACGGAAACTACCGTGTGCTTGTGGGAACTCCCGTTTCAGATCTGCTTGAATACTGCGGAGCTGAGGAATACGGCAAGCTGCTTTACGGCGGACCTATGATGGGAATAGCACTTGATAATGCGGAAAGACCGATTATCAAGGTGAATAATGCTTTGCTTGCATTCAGAAGCACCGCTGAACCTGTTACCACCTCCTGCATACGCTGCGGAAGATGCATAAGAGCCTGTCCTGTAAAGCTTATGCCTACAAGCCTTGAAAGCGCATATGACAGAGAGGACACTGCAGAGCTTGAAAGACTGAAGGTAATGCTGTGCATAAACTGCGGCTGCTGCAGCTATGTCTGTCCCGCTAACAGACATCTTGCGGAAAAGAATCAGCTTGCAAAGGGTCTTCTTATGAAAAACAAACGCAGATAACATCGGACTTGTATCTGACAAAAGCTCTCACGAAAGGAATGGTCATAAAATATGAGCCTTAACGTTTCCCCATCACCGCACATTCACGACAATATCAGCACCCGAAAGGTAATGCTGACGGTGATAATCTCACTTTTGCCTGCCTGCATTGCAGGCGTTATAATATTCGGTCCAATGGCTTTGGTAAATCTGTGCGTCTGTACAGCGTCCTCGGTATTCTTTGAATATATTCTCAGACGGATAATGAAAAAGCCCCAGACAATTTCCGATATGTCTGCGGCGGTAACAGGTCTTCTTCTGGGAATGAATCTTCCTCCCGAGATAAATCCTCTGTTCGGAGTAATAGGTTCATTTGTGGCAATCGGCGTTACGAAACAGCTTTTCGGCGGAATCGGACAGAATTTTGCCAATCCCGCAATTGTGGGAAGAATCGTTCTTATGCTGTCCTTTACGGGGCATATGTCACGCTGGAGCGAGCCTTTCTATTACAAAAACGAGTATGATTCCGTGTCAACGGCAACTCCTCTTGTATCGGGAAATGCAGATTATATGTCTCTTTTCCTGGGAACAACGGGAGGCTGTATCGGTGAGACCTGCGCTCTGGCACTTATCCTCGGCGGTCTTATTCTGATATTTACAAGAACTATCACTCCTCACGCTCCTATCGCATTCATCGGAACGGTCGCTCTGCTGACCTTTATTGCAGGCGATGACCCTCTTTATGCGATTCTTTCGGGCGGACTTATGCTTGGTGCGTTCTTTATGGCCACCGATTATGCTACAACGCCCCTTACTGAAAAGGGCAAGCTTATTTTCGGAATAGGCTGCGGACTGCTTACCTTTGCTATAAGAAAATTCGGAAGCTATCCCGAGGGAGTTTCATTCTCGATACTTCTTATGAATCTGCTTGTTCCCTATATTGACAGGCTTTGCGAGCTGAAGCCTGTGGGAATGAAGAAAGCGGCAAAGGAGAGTGGAAAGGTATGACGATGAAGGAAAAGCTTATGCCGCCTCTTGTGCTGACCCTTATCTGCGTTATCTCATCGGCGCTTCTTGTATTTGCTTATAATCTCACCTATGTGGATACAACGGGAGTTATTACCGATAAGCTTTCTGAGGGACTTGCCGAGGTTTACGGCAGTTCTGAGGGCTTTGAAATGCTTCTTAATGACGACGGCACTGTAAAGCAGTTTGAAGGAGTTACCTCTGTGCTCAGCTATGACGGAAAAACGGCATTTGAAATAACAGCTGACGGTTATTCAAAGGGCGGACTTCACCTGCTTATCGGCTTTGATGAAAGCGGTGCGGTATGCGGAATATCGGTGCTGACAATAGGGGAAACTCCCGGACTTGGCACAAAGGTTCAGGATAAGGCATATCTGGACAGCTTCAAGGGAATCACATCAACCGATTTTCAGGTAGATGCAATTACAGGCGCAACATATTCGTCAAAGGGAATGAACAATGCTGTTCAGACTGCTGCAAAGGCGTATTCTCAGTTAAAGGAGGAACAGGGCAATGGCTGAAAATAAATACCTTGGAGAGCTTACCAAGGGAATAATCAAGGAAAATCCTACGCTGGTAACGCTTCTCGGAATGTGCCCCACGCTTGCTGTTACAACAATGGCGGAAAACGGTCTCGGAATGGGTCTTGCCACTACCTTTGTACTGGTCTGTTCCAATGCGGCTATATCCCTGCTTAAAAATGTAATACCAAAAGCTGTAAGACTTCCTTCTTTTATAGTTATAATAGCAAGCTTTGTTACACTTATCGAGTTTCTGATGAAAGGCTATCTTCCTGCACTTTATGACAGTCTGGGACTTTTTCTTTCGCTTATCACCGTTAACTGCATTATCCTTGGAAGAGCGGAGGCATTTGCGTCTAAAAACAAGCTGCTGCCTTCCATACTTGATGGTCTGGGAATGGGGATCGGCTTTACTCTTGCACTATTTTTGATGGGCTCATTCCGTGAAATACTCGGAACAGGAAAATGGATGGGAATAGACCTTCATATTTCCGACCCTATGACAATATTTATTATGCCTGCGGGCGGTTTCTTTGTGCTTGGCTGCGTAATCGCCGCAGTAAACAAGCTTGCAAACCGCAAGCCTCCTCAGCAGATCGGCTGTGAGGGCTGTCCCTGTGCAGGCAGCTGTACAGGCTGTGCAAATGAATCAAAGGAGGCTGAGGCATAATGAAATCAATGCTCATAATTCTGTTCAGCGCAATGCTGACAAATAACTTTGTGCTTTCAAAGTTTATGGGAATATGCCCCTTTCTCGGAGTTTCTAAAAAGCTTGACAGCGCTGCGGGAATGGGTGCGGCAGTAACCTTTGTAATGGTCTGCGCAACCTTATGCACATATCCTGTTTATACCTTCCTGCTTGCTCCCTTCGGGCTTGAATATCTGAAAACTGTAGCTTTCATTCTGATAATAGCTTTGTTCGTACAGCTTATCGAAATGATACTTAAAAAGAAGATACCTTCCCTGTACAGTTCCCTCGGCGTTTATCTGCCTCTTATCACTACAAACTGCGCTGTGCTGGGTGTTACTATCCTCAATATTGATAATGGATATACCTTCGGTGAATCAATCGTAGATGCATTGGGCGCAGGTCTTGGCTTTACTTTGGCGCTTCTGATATTCAGCGGAGTGCGTTCAAGAGTGGAGAGGGCTGACATTCCCGAAACCTTCAAGGGTGTTCCTGCAACGCTTATTGCCGCATCTATAGTTTCCGTCAGCTTTATGAGCTTTTCGGGAATGGTTGAGGGTATATTCGGCTGATTAAAACATATCCGAAAGGAATTGATATAAATGTTTGAAGCATATATTCTTCCCGTGCTGATTTTTGCGGTAATGGGAATACTTGCAGGTGTACTTCTGACTGCTGCCTCAAAGATATTCGAGGTGAAAAGCGACCTTCGTACAGATGAAGTAAACGAGGCACTTCCACAGGTAAACTGCGGTGCCTGCGGTTACAGCGGCTGTTCGGATTATGCCAAGGCTATCGTTGAAAAGGGCGAAAAGACAAATCTGTGCAAGCCCGGCGGTGCGGCTTCTGCCGAAAAAATTTCGTCAATAATGGGTGTAAGCGCCGATGAAGCTGAAAAGGCAATAGCTGTTGTACGCTGTTCTGCCGACTGCACATCAAAGCAGAAAAGCTTTGAGTTTGAAGGTGAAAGGACCTGTGTTAATGCAAAGAGATTTTACGGCGGAATGTGGGGCTGTAAATATGGCTGTTTCGGTCAGGGTGACTGTGCAAGGGTCTGTCCTTCTGATGCGATCGTAGTAAAGGACGGACTTGCGAGGGTAGATAAATCCAAATGTATTGGCTGCGGAATGTGCGAAAAGGTCTGTCCCAATGATATAATTGAGATAAGAAAGGCAGTTCCGACAGCAGATGTGCTTTGCCGTTCAAAGGATATGGGCAAGGCTGTAAAGGCTGTTTGCTCAAAGGGCTGTATCGGCTGTAAGATCTGTGAGAAGCAATGCGAGTTTGACGCTATCCACGTTACGGATAATCTGGCTTCTGTAGATCACGAAAAATGTACTGCCTGCGGAAAATGTGCCGCAAAATGTCCTGTAAAGGTCATTACTATTTCAAAGGTGTAATATACAGAAACCGGTCAGCCGATAAATATATAACGGCTGACCGATTTTGTCTGTGCTTGACGGGGAAGGGGATTTATGATAAAATAGATTAAAAATGAAGTTGTGTATTGTTTGCTGAAAAAAGGTGAAAAATATGGATAAAAATGAAAGTTCTGGTTTGTTCAGTAGAGTTTTAGGTGGATACTCAAAAAAAAGAATAATAAAAGATTATTGGGGAGAAAAACTTCAAAAATGTTCGGCTGCGCATCTGCATATGTTCAAATTAAATGATAAAACTAATGAGTATTTAGAAAAAGTTGGAATACCAATTATAAGAAATAATAAATACCATATATTCTCTTATTTTACAGATTTTAAATATCAAAAAGTTAAAGACAGAATGTTTGTGGTTTTTGCAGAAAATTACAGCGGACATATTCAAATTGGTATTAGTTTACATAATAACGAAATTGATATGCTTTTTCCGGATACAACAGGTTTAGATGAAGCGTATTATTATTACAACAAAGATATACAGACCTATATTTATTGTTTTACAGAAATGTTAAAATGTAAAACAAAATATCCTCTTCTCAATTGTGATTATGAGAGCTATGAGGCTGATAAGCAACAGTTTCTCTTTGCACAGGAACTATATCAAATAATACATACTGTCGATCCTAAGGCTGTAGAATGTGGTTCTCGCTGGACACTTACGCTAATGGAATTCGCAGAAAACGCATTAGACTATGAAGATATTTTATCATTGGTTGAATCGAAAAAATATGAAAGTTTTGAAGATGCTATTATGGCATTTATTTCAGGTGAGGAAAAATTGGATCATACGATAATATGATTCTTTTTGCACTTGGAAATAAAAGCTTACTACAATAAAAATGATGTATTATTCGAAAAAATCAGCAGACAGGATATGTGATTGTTTTATGTCTGTGCATGACGGAGCAGGGGATTTGTGATAGAATATTATAAAAATAGGAGGATAATGCTGATGGAGCTGCTATTGAAAAATTTCATTGCAATTGCTGTTTATCTGAGGAATGATATTACAAATCCTGTTAATACCGATATAGTTTCAGCTGTAATCAAAGCATTTGAAGGTAATATTTCCAATGATGAAATGTGCAGCAAAATCTGTGAAGCAGAGCCATTGATGGCTGAACGGCTTGAATACGGACAAGCAGAGTATGCTTTATCGGAAGAATCACGAATTAAATATGATTTCATTTGTGATTCAATGAAGTATCTTTATGAACAGCTGAATTTGCGGAACTATGACAGGGCATATAACCTTGCAGATTTACTTCATGTTTTTCCCGACGTGATGCTTAATGATAAAAATTCTAAAAAGTCATATTGGAAAATATATGTGCTTGGATATAAGAAGCGATGTAATGATAGTTTTTTTGATAAATACAGGAATATGTTCTGTTGAGAAAAAAGCTGTACTGTGTGAAAAATAAGAAGAAAGTCATAATTATGTGAGTTTATAAGTAGATATATGTTTATAGTAAAATACACTGGGTCTGCTTTGCGGAATATGCCGCATAGCAGACCCGGTGTGTTGATTTACAGTATTTTTTCATAGAGATGTGAGGGCAGAATTCATCAAGATATTCTTCACCGAAAGGCGTGTAGCCCAGCTTTTTATAGAAGCCTGACGCATTTGTCTGGGCTGATAGTGTTATTTTTTCAGCTCCAAGCTCTGAGGCTTTTTGTTCAAGTGCGGTTATGATTTTTCTGCCGAAGCCCAAGGTGCGGAAATCTTTTCTGACGGCAATTCTTCCTATGGCGTATGAGCCGTTATCGGCAGGGTAAAGCCGTCCGCAGGCGGCAGGGATATTGTCATCAGTGAATAAAACTGCGTGAAATGCCGTTTTATCGGTTTCGTCAAATTCATTCTTATATTAATCACCATTTGAATTATGGAGAAGAAATCGCCGCAAAAGCTTTGATATAAGGCTTTTGTGGCGAGAGATTCCCATAATTCAATGAGTGATTAGTATTAGCCGAAAGGCTTTTTTAAATAACACCAACATAACAATGTTATGTAATACACAGGAGGAATATTTATGTATCTGGAAATCAAAGATGTAAAGAAAAGCTATGGAAAGGATTCAAGCCATATTCAGGTTCTGAAAGGCATCTCCGCAGACATCGAAAAGGGTCAGATGTGCGTTATCCAAGGAACAAGCGGAAGCGGAAAATCCACTCTGCTCAACTGTATAGGCGGACTTGACACAATGGACAGCGGCTCGGTAAAGGTTGACGGCAAGGAGATTTTCGGGCTCAGACCCGATGAAATTGCCGATTACCGCAGAGAAAAGCTTGGGTTTATCTTCCAGTTCTACAACCTTGTGCCAAATCTTACCGTCAGGGAAAATATTGAGGTCTGCGAATACATTTCCGAAAATCCCCTTGATATTGACGAGCTGCTGGACGTTCTGGGACTTACCGAGCATCAGAACAAATTCCCCTCTCAGCTCTCGGGCGGTCAGCAGCAAAGATGCGCAATTGCAAGAGCACTTGTAAAAAACCCCGCTCTCCTTCTCTGCGACGAGCCTACAGGCGCACTTGATTCAAAAACCTCCCGTGACATTCTGATCCTTCTTGAAAAGATAAACGCAAAATACAACACCACAATGCTTATAGTCACCCACAACAATTCAATTAAAAATATGGTGCATAAGGTAATAATAGTCAAGGACGGACTTATTAAAAAGGACTACATAAATGAAAACCGTGTGCCTGCCGCTGAACTGGAGGATCTGTAAATGAAAAGAGTTCTGAGAAAACGACTCCCCCGTGATATAAAAGAGAATTTTCCAAGATACCTTGCTCTGTATCTTATGATAGCAGTCGCAATGTACCTTATCATTTCAATTGTGGGAGCAGCCGACACAATAATAAACGGTACTGTATCCAAGGCAAATGCCAATCTGGTTGAGGACGGACATTTTACAACATTTATTCCTCTCGAAGCCTATCAGGAAGAACTTCTGACAAATTCGGGTGCAATAGTTGAAAGAATGTTTTCAGCTGACGCAGAAATGCCCGACGGCTCTGTTCTCAGAGTGTTCGGCGAGCGTAAAACCATAAATCTCCCCCACATTGACAAGGGCGAAAAAGCCGACAATATGGGCGAAGCAGTCCTTGAAAAACGCTATGTGGAAACTCACGGAATATCTGTAGGCGATACCATAGAGCTTTTCGGGAAAAATCTTACCGTTACAGGAATAGGCTGTGTTCCCGAATATGATATGCCGCTGGCGGAAACCTCAGATATGGTCGTTGACAGCTCACTTTTCGGAATAGCCATTGTGACAGACGAGCAGTACAATGAGCTTGTAAACGATGATGTTACCGAAAACTACTGCTATGCCTACAGACTGAACAACTCTCTGACTCATAATGAGCTGAAAGAAATGATAAAGGAGCTTGATTTTGATTACAATAAAGTAAGCAATATCTATTTCCGTGAAATGATAGATAATATTCTTTCCGACAAAGAAAAGCTCCAAGACGGTATAAACGAGATATATGACGGCTCAAAGGAGCTTACAGAGGGACTTTCCGAGCTTGAATCAGCAGGCGATTCAATTCAGAGCGGTACAGATGAAGTGTTTTCCCTTTATCTCTCCCAGGTAAATTCCGTTATATCTCAAATGGGATTCACCGAAACCCTCACCAAAGACAATTACAGCGAAATACTCGATAATTATGCCGCAATGACAGGCTCAGAGGAAATAGCCGCATTAAAAAAAGCCCTTGACGGACTTAAAGCATATACTGACGGAATAAAAGAATACACCGACGGCGCAGGCAATGCATACAATGGCTCAAAAGAGCTTTCCGACGGTATATCCGAGCTTAAATCGGAAACCGATGAATTTCTCGACGAAGTATTCGAGCTTGATATAGCAAACCTTACCGAATTTACCGAAGCACAGAACGATCCAAGAATCTATGCTGCCGCAAACGACCTTATAACAAACAAAAAAATCGGACTTCTCGCAGGTGTTGTGATAATGATTCTTTTCACCTATGTAATATCCGTTTTTGTTATCCACAAGGTACAGAGCGAAAGCAGTATCATAGGCACACTTTACGCTCTGGGAGCAAAAAAATCCGACCTCATAAGCCATTACATAACTATTCCCACCATAATCAGCCTTGCAGGCGGCATTACAGGCTTATTGCTTGGCTTCAGCGAAATAGGCATACCCATTCAGATGAAGGATACCTATAACTATTTCTCAGTCCCCCACCTTGAGCCTTCAAAGCCCCTCTATCTGATGATCTACGCTGTAATAATGCCCCCTGTTGTATCAATGCTTGTAAACAGGCTTGTAATAAGCAAAAAGCTTTCAAAATCCGCCCTTTCGCTTATCAGAAACGAGCAAACAACCGATATAAGAGGAAGAATAAACATCAGAAAGCTCAGCTTTATAAACAAATTCCGTATCCGTCAGACGCTGAGGGAAATAAGAACAGGACTGACTGTAATATTCGCAATGCTTGTCTGCCTGCTGATATTTATGCTTGGAATGAACTGCTATACCGTATGCAATAATATCCGCAATGATAACGTTGAATACACAAAATATGAGTATATGTACACTCTGAAATACCCTGCGGAAAATCCCCCCGAGAACAGCGAACCCTGTTACATTGAAAGCCTTTCCAAAACAAATATGGGCTTTACTGTTGACATAACGGTCATCGGAATAGACGATACAAACAGATATTATGACACTATTCCCGTCAAGGGCAGGAATAAGCTTGTAATAAGCACAAGCGCCGCACAGAAATATTCTCTGAAAAAGGGCGATACATTTGTACTGACAGACAATGCCGAGGATATGAGCTATGCCTTTGAAGTTGCTGATATATCCCCCTACTCCGCAGGACTTGCGGTGTTTATGGATATAGACAGTATGCGTGAGCTTTTCGGTCAGGAGGACGATTATTACAATATGCTCCTGTCAGAAGAAGCCCTTGATATTGAAAGCGGACGAATATATTCCGTGACCGAAAAAAGCGAAATAATCCGCTCCTCGGGAATATTCGTTAACCAGATGAGAGGAATGTACACAATGCTTATATCCCTCTCAGCAGTAATATTCTGCGCAGTAATGTACCTTATGCTGAACGTAATGACAGACCGTGCCTCCTTCGGAATATCGCTTGTAAAAATATTCGGTTTCAGAAACAAGGAAGTAAAGAAGCTTTACCTAAGCGGAAATACATTTATAATCGCCATAGGAGCGCTTATCACAATACCCCTTTCAAAACTGATAATGAATACATTATTCCCCTCCTTTGTGGCAAATACAGCCTGCGGAGTAAATCTGAAATTCCCGACATATCTCTATGCAATGATTTTTGCAGCAATAATGCTTATTTACTTTGCCGTTAATTCCGTCTTGACTATAAAGCTCAACAAAATCACTCCTGCACAGGTCCTTAAAAACAGAGAATAAACAAACCCCGAATCAGCGTAAAATGCCGATTCGGGGTAATTTTTTCAGCTATAAATCAATCTGTAGCCGCAGCTGCGTCATAATCCTCTGTTGTTTCCATTTTTACAATATGGTCAACAAGCCTTGCAAGGTCGTCCTTATCGCTGAAGCTGAGAGTAATTTTTCCCTTGTCACCGCTTCCGCCCGTAATTTTGACAGTTCGTCCGATAAGCTGTTTAACACTAAGCTCAAGCTCTGTGTAGTAATTTTTTGTTCCACGTGGAACATTTTCCTCATTTTCAGGCTTTTCAGCCGAAAGTGAGGAGCAAAGCTTTTCAGTCTGGCGAACATTAAGCTTATCCTTGATAATTATATCAAGAGCATAAAGTAGATTTTCCTTATCTTCAACAGACATAAGTGCCTTTGCGTGTCCCACAGAGATCTCACCGTTTCTCAAAGCTTCAAGAGCCTCTTCGGGAAGCGAAAGCAGACGAGTAAGATTTGCAATGTAGGAACGTGATTTTCCCATTGCCTCAGAAAGCCTTTCCTGAGTCATACCGTATTTATCCATCAAAGCACGGTATGCAGCCGCTTCTTCAACAGGATTAAGATCTGCTCTCTGAACATTCTCAACAATAGCAAGCTGTGCCGCTTCAAGCTCATCGGTTTCCCTGATAATAACAGGTATTTCCTCCATTTTAAGCAGACGGCAGGCACGCCATCTCCTCTCACCCGCAATTATCTGATAAGTCAGACCATTAGGCAGAGGACGGACTACGATTGGCTGAATAAGACCGTGTTCTTTAATAGAATCCGCAAGACTCTTTATATTTTCCTCATCAAAATCCGTTCTCGGCTGACCTTTATTCGGCTCAATTTCGGACATACGGAGGGTTTTGACCTCCTTATTTTCATATGCATTGTCTTCAAATAAAATATCAAGACCCTGACCAAGCGCCATTATAAATCCCCCTTTTATACCTTTGCAAGTCCTAAAAATCTTTTCTTAACTGGCTTCGGCTTAACATCCTTTTCGCCGTGACGTGTAAGCATTTCTTCCGAAAGCTTTTCATAAGCCTCTGCACCTCTTGATGTCTTATCATAGTAAATAACAGGCTTGCCAAAGCTGGGAGCTTCGGATAGCTTTACATTTCTGGGAATAACAGTTCTGTAAACCTTCTGAGGAAAATGCTTCTGCACCTCAGAAACGACCTGATTTGTAAGATTCAAGCGAGAATCGAACATAGTAAACACGATTCCGTCAATATCAATATTTGGATTATAATTTTTCTTGACCCTCTTTATAGACTCAACCAGCTGAGAAAGACCCTCAAGAGAATAATACTCACACTGCAAAGGAATAAGCACGCTGTCTGAAGCACAAAGAGCATTTACTGTCAGCAGTGAAAGAGAGGGCGGACAGTCAATTATTATGTAATCATAATCGTTTTTCACTGTAAGAAGCTGCATTTTAAGCCTGTTGGAACGGTTATCCAGATTAACAAGCTCAATATCCGCACCTGCAAGAGCAGATGTACTGCATATTACCGAAACATTCTTGTAAGCTGTTTCAATAATACCCTCGCCTATTCTTCTTTTACCCATAAGAACATCATAAACCGTAACGGAAACAGATTTTTTCCTGATTCCGAAGCCGCTTGTGGTGTTTCCTTGTGGGTCCATATCAATGCAGAGAACCTTTTTCCCTCTTATACCGATAGAAGCCGCAAGATTTACCACTGATGTTGATTTTCCTACGCCGCCTTTCTGATTAGCGACTGAAATAATTTTCGTCATTATATCCTTCCTTATATTAAAATTGTTCCACGTGGAACATTTAATTTTTATCCCACAAATACTATTATATCACTATATTCTGCCGATTTCAACCGTCAATAACAACAAATTTCAATATAATAAAAAAATTACATCAAAAATGTTCCACGTGGAACATTTTTGATGTAAAAAACTATCAAACAGCCTCCCCATTTTCCTTACTCTGAGGAATACGAACAACATACTCTATGTAATCTCTTTCCTTTGTTTTCTTGACCTGAGCATTTATACCAGCCGCCTGCATTACCTCAACAGCGTGATTAAGTGTGTTAACGAACAACCGCACATCTTTGAAAGCTGTTCTGCATTTTCTGATCCTTTGAAGTTCCCTTGTTTTCTGTGCATACTGCTCAATAAGCCGCTCAGTATTCTCAACATTCAGCTTTCTCTTGTAAACATCTTCGATAATTTCATCTCTTATATCAGATGAATCAACCGCAAGCAAAGCACGGGCATGACGTTCGGTAAAGCCGTACTCGATAATTTTTCTCCTCTCCTGCTGTGAAAGCTTCAAAAGTCTGACCTTATTTGCAATAAATGACTGAGATTTTCCAAGTCTTAATGCTACATCCTCCTGAGTAAACCCGAAAAGCTGAGTCATAGCGGAAATTGCCTCTGCTTCCTCAAAGAAGTTCAGATCCTTTCTCTGCATATTCTCCGCAAGGGACATCATAGCCGAAGCACGCTCGGTAGCCTCAACTATAATGCAGGAAATCTCTCTCATACCGCAAAGCCGTGCCGCACGAAGCCGCCTTTCCCCTGCCACAAGCTCGTAACCAATATCAAGCCGCCTTACAATGATAGGCTGAATAAGTCCGCTTGTTCTGATGCTTGCCGCAAGCTCCTCAATATCCGAATCATTGAAACGCTGTCTTGGCTGATTGGGATTTGGATAAATCCTGTCCATATCAAGAGAAACTATTCTTCCTGTCTGCTTTTCATTAAGAATAAAGCTGCCGATATTATCCATAAGGGCAGATTTAAAGGGCATTGCCATAATATCATCTCCATTTCTTTCTATGATATTATTATAATGCCCTTTATGCATAAAATAAAGCTGAAAGTTTCCTCAATAGTTTTCATTTATTCTGCCAAAATAACAACTTTCAACAAATTCACAGATTCTTTTTTGAAATCTGACCGCTGTTTCGTGGATATTTTGTCGGAGTATCAGAGATTTTATTTATAATAACAATAACACGCTTGTCACCCGAGGGCAGTTCATAGTCAACTACCTCAGATATCTCACCGCCAAGTATCTTAACAGCATTCTTTCCCAAAGAAATATCCTCATTAGGACCTTTCATTGCAATAAACTGTCCTCCTGTCTTAACGTAAGGCATACAGTATTCCGCAAGCACAGGCAATGCTGCAACAGCCCTTGCCACAGCAAAATCGAATTTTCCTCTGTACTCAGCCTTACGGCCGCCCTCCTCTGCCCTTGCGTGAACGCAGTCCATAGGCAAAGTTTTTTCCGAAACCTCATTAAGAAAATTAACACGCTTATTCAGGCTGTCAAGAAGGGTTACCTTCAAATCATTCCTATACAGTTTCATAGGCACACCGGGAAAGCCTGCCCCCGTGCCAACATCAATAACTGACGAATTTTCGGGAATATCGGCATATTTGAATATAAGCAGACTGTCAAGAAAATGTTTTTCGGAAATTCCCTCAGGGTCAGTTATCCCCGTAAGATTCATAACCTTATTGTATTCCACAAGCAGCTCAGCATATCTGTCCAGCATATCATACTGCGTTTCATTAAGTTCAAGACCGCATTTCCCGAACATTGCCGAAATTTCGCCAAATGGCAGAATTGTCATACATTACCTCCGAACTATAAAAATGTTCCACGTGGAACAATCAGTTTCTTCCTCTCTGCTTGGAAAGCCAAATTACCAGCACACTCACATCAGCAGGAGAAACACCCGATATCCTTCCAGCCTGACCGATGTTCTCAGGCTTTACTCTGTTAAGCTTTTCAATAGCTTCAAGGCTGAGTCCCTCAATATCCTTATAATCCACACCCTCAGGAAGCTTTTTTTCTTCAAGCTTTCTGACGTGCTCAACTTCCATAAGCTGACGGGCAATATATCCGTCATACTCGATTCTAAGCCCTACCTGCTCGCAAACTTCATAAGGCAGAGGCTTACGCTCATCATCAAAAGGAGCGGTATCCTCATAGGATATCTGAGGTCTTTTTATAAGCTCAGAAAGCTTCATACCTGTTGAAATAGCCGCAGTTCCCTTGCTTTCAAGCATAGCATTAAGCTCCGCCGTAGGACTAACGGATTTCTTTTTAATTCTCTTAATCTCATTCTCTATCATTTCACGCTTTTCAAGGAATTTCTGATATCTTTCCTCTGAAATAAGCCCGACATCATATCCAATGGGAGTAAGCCTTTCATCTGCATTATCCTGTCTTAAAAGCAGTCTGTATTCGCTTCTGCCCGTCATCATTCTGTAGGGGTCGGAAACACCCTTGATAACAAGGTCATCAATAAGCGTGCCGATATAAGAAGAAGATCTTTCCAGAGTGAGCTGCTCCAGCCCCTTAACAGCACGAGCCGCATTTATTCCTGCAATAAGACCCTGAGCCGCAGCCTCCTCATAGCCTGATGTGCCGTTGAACTGACCTGCACCGTAAAGCCCCGAAATATTCTTGAACTCCAGAGTGTGACGAAGATCCTGAGGGTCACAGCAGTCATACTCAATAGCGTAAGCATTACGCATTACCTCAACATTTTCCAATCCCTTGATAGTCCGCAGAAATTTCAGCTGAACGTCCTCAGGCAATGACGAGGACATACCCTGTAAATAATACTCGTCCGTAGTAAGACCCATAGGCTCAATAAAAAGCTGATGACGGGGACGCTCCGTAAATCTTTTCACCTTGTCCTCAATTGACGGGCAATATCTTGGACCAACACCCTGAATACGTCCCGAATACAAAGGCGAGCGATGAATATTATCCATTATGACCTTATGAGTTTCCTCATTTGTGTAACCAACATAACAGGAAACGATGTTTTTAAGCCCCTCTCTGGGAGTTTCAAAGGAAAAGGGCTGAATATCCTCGTCACCGTCCTGCTTTTCAAGCTTGGAAAAATCAATGCTTCTCTTATGAACCCTTGAAGGAGTACCTGTCTTAAAACGGCGAAGCTTGACGCCTATTTTCTCAAGGCTTGCGGAAAGAAATCTTGCAGGCAGTGTAGAATCAGGACCGCTTTCATAGGAAACATCGCCAACGTGTATAACTCCTTTCAGATATGTACCTGTAGCAATAATGACCTTTTTCACATTATACCTTGCACCGAGAGAGGTAACTATTCCTTTGACCACTCCGTTCTCGGCAACTATCTCAGCAACCTCAGCCTGCTTCACATCAAGATTTTCCTGCTCCTCGCAGACCTTTTTCATCTCCTGATGATACTTTACCCTGTCAGCCTGAACTCTCAGACTGTGAACAGCAGGACCCTTTCCCCTGTTGAGCATACGGCTCTGAATAAAGCATTTATCGGCAGTCTTACCCATCTGACCGCCAAGAGCATCGATCTCACGGACAAGATGACCCTTTGCCGTTCCGCCTATAGAGGGATTACAGGGCAGATTTGCAATAGCATCAAGAGAAATTGTAAAAAGTGCAGTCTTAACGCCAAGACGAGCTGCCGCAAGAGCCGCCTCAACACCTGCGTGACCTGCACCGATCACCGCAATATCATAATCGTCTATATAATACTTTTCCATAGAAATACCTTTCAAAAAAATTATTTACCCACACAAAACTGTGAAAATACCTGATTTATAACAGCCTCCGAAGCCCTTTCGCCCGTCAGCTCCAGCAGACTGTTCATAGCTTCATCAAGAATAATATTAACAGCGTCAAGGGTCATACCCTGAGAAACAGCCGCCAAGCCCTCCTCAACAGCTCTGCCTGCATTGTCAAGGCATTGCTTCTGACGTTCATTAACAGCAATATCATTGTAAATATTACTATCAGTAATAAATAATTTATCTAATACAGATTGTAATAATTCTTTACCAATATGCTTTTCCGCAGATATTTCTATCACATTTTCAAAGCTTTCTGAAATAATCTCCTTGTCAATAACAGAAGCCTTGTCGCTTTTATTGATGCAAGCAATTACCTTTACACCCGAGAGAGATCTGCACCTCTCTATCAGCTTCATATCATCATCATCAAGAGGAATACTGTTGTCAAAAACAGCTATGATAAGGTCAGCTGTTTCAAGCCGCTTCAATGCCTTCTCAATTCCTGCTCCCTCAACAATGTCCTCAGTTTCACGAAGACCTGCCGTGTCCGAAACTCTCAGAACAATATCCCCAAGCCTTATTGATTCCTCAACAATATCTCTTGTAGTACCGGGAATATCCGTCACAATGCTCTTTTCCTCACCTGCAAGCAGATTCATAAGCGTGCTTTTGCCAACATTGGGCTTTCCTGCGATAACAGTTGAAATGCCTGATTTGAGTATTCTTGTATTGTCATAGCCTGCGCTTATTTTTCTTATTTCCGAAAGTATCTCATTAAGCACAGCAGTCATATTTTCGGGGCTTACCTCGGGAATATCCTCGTCGGGATAATCCACCCATGCGTCAAGCTCACCCAGAAGTCCCAAAAGCCTATCCGAGCAGGCTTTTATGCTTTTGAACAAAGCCCCCTCCTTAACGCTTACGGCTCTGCGGTGAAATGCCTTTCCCTCAGCGGAAATAATGTCCATAACCGCCTCTGCCTGAGTAAGAGAGAGCTTGCCGTTAAGAAATGCCCTTTTGGTAAACTCTCCCGCACCTGCAGGCGTTGCGCCGCAGTCATAAACAGCCCTGAGAACTCTTTCCGTAACGAATAATCCGCCGTGACAGGAAATTTCAACCGTGTCCTCACCTGTGTAAGAACGAGGCGCACGGAAAACCGTCAGAATACAGTCATCTATCCTTTCACCCTCATCTGACAAAGCATAACCGTATGCACAGGTATATCCCTCCATCTGTGACGGCATAAGCTTTCTCGAAACGGGGCAGAAAAGCTTATCGGCAATTTCAAAAGCCCTGTCCCCCGAAATTCGTATTACAGAAATTCCTCCTGCCGCATGGGGAGTTGAAATAGCGGCAATAGTGTTATCAGACATAAAAATTCTCCTCAAATAATAAAAGGACGCCGCAGGGACGCCCTTTCATCATCAATTATACGGCGTTTAATCCGCATTAAAAAAATTACAGCTCAATTTTTCCGTAAAGCTCACCGTCGGTCATCATATCCTCAGGCTTGGGCTTCTTGTAGTCTTTCTCAAATGAAGTTTTCATCAGATCCATAGAACGGGGCTGAGGATCTCTCCTCTTGCGGTTTCTGTCATAGCCGCCCTTCTTTCCGCCCTGTCTGCGGTCATTCTTTGCATTAACGGAAGAAATAACTACCTTTCTGTAAGGCTCTTCGCCGATGCTCTTTGAAGTAACTCCCTCAATTTCGCTTACAGCAGCATGAATAATTCTTCTCTCATATGGATTCATAGGCTCAAGAACAGAAGTGCGTCCTGTTCTGAGAACAGTCTTGGAGATCTTTCTTGCAAGCTCTTCAAGAATGGTCTTTCTCTTTTCTCTGTAGCCGCAGGAATCCAGAGTGATTCTGTAGTATTCCTTATCGCTGCGGTTTGCTGACATGGAAGCAAGATACTGAATAGCGTCAAGAGTCTCGCCCCTTCTGCCTATAACAGCGCCTGTGGTGTCACCCGAAATGTCGATAACAGCGCCGTCCTCATTCTCTGTAACTGTAAGCTCTGCTTCAATATCCATACAGGAAAGGATAGCCTTGATATAATCCGAAGCAGTTTCAGCCTTTGAAGGCTCATACTCTGCTTCTATCCTTGCATCGGTCTTGCCGAAGCCAAGAAATCCCTTCTTTTCCTCTTCGATAACGGTAAATGCGATCCTGCCGATGTCAACGCCGAATTCCTTTGCTGCCAGTTCCTTTGCTTCATCTACGGTTGCTGCGGTAAATTCCTTTTTCATATTGATACATCCTTTCTGTAACGGATTTTTTAGGCAGATTTTCAAGGTGATCTGTCATATCAGTCCTTATCGTCCTCATAGTATTCATCGCCGTATTTCTCAGCCTGTCTGCGCCTTGCTTCGGCAATTATCTTTCTTTCGTACTCTTTAAGCTGAGCCTTTGAAAGCTTGATATCCTCGCCGTCCTCTTTGACAACGCCCGAGGTGTTTATTCTAGAATTATTACCCGAAGCGGCATTCTGCTTTTTAAGCTCCTCCTGAAGAAGCTCATTGTATTTCTGCATAAAGCCTGATTTTTTCTTGTTCTTCTTTTTCTTCTTATCCTTTTCGATAAGCTTGGCTACATATTCGGGGGTGTAAATCTTATTGAGAATAATGCTCTGTATAAAGCCGACGATAGTTGTGCATATCCAGTAATAACCGATACCTGCGGGGAATGAGAACGCCATCCACACCGACATAATGGGAAGGACATAGAACATTGCGTTCATACTGCTCATCTGAGCGGAAGCCTCGGGATTGAGCTTCTTCTGCTTTGCTGTGGTGTAGAAGGTCATAAGAAGCTGGAACACACCCGAAAGAACAGGGATAAGTACAAGACCGATAGCTGCCGAATTCCAAACTGTGCCTTCATTGAAAAGGGAATTGGGAACAGCACCAAGGTCAACAAGACCGAAAAGCTTGTTTTCAAAATCAGCTATCTTTGCGAGAATATCAGCAGAAATTCCCTCTGCACCGCTGAAAAGAGCGGCATTGTCCTTTACAGCCTGAAGTATAAATATCTCGGGACGGGAATTAAAATTCTGATTGCCCTCGAAAAGAGGAGCGGCAATTGCTTTAAGTGCCTCTACCTCTTCCTTTGTAAGTCTGAGGATATGAGTCAGCGGACGGTAAACTACATCAAACACACCGTAAAGGAAAAGCAGCTGAGGAATAAGCGAGCCGCAGGACGCCATAGGATTTATATCCTCCTCGGCGTAAAGCTTCATCTGCTCCTCCTGGAGCTTTTGGGGATTGTTTGCATACTGCTTTTTAAGTTTTTCAAGCTTGGGGCTGAACGCCGCCATAGCCGCACTGGATTTCTGCTGCTTTACAGACAGCGGAAACATTACAAGCCTTGTGACAACCGTAAACAGGAAGATCGCAATGCCGTAATTTTTGAATAACTGATAAATCGCCCACATTATCCAACCGAGAGGATAGCCTATGAGCTCGGAAATAAATCCCATCTCTTAAAATTCTTCCTTTCCTTTTTGCCTTTCGGCTGAGCCTCTTTATGACGCTCATTTTTCTTTTATATAAAACGTGACAAACACGCTTATTTTCTTTGTTTAAAACAGTAAAGCAGGTCAAAGCTTTCGGGAACATGGTCCACTCCCCCTCTTGAAAAGGGATTGCATCTGATTATCCTCCACATTCCCAGAATAATTCCCCTGACTGCACCGAATCTCTCTATCGCCTGAATGGTATAGGTGGAACAGCTGGGGTAAAACCTGCACCTTGCGGGAAGACCTGCCGATATAAATCTCTTATAGAATCTGATAGGCAGAATGACAATGGTTTTTGCAAGCTTTCCCGCCTTTTCTCCCATAGTCACCTTATAATTCCTGCCTTTCGGTTATTTGGATCTTGCCTGTCTTTTCTGCCTTGCAGGGTCTTTCATGGCAGGAGCTGCCTTTGTGCGGAAAAACTTTGCAATATGATAACTCTTGCAGGTAGTGCTTCCGCTTCTTGCAGTCACCACAATATCATAGCCCACAGGAAAAAGCTTTTCGGTTTCCCTGTACGCCTGACGGATAACACGCCTTGCCCTGCTTCTGGCAACAGCATTTCCTATCTTCTTTCCCGTTGTAATGCCTATCCTGTTTTCCTTCCTGCCGTTTCTGCGGTAATAGACCGTGCAAAGACCGCAGGAAACAAAAGCTCCCTTGCCGTAAAGCCTTACAAAATCCTTGTTGTTATTGAGCTTTATTGTGTAAAGCATAAATTTTTCCTTTCGGACCGTAGCTAAAAAATATGACCGCAAATTTTTTGTTTGCGGTCATAGTGCACCCGTAGGCAGACTGAACGCCGCCAGGGAAAATCCGTGCATCAGTATGTGAGCTTTTTTCTGCCCTTTGCTCTTCTGCGTGCAAGCACCTTGCGGCCGTTTCTTGTGGACATTCTCTTCATAAAGCCGTGCTCTTTTTTTCTGTGGAGCTTCTTAGGCTGATATGTTCTTTTCACTATTTTCTCCTCCTTACCCTGATTATTGAAAAATTACCCTTGGCTTCTGCTTTCAAGGGGGGGATCAGATACGATACCCCATCAATGTTATAGTATAACTTATAACACTCCCCTCTGTCAAGTCTTTTTTTCACATTTTTCCGAATTTTTTATTTATTTACAATTTACCGGCACATTTCATCTGTCTTTTTTGGCAAGACCGCTTAAATAAATTAACTTTAAACAGATTCAACAAAAAAATAATGAAACATAATTTTTGATAACTATTGACAAATTAGAACTTTTGTGCTATAATATATTCACAGCCTGAATTTTTTCCATAAATATCACATCTGTCAAGGCTGCTTTTTTA
Source organism: Oscillospiraceae bacterium (assembly GCA_017848125.1). Classification (GTDB taxonomy): domain Bacteria; phylum Bacillota; class Clostridia; order Oscillospirales; family Ruminococcaceae; genus Huintestinicola. Next base: position 71,751 of record JAGAJY010000013.1, read on the forward strand.
ATTTCAGTTTCGGTTAAAAAAAACTTGATTTTTTCTTGTAAATATGGTATAATAATACAGTATGGCGGATAACTGCGCCAATTCGGCGCTGACGCTTGATTTCTGCGGAGCTTTCCGCTTTGAAATGAGGTTTTATATGAAATCTTTCAGCGAGGTTTTTGACAAAGTCCTCGAGTACATCAGACAAAAGGTTGCAAACGGCGAGCTGACCTCTGTTGCCTTCGATATGTGGATAAACTCCATGAAGCCCGACAGGCTTGAGGATAACATTGCCTATTTTACCGTTCAGTCAAAATTTCAGCAGGGCATCATAATGAAAAATTATGAGAAGATAATTAAAGAAGCCTTTCTAAACGTTATGGGCTTTGATGTGGAAATATCCATATCCCCTGCAGAGCTGTCCGACGAGAACGACAACAAGCCCATCAAGGACAGGGAGGAGCTTGAGATCACCTTCTCAAACGCCGAATATGATTACACCTTTGACACATTTATCGTAGGCAAGTCAAATGAGTTTGCACACGCTGCCTGCATTGCAGTCTCGAAAAATCAGGGCGGCGCTTACAATCCCCTGTTTATCCACGGTCCTTCGGGACTGGGAAAAACTCATCTGCTGACAGCGGTATCAAATGCTATAAAGGCAAGAAATCCCGATACCTACATAGTTTATGTCACGGGAGAGAATTTTACAAACGAGCTTATCAACTGCATCAGAGAACAGACTACTCACGATTTCAGAAAGAAATACCGCAGTGCCGATGTTCTGCTGATGGACGATATTCAGTTTATTTCGGGAAAGGAATCCACACAAGAGGAATTTTTCCACACCTTCAACGAGCTTCACAGCCAGGGAAAACAGATAATTCTTACCTCGGACAGACCTCCCAAAGATATAAAGACCCTTGAAGAGCGTATCAGGACAAGGTTTGAATGGGGTCTTATTGCTGATATTACTCCTCCCGATTTTGAAACAAGAGTAGCTATTATCAGAAGAAAGGCTGACCTTCTTAATCTGACTCTGACTGATGATGTTGTGGAATGTATAGCAACAAGGCTGAAAGCAGACATCAGACAGCTTGAGGGATGTGTTAAAAAGCTCAAAGCCTCTCAGCATCTTATGGGTACTCCCCCAACCATTACACAGGCTATGAACGCTATAAGAGAAATTCTCAGCGACGACACCGCTTCTCCCGTTACGGTGGAGAGGATAATCGGCGAGGTTGCGGGAATTTACGGCGTTACAAGCGACGATATAAGAAGTATGAAGCGCTCGTCTCAGATATCTACGGCGAGAAAGGTTGCCGCTTATGTTATAAAGCAGCTGACTCAGCTTTCTCTCCAGAATATCGGCGCTGAGCTTGGGGGAAAGAATCATTCAACAGTTTCATTCTATATTGACAGCATTGCCGATGATATTTCTAAGGAAAGCCGCACAAAGGAAACCATTGAGGATATTATAAAGAACATAAAAGGCTCTTCCGGCTGATTTTCCCTTATCTGCGTGGTTTTTACATCTTTCAACAATCAGATTACAAGTTGGTTACAAAAGGTTACAAAATGTAACAATTTCAACAGACTTTCAAAAACGGCTTTAATACGTCAGTTTTGAGGTTAAAGAAAGAAAATGAGAAAAAATTGTAATTTACTGATTGTAATTTGATAGTGATATATTTACTTAAAGTATTATTTTTCAGAGTTTACAGAAAGTTATATCAACAGTTTTCAACAGGTTGTTGAAAGGTTTGTTCAAAACTTATTTGGTAACAAAAATGACGGTTACAAATCGGTTACAAGTTATTACATTTTGGATTTACAAAAAGTATAAATGCGGTTTTCAACATTTTTTTGAATGATAAAAACTGATGATATTGACTTTCAACGGAAATTTCAAAGAATGTGCTTCGGTTTTCGGAAGGCTTTCAACGATTTCAACGGTGGAATACGGGTAAAATCAGCTTTCAACGAGGTTGAACAAAATGGGCAGGTTTTTCAACGTGGGGCTGTTGAGCCTCAAAGCCTTGTAAGGAACAGGGTTGAGGGGAATTTCGGTAAATTCAACACTACTATTACTGTTACTATTTTGTAATTATTTTCTTTTATTTTGTTACTGTATTGTAATTTTTAAA
>JAGAJY010000212.1 GCA_017848125.1 Oscillospiraceae bacterium
AGCAACCACCATATCGTCAACGCCCATATTGTTAAGGCACTCCAGCATATACTGAGTAGTCGCAAATGTGGTAACAGGCTCTTTAACGGTTACAGGCAGACCTGCGATGGACTTCTTTTTCAGAGTTGCACCGTAGATGTCCAGATAAAGGGAATTCTTATCTGTAAGATCCTGATCGGTAACGCCCTTGTCATTGATAAGATAATCTCTGTAGCGGTCAGCAATGTCTGTGTAGTCAACCTCGCCCTTTTCCTCATTGGAAACGGGATAGTAGCGAAGCTCGATCTCGGGAATGAGTATTCCACGCTTCTCAAAAACCTTCAGGGGGCTTGATTCGCCGCCCATAAGATATTCGTCCTGAGTTCTCAGCTCGAAATCGAAGTATGTTGAGTTGTAGTCTGTGTTATTCTGATATGAAACATAGCTGTTGATAGAAGCGCAGGTGTCACCCTTGTCGGCAACTACCATCATAGCGCTGTCGCCCTTAACGATACCGTACATAGGAAGGCTGACGTTCTGAGTAGTAGCCTGCTTCTGAGTCTTTACAGCGGTAATATCCTTGCCGTAAACCTTTCCTGTGTAGGTTTTAAGACCTGATTTTCCGTTGTTGAAGTTGATGATAGCACCGCTTCCGTCAGGGATAACGAAGTAGCCCTCATCTTCAAGACCCGCAGCGCCGAATGTAGTCATAAACGCAAGGTCAGTTACCAGCTTGCCGCTGACTGTGGAGGGATTTTCCTCAACGATAGCCTTGGTATCAACATACAGCTTCATATAATCCTTCTCAAGGGATATCGTAACAGGTACGGTGATTCCCGGCTCGGAGAAGGTGTAGGTTATCTCAATAGCCTTGCCTGATTTCTTCATCTGGGTCTTGCCCTTAGCCTTGTTATTGAGAATAGTAGTAGCTCTGTCGGCAGGAGCGCCGTATGTGAGAGTCAGACCCGAAGCAAGCTCGTTCTTCTGACCCTTCTTGGCGTTGGAGGTCTGGAGGTCAACAGGGTTGGACCACCATTTCTTGCCTGTTTTCAGGTCCTCCAGCATAATGGTATGCTCTTTCTTATTCATATAGAGCTTCATATTTTCATTGGAGTCAACTTCCTCCATAAGCTCAAATGCCTCGTCCTCGGTGCGGGGAGCTTTTTCCTCCTTCTCCTCCTCAGCGTCATCAGCCTTGTCGGAAGCAGAGGTCTCCTCCTCGGGAGCGTCCTCGGAGAATACGCTTGCCGCCCCTGTGGTCATAAGCATAGAAAAGCACATAAGAAACGCAAGGGATTTTTTAAGCTTAGAATGCATTGTTTTCACCACTTTTCCTTAATGAATTTAAACTTTCAGTCGATAGGAAAGCTCTGTGTAGATCGTAAATACGAAGATTATTACCTGCTGGAAAAGAGTAAGAAGAAGAACCAGCAGGAAGATAACCAGCACCATTGCCACAAGAGTAAGGGCAATGAGCGCAAGTGTCTTTCCGAAGGAGAACTGATGAACAGCCTTCATTGCGGAAATAAACAGCACCACAGTCCATGCCGTTCCGATAATTTCAAAGGACTGGATAAAGATGTACTCGTCCCTGATAAGGAAGTGGGAAAGGACTGTTCCTATCAGATATCCCGAGATGTACGGTATCAGCGAATATGCGGTTACGATGAAAATGTTTTTCATCGAGCCTTCGCCGTCAAACAGGGTGCACATCGCCCAGTTGCATACAACGTACAGCAGGAATATTCCGAAGCTCTGGAATATGTAAGGAACTATGTTGAAAATCTTGTCATAAGAGGTATAGTATTGGAAGCCGTACATTCTGTTGTAGGCAAGCGCCTGAATAAACAGAAGGCAGACAATGCCGAAAGCAATTTTCATAGAGCCGGCTTTTTTCCATCTGAGGTCCTCAAAGCCCTCAAAGGGGTGCATAATGACGTGCTTGACAAACTGTCCCTGAGTAAGATCCAACATTACTTATGCACCTCTCCTTCTCTGCCACGGGAATGTGATTATTCCCTTTTGATTAAGCTTTTTGATAACAGTACCGCCCACAACCAGCACAAGAATGATTATAATTGCGGGAGTAAAGTATTTTTCGAGGAGCTTGCCTCTGTAGCCCTCATACGCCTTGTTATAGCGGTTTCGGCTGATGGAGATCTTGAAATATTCCATAGCCTCCTTGTACTCCTCCTTGTTGAGAAGAGCGTTTCCGATACCGATATAAGCACGGCGGTAGTTTCCGTCATACTTGATAACGTTTCTCCAGGGCTGCTCGGATTCCTCGTAGTAGCCTGCATTGTAAAGGTTGGTAGCCTCAGTAACTATCTCGCCGAAGGCTGTTCTTCTGAACAGTGTAATGCTGTTCTTTCTGGAATCGAGAACATAGAGCATATCATCATAGCTCTCAATAGCGGCAACGCTGCGGAATGTGCCCAGCTGCTCGCCTGTTCCGCCGAGAACGAACATCAGATTTGCCATCTTGTCATACTGGAAGATACGTCCGTGAGCGAAGTCAAGAATATTCATCTCGCCGTTAGGACCGATGTCAATATCTGTCAGAGTGGATTCCTTTGTGTAAATGGAATAGTATGCAGGGGAAATATCACCGAAGGTAACCTCATTTGCTGTGATGGAAGCAAGGATATTTGAGCCTCTGGGGTTA
>JAGAJY010000213.1 GCA_017848125.1 Oscillospiraceae bacterium
GAATGACTCCGTTATCTTCTTCAACTTCCGTCCCGACAGAGCAAGAGAGATAACAAGAGCCTTCTGTGATGACAAGTTCACAGGCTTTGAGAGAAAGGGCGGATTCCTCCCCCTCACATATGTTTGCTTCAAGGATTATGATGAGTCCATACCCAACAAGCTTATTGCATTCAAGAAGGAGGAGATCACCAATACCCTCGGTGAGTATCTTGCAAAGAACGGCAAGAAGCAGCTCCGTCTTGCGGAAACAGAAAAGTATGCTCACGTTACCTTCTTCTTCAACGGCGGTATCGAAACTCCAAACGAGGAGGAGTTCCGTCTGCTTGTTAACTCTCCCAAGGTCGCAACCTATGACCTCCAGCCTGAAATGAGTGCTCCCGAGGTTGGAGTTGACCTTGTTGAAGCTATCAAGTCCGACAAGTATGATGTTATCATCATCAACTTTGCAAATCCCGATATGGTAGGTCACACAGGCGTTATTTCCGCAGCTGTTGCAGCTGTTGAGAAGATAGATGAGCTTGTTGGCAAGACTGTTGACGCAGTTAAGGAAGTCGGCGGCGTTCTCTTTATCTGTGCAGACCACGGCAACGCAGAAAAGATGGTTGACTACGAAACAGGCAACCCCCACACTGCTCACACCACAAATCCCGTTCCTTTCATTCTCGTTAACTATGACGAGGGCGTTAAGCTCAGAGAGGGCGGCTGCCTTGCGGATATTGCTCCCACTCTCCTTGAGATCATGGAGCTTCCCCAGCCTGCCGAGATGACAGGTAAATCCCTTATTGTAAGATAATTTTTACTCGGGCAATGCCGTGCTTTGCGGCGTTGCCTGTATTTTTAGAGGGTCTTAATATGAAAATAAGGAAAATGACAATTGATGATTATAATGCTGTTTACAGTCTGTGGCTTTCCTGCAAGGGTATGGGACTAAATGACGTTGATGATTCCGCAGAGGGGATAAAGCGTTTTCTTGACAGAAACCCCGAAACCTGTTTTGTAGCCGAATGGGATAGCAGTATCGTGGGAGTTATAATCGTGGGAAATGACGGCAGACGAGGATATATTTACCACACCGCAGTTCACCCCGATCACAGACATAGGGGAATCGCCTCAGCACTTACCGAAAAAGCAATTGCCGCATTGGATTCTCTTGGAATCAGCAAGGCGGCGCTGGTGGTATTCGGAAGAAATGAAGCAGGAAATGCTTTCTGGGAAAAAATGGGCTTTACAGAAAGAACAGACCTTGTTTATCGGAACAAGTCCATTAAAGAGCTCAAAAGAATTGATACATAAGGGTGGCTGAGTGTTATGGAGATCAAAGCAGCAGGTGAGGATAGTCTTGAAATCGTAAGTGAGATCACCGTCCGAACTATTGAAACAGTTTATCCACGTTATTATCCCAAAGGTGCAGTGGATTTTTTTCTGAAGCATCACTGTGATGAAAATATACTGACAGACATAAGAAACGGAAATGTATTTATATGCTGTGATGATAATACTGCTGTCGGGACGGTTACGGTCAAGGGGAATGAGATATGCCGATTGTTTATTCTCCCCGAGTATCAGGGCAGGGGATACGGCAGCAAGCTGATTGAATTTGCCGAAAAAAGGATTTCGGAAAATCACAATAAGGTTATACTTGATTCAAGTCTGCCTGCAAAGCCTGTTTATCTGAAAAGAGGATATAATTCGACGGAATTTCACTCAATAAAAACCGCTAACGGTGATTTTCTTTGCTATGATGTTATGATGAAAATATTTTGATTTTCGTACTGTGGTAAGGTGAAGGATACGGTGAAAAGGAAAAATCAACTCATTATTCAAGTTGGTATCAGCTTGCTTATAATTGCTGCATTTTTTTTATGCGGTTTAGTGATTTGGAAAAATGTTTTCATCGGTGAACGCATATGTTCTGTAAACATCGGAGAATCTTTACAGGAAAGCGTTTCAGAGATTTATAATATAAAGCTTGATAAAGGAAAGCTTTCTGTATGGAAAAAATACGAATATCGGGATAATCACTCATTTTATATATTGGAAATAAGCGGCTGTTCTTTTGATGAGTTTTCAGAAAACAATAAGGGAATTGTTTCAAAATTTATCTCAGTCAACTCTTGCAGATTATCCGATATAAAAAAGCGAGAATCCGTTTGTCCTTATATTTTTTATGATGATACATCAATAAAAATTGTCACTACAGATTTAGAGCATAACAAGCTTTCTGACGAGTATGAATTTGAACAGCTTTATTCCGATTCAATTGCAGAAGCTTTTGTCGGGGTTTATGATGAAACAGCTCATTAGCAAAGCTTTTTTATGTTCATACGGTATGCAATGAAATTCATAGCCAAAGCACCCACCCAAGCCGTAACCTCTGCATATGCGGCTGCACGGAATCCGATTTTATCAATGAGCAGGATTATCACAGTAAGACGAAGAGCCATTTCAAGAAGCCCCGAACACATTGGTGCAAGGGGCTTTCCCATTCCCTGAACAGCACTTCTGAAAACAAAAAGCAAATCCAGTGTGAAAAATCCAAAGCCTGTTATTCTGAGAAAATCCGAGGATATTTCAATTGCCTGACAACTTGTGAGCATAACGGAAGCAAGGGTTTGTGGGAATAGTATCATTGCAGAGCCGAGCAGGATATATGAAACGATTCCTATATATGCTCCGCACTTTACGCCTTGTCTGATTCGCTCAGGTTTGCCTGCGCCGTGATTCTGGCTTGTGAATGAGGATACGGCAAAGCCTGCCGTAACAGACGGGAGCATAAACAGATTTATGTATTTGCTGCATGCGGCATATGCCGAAGTGAAAACAGCTCCCAAAGCGTTTACATAAGACTGAACAAGCATACAGCCTACAGAGGTTATGCTGTTCATAACTGCCATAGGCAGACCGTTTTTTATCAGCTCGGTGCATAGCTTTGAGTCCATTTGTAAGTTAGTCCTTTCAAGCTGAATACAGAAAATCTTTTTCAGCTTTATAAAGCATATCAGCGCCGATGTTCCCTGAGCGCAGACTGTTGCCGCCGCCGCACCCCCTACTCCTGCTTTAAATACGCATATCAGCAGAAGATCGAGAGCAATGTTCAGCAAAGATGAAATGATGATGGCAGTCAGCGGCGTTTTGCTGTCTCCGAGAGAACGCAGTATGCAGGTGAATAAATTGTATGCTGAAGCGGCGAAAAGTCCGCCGAATATGATAGCGGCATAGACAAAACAATCGTCAAAAACAGGGGAGGGGGTTTTTATTATCAGCAGAGCTTTTTTCAGAGTGAGCAGGCTGACACAGGTCAGAACTGCTGTAATAATAAATGACAGCTTTATCGAACAGGCAACCGATTTTCTGAGCTCATTTTCATCGCCTTTGCCGAACCGCTGTGCTATGATTACGCCGAAGCCGTTTATTATGCCCTGAATAAAGCCTGTTATAAGAAATATAAGTATAGCAGCATTTCCCACAGCTCCCAGTGCATTATCTCCCAATATTTTTCCAACGATAACAGAATCGGCAAATGAATATGCCTGCTGTAAAATGTTGGTAATAAGCATCGGAAAGAAAAAGCCTAAGAATACCTTATATGCATTCCCTTCGGTCATATTGGAAGTATTTGTCATTTGATTTCCTCCGTTTTTCTTTTATTATAAAGCGTCTGATATGGATTTTATATTTGATTTCTTGCGTTTATATCCGAAAAGTGATATAATAGAAAAAACGCTTTGAGAGGAAATGACAATGAAGGTACGGAATGAACTGAATTATCAGCTGTTTATTCGTAAAACAGGCGATATAAAGCGATACCCGCTGAATGAGGAAATAAAGTGTTATACAGACATATCGGCAGATTATCGGAGCTTTGATTTGTCGGATATGCTGAAAGCAAGAGAATTATCGGAAAATTCTGTCAGAAATGCAATGTATCATTTTGTTATATTTGCGCATGAGCTTGAAAGGATATGCATAGAAAACGGTTTAGGGCACGATGAGGCATACACTCTTGCGGATATTTATATCAGAAAAGCGGATAAATGCTGTACCTGTGACGGGATTACCGCATTGCTCGGAGAAATGAAGCAGGATTTTTGCGAGCGTATGGGTGAAATAAAGAAAGAGCAGGTAATCTCCCTGCACGTCAGAAAATGCATTGATTACATCTATGAGCATCTGGGGGAGACTCTTACCGTAAATTACCTTGCAGGGTACTGCGGACTGAATCCTTCATATCTGTCAAAGCTGTTTTACAGTGAAACAGGCACACATTTAAAACAGTTTGTGCTGGAGGCGAAAATCGACACAGCGCAGAATCTTCTGAAATATTCAAAGCTGTCGTATCTTGATATTTCCGTATCTCTGGGCTTTTCCACGCAAAGTATGTTCATTCAAACATTCAAGAAATTTTCGGGAATGACTCCGAAAAAGTACAGGGAAACGAATTATGTTTCAAATCAGTAGGATACTTCCTTATGAATTTACAATAATACAAAATCAGATTGAATTGATTTAGCTGTTTTGTTGTGTTATATTAAACTTGTAAAAGAATCAAGATATAATGAGGTGACAATATGAAAGTCGAAGGATACGAGAAATACGAAGAATTTTTTCGTGAATACAGTGCTGTTTTTCATCACGGTAAAATAATATCGGCATTGCCTTATATGATAGAGGCAGTGACAAATGCATTGGCAGATGTGTATGATATGAAATACTGCGATAAAGGCAGATGGTGGTACGGAGAATGGGAGGGTGACCGCAGAAAGGTCGTAACTCTCGGCAGTCCGAAAGGAACCTGCAGAAATATTTGCTGGGGATGGAATTACAATTATATACCTCGCAAAACAAATTCAGACAAATTTACTTATGCACGGACTGAGAAATCGGTTCATATGGATATAGGTGATTCATATCTTTTTCATCTGGACTATCATCCCGATAACATGACATGCTATGATTTAATGTATATGGGGTACAATTATGAATTGCCTAAAGATACAAATGACATTGAAGAGGCAAGAAAGCATATGAAAATTGTATGCGAAAGAAATATTCCTTTTATAATGGATTATTTTGATGCTACTCCTGACGATGAAGCTGCATTGGCAGAATTAGAGAGGCGGAAAAAAGAGAAACCATGGCTGTTTACTTTTAGCAGCGATGGTTGGACAAGAGCATTTATGTTTGCAAAGCAAGGACGGCTTGAAGAAGCTAAATACATAATTTCACACGAATATTATTCGGACGGCTATTGTCCCGAAGATGTACTCAAAAAGCTTACTTCATTAGCAGATGGTTTATAAGGCAGATTATTTGCAGATATAACAACAAAAATCCTGAGAAGAATAAGCTCTTCTCAGGATTTTGATTTTCCAAATCAGCTGACTTGTCTATGTATTTCAGAAAAATCAGTTGTTGATAAGCTTGTCCTCGCCGTTCCAGCTGTAAAGCTTACGGATCTCCTCGCCGACAACCTCGGAGGAATGCTCAGCGTGAAGCTTGCGCATAGCCTTGAAGTGAACCTGTCTGCCTGCGGGGGACATATCGAGGAGGAACTCCTTAGCGAAGGAACCGTCCTGAATGTCGGAAAGAACCTTCTTCATTGCCTTCTTGGTCTCCTCAGTGATGATCTTGGGACCTGTGATGTAGTCGCCGTACTCAGCTGTGTTGGAGATGGAGTATCTCATGCCTGCAAAACCGGACTGGTAAATGAGGTCAACGATGAGCTTCATCTCGTGAATGCACTCAAAGTAAGCGTTTCTGGGGTCATAACCTGCCTCAACGAGTGTCTCAAAGCCAGCCTGCATAAGTGCACAAACACCACCGCAGAGAACAGCCTGCTCACCGAAGAGGTCAGTTTCTGTTTCAGTTCTGAATGTAGTTTCGAGAACGCCTGCTCTTGCACCGCCGATACCGAGAGCGTAAGCAAGTCCGATATCCTGAGCGTCGCCTGTAGCGTCCTGCTCAACAGCGATAAGACAGGGAACACCCTTGCCTGCCTGATATTCGCTTCTTACAGTATGACCGGGACCCTTGGGAGCGATCATAATGATATTAACGTCCTTGGGAGGAACGATGCAGCCGAAGTGAATGTTGAAACCGTGAGCGAAAGCAAGTGTCTTGCCTGCTGTGAGGTTGGGAGCGATGTCGGAAGCGTAAACATCAGCCTGCTTCTCGTCGGGGATAAGGATCATAATAACATCAGCCATTTTAGCTGCTTCGCTTACGGAAACAACCTTGAGACCCTGAGCCTCAGCCTTTGCAGCACTCTTGGAGCCTTCATAAAGACCAACAACAACGTTTACACCGCTGTCCTTGAGGTTAAGAGCGTGAGCGTGACCCTGTGAGCCGTAGCCGATGATAGCAACGGTTTTGCCGTCCAGTCTGCCGAGATCGCAGTCGGACTGATAGAAAATTTTAGCCATTTTATAATTCCTCCTATAGAATATTATGGATAAATTAAGTTATATTTCAAGGCATAATCCTATTGATTGGGAACAGCCTTAAAAACAAAGTTACTTTATTGTTACGCTGCCCTTCTGGATAGCGATAACGCCTGTGCGGACAATTTCCTTGATTCCGTAGCCTTCAAGAAGTGCGTGCATTCTTTTAAGGTGGTCTGTGGAATCGGAAATCTCTATGGTAAGAGTTGCGGAAGTCATATCCACAATCTTTGCGCCCATTATTTCGCAGATGGTAAGTATCTCGCTTCTCTGTGCGGGAGTTGCGTTTACTTTGATAAGCTGCAGCTCTCTTGCAAGAAGCTCGTCGGGAGCAAGTGTGCGCACCTTCATAGTATCTACAAGCTTGTTGAGCTGCTTTTCGATCTGCTGAGCGGTATGCTCGTCGCCGTCGGCAACAATGGTGATTCTGGAAACTGCGGGGTCGTCTGTTTCGCCTACGGCAAGGCTGTCGATGTTAAAGCCTCTTCTTGAGAAAAGACCCGAAACCCTTGACAGAACGCCTGCGTGGTTTTCAACAAGAACGGAAATCGTATGCTTCATATATGCTCAGTCCTTTCAAAATCAAAGGGTGGATTCAAGGCTGTAAACGTCACACTCGAGAAGATAGGGCTTGTCCGAGGAGGCAAGCTTTTCGATCTTTTCTTCAGCCTCTGCCATTGTGGCAACTCTGTCGGATTCTATTCCATAGGCTCTTGCAAGAGCAACAAAATCGGGACTGCCGTCAAGACCTACAGCCATTCTTCTGTCGCCGTAATTCTTGGTCTGAAGCTCTCTTACCATACCGAGATAATCATTCTTCATAACGATTATCTTAACAGGTATCTTCTCCTGCATAATGGTTGCAAGCTCCATCATCTGCATCTGGAATGAGCCGTCGCCGCATACGGCGATAACCTCTCTTTCGGGAGCAGCCATTTTTGCACCAACGGCACAGGGAACGGAATAACCCATTGTACCCATACCGCCCGAGGTCATAAATCTGCCGCCTTCCTTGATGGAATAGTTGTTGCAGCACCAGATCTGATTCTGACCTACATCGGCAACGCATACTGTATCGGCAGGCATTCTGTCCGAAAGCTTTTTAAGGAATTTCTTGGGATTTATAAAGCCCTCTGTTTCGTCCACGTCGGATACGGGCTTTTTCAGCTCGGAAAGGCTTTCGAGCCATTCATCGTGGCTTACCTCTCCGATTTTTTCGGTAAGCTCGGAAAGTATAGTTTTGCAGTCGCCTACAAGGGGGATATCAACAGGGATATTCTTGCCTATCTCCGCAGGGTCAATGTCAATATGTATTATCTGCTTGTTTTCGGCAAGGAAGGTAGGGGACTTTACAGCTCTGTCGCCTACTCTTGCGCCGATAAGTATCATAGTGTCACACTCGTTTACCGCTCTGTTTGCGGAAGGAACGCCGTGCATACCAAGCATACCGAGATACAGAGGGTGCTCCGAGGGGAACAGGCTCAGACCCATCATTGTGGAAACTGCGGGAACCTTTGCCTTTTCCGCAAATTCGATAAGCTCCTTTTCCGCACCTGCAAGGAAGATTCCTCCGCCTGCGCATATAAGGGGTTTCTTTGCATTCTCCACAGCCTCGCAGATCTTCTTTATCTGCATGGGGTTGCCCTTAACGGTGGGCTTGTATGTACGCATAGTGACAGATTCGGGATATTCAAAATCTATCTGAGTATTCTGTATATCAACAGGAACGTCAATGAGAACAGGACCTTTTCTGCCTGTGCCTGCAAGGTAGAATGCTTCCTTGAATATTCTGGGAAGCTGGGCAGCGTCCTTTACAAGGTAGCTGTGCTTTACAAAGGGCTGTGCCGCACCTGTGATGTCAACCTCCTGGAATACATCGCAGCCTATCTGGTCGGTGGATACCTGACCTGTTATGCATACCAGAGGTACGCTGTCGGCATAAGCTGTTGCGATAGCGGTGAGAAGGTTTGTAGCACCCGGACCCGATGTTGCAATGCATACAGCAGGCTTGTTGGTTATTCTTGCATAACCGCTTGCCTCATGACCTGCGTTTGCTTCGTGTCTGACAAGAACGTGATGAATTTCAGAACGGTACAGCTCGTCATAGAAGGGGCAAATAGCAGCGCCCGGATATCCAAAGACGACCTTGACGCCCTCCGATTCAAGACATCTAACCATTGCTTCTGCAGCACGTATCATTCCTCTTCACGACCTTTCGGTAAAAATTTGCGGATTAAACACCACATATAAATATATTATATTACAAACTGCATTTTTCGTCAAGCGTTATTGGAAATAAAATTTCCTGTTTTGATGAATTAACAGAAAATTCACATATAATTTTCCGTTTATGCTATAATTATTATTGTAGTGTTATACCCTTTATATATATTGCGAGGAATTATGATAAAAAGATTTTTTACTCTTTTGCTCGGCGCTCTCATATTACTGTGCGGCTGCACCGAGGTCGATGAAATAAGCGAGGAATCCGTTTCAGAGGAAACCACTGTTACCGAAGAACCTGCATATCCTGTGACGGCAGGGGGGCTTACCTTTAACAGCACACCCGAAACAGTCGGCTCTCTTTCTCCGGCGGTAACGGAAATGCTGTTTGAGCTGGGCTTCGGAGACAGGCTTGTATGCCGCAGCGAATACTGCAAATATCCCGAAGCAGCCTTAAATATCACGTCGGCAGGCTCGTCCGCAAATCCCGATATTGACGGCATAATCAGTCTTTCTCCCGCTTTGCTGATAACCCAGAGCCCGATTGCAAATAAGGATATTACAAGACTAAACCGTTCGGGGACAGCTGTTCTTAGTCTGCCTGCTCCACGTTCAGACGAGGAGCTTTTAGAAAATTACCGCACGCTTTCCCTTATTTTTTCGGGCAATACGGAGGGAGAAGCTCTTGCGGATTCCGTGACTGCTGATTTCCGAGCCGCTCTTGACGAGGCTAAGGGTTCTTGTGAAAGCCTTGTGTTTATTATGAACATAACCGAGGACGGCTTTTCAGCTGCAACAGGGGACTCCTTTGCAGGGGAATATGCTTCCCATTTCGGCAGAAATATCGCCGCTGACAATAAATCTATGACTCTTACCGCCGAGGAGCTTATCAAGGCAGATCCGCAGGTCATTCTGCTGGCTCACCCATTGGGCTCGGAGGATATTGATCCCGAAATATCTTCACAGCTTTCCGCATTTGCCGACAGCCACGTTTTTGTAATAGATGCCTCTCTTACCGAGCGTCCCACGGCACGGCTTGCAAAGATCACACGGACTATTTCCGAAACTGTCAGAGCTGATACGGGCGGAGCAGACTATGCTGAGATTCCCGAAGCTCCGTCTGAGCAGTCGGAAACAGTGGAAGACTCAGCAGATGTTAATGAATGATTAACATGATTTATCGTCTTACTGCACAAAAAAGAAATATATCCGAAGCGTAGAAATGTGGAATTTTTCGCTTCGGTTTTTTTATGTTTCAGACAGAGTGATATGCGTTGGTTGATTTATACAAAACTGATGTTGTGGTGCTTGTTGATTTGTTGATGTTTCATAGTGCAATAAAAATATTACCAAAATCTGTACAGTTTGATTTTTTGGTGAAATATGAGTATGATAGTATTATCCCAAGGGAGATGAATTTAAGGAGAGATGATAGTTATGTCAGAAAATGTGATAACACCTCAGAGCGGTACAAGGAAAACTGGCGATACACTCAGAATATGCGTGTTTGTGGGCTTTATGGCGGCGCTTGTATATGTGGGTAATTTTTTGCAGATAAAGATCCCCAACGGCGTGCTTGTAACAAGAATACATCTGGGAAATTCAATGTGTCTGCTTGCAGGCTTGCTTCTTGGCAGGCTGAAAGGCGGTCTTGCTTCGGGAATAGGAGCGGCGCTTTATGATTTGGTTGACCCTGTTTATATCGTTTCCGCACCATATACATTTATTTCCAAATTTGCAATGGGCTTTACCGCAGGACATATCAGAAAGCACTCCTCGGATAATGAGAACAAAGCGGTTATTACGGGTGCTGTTGTGGGTCAGCTTGTATATATCGTGCTTTATCTGCTTAAAACCTTCCTCAGTCAGATAATTTTGGGCGAGCCTGTTTCGGTTGCCCTGAAGCTGACGGGAGTGAATGCTCTCACATCTGTGATAAATGCTGCTCTTGCCTGCATTATAGCCGTTCCTTTGTATTTCTCACTTTCAAGGGCTTTGAAGCATACATCGATCTCTCGTTATATTACCGAAAAAGAGGAGAGCAAGGGCTGGTTCAATCCTGTGACTGCGGGACTTACCGTATTTGCGGTTATTGTTACCGTGCTGTATTCCATAAATCTTGCCAATACCAACAAGCTTGAAAAGATTCAGACAGAAAAGGAGCAGGCTTATATTGCTCAGATAGAGGATTTACAGTATCAGATAGATTTCATTACTCAGGAAATGGGTATTGTGATTCCTGAAAGGGAAACGGCAGGGGAGTGACCAATGCTGAAAAAGGGCTGATGTATCGTATATGCATCAGCCCTTTTTTATCCTCAATAAGTGCAGTATGATATTATGCCGATTTTAATCTGTCACTCACCTTTAAGCTTATCAAGCGTATTTTTTTCAAGTCTTGACACCTGAGCCTGAGATATGCCGATTTCCTTTGCTACCTCCATCTGTGTTCTGCCTTTAAGAAAACGCAGATAAAGGATACGTTTCTCACGTTCAGTCAGCGAAACCATTGCTTCTTTAAAGGAAAGCTCATTTATCCAGCCATCTGAATCGTTTCCGTCGCCTATCTGGTCGAGGATGAAAAGCGTGTCTCCCGAATCGGAATAAACAGGCTCATACAGCGAAAGAGGGTCTGAAATGCTTTCAAGTGCTGTTACCACCTCTGCCTTGGGCATATCAAGCCTGCTTGCGATCTCGGTTATATCAGGCTCACGCATAAGCTCTGCCGTAAGCTCTTCTTTTGCCTGCATTGCTCTGTATGCAAGGTCTCTCAGACTTCTGGATATTCTTATGGGAGTGTTATCACGAAGATATCGCTTTAGCTCACCTGATATCATCGGAATGACATACAGCTGTTGAAAAGATTAAAAAGCGTATTTGATGGAAATATTTGTATCGGAAATCTCTATCCTGTCAATACATATCCGAATAGCCTTCTGCTTGTCCTTTATGCTCATGCTGTCCCAGCTGTCCTCAATGGTGGCTATGGTCTTATTCTTTTCGTTGAGGTCATTGACAACAGCACTCAGCTTTTTCTCGTTTTCGATCTGCCGTGATATTTCCGCAAGCTCATTCTTGTTTTCATTTATAGTTTCAAGCAGGAGATCATCTTCGCTTGCGGCATAGAGATTATACAGTCGTTTGATACGCCCCGATACCACATCGTATTTCTGCTTAAGGGTCTGAAGTGCTGAGGCTTTTACATTTATTTCTGTATCAATGCGCCTGTTCTGTTTAGTGTAGTTAAACAGATCCTTTATAACAATATCCTCCACATCGCAGGCATCAAGCTTCAAGTTATCACAATCGGGATCAACAACAAATTCGGGTCTGCTGTGCTGCTGAGAATTGCAGTATATTTTCAGACCGTTCTTTCCCCATTTCTGATACCTCATTCTTGCACCGCATTTGCCGCAGTAGATAAGCCCTGTCAGCAGATAAGATGATGTAACGATACCCTTTGTAGAACGCTTCTGCCGTTCAGCCTGAACATTATTCCATGTCTGTTCATCAATAATTGGCTCATGAAGCCCGTCGATTATCTCACCGCAGAAGTTTATTTTTCCGAGATAGGTTATACGGTCAAGTATGTTTGTGATCTGCTTATCACCCGATACATCAAACATTTTTGCAAGAGCAGTGGTGGAATACCCCTGTAAATACAGATCAAAAATTTGCCTGACGTCCTCAGCGTGTTCATTGGGAACAAGAATATCTCTGTTAGCGTCATAATCGTAACCGAAAGGCACTCGTCCGCCGCCCATCCAGTAGCCTGATTTCACTCTTTCATACATTCCCATTCGTGTACGTTCACGGATATTCTCACGTTCAAGCTGAGCGAAAACAGAGAGTATTCCTATCATCGCTTTTCCATATGGCGTAGTTGTGTCAAAATTTTCATTAAGGCTTACAAAGCTGCAGTTGTAGGGATTGAACACCTCTTCAAGCATAAAGATAGTGTCCTTCTGAGAACGTGAAAGTCTGTCAAGCTTATAAACAATAACCGCTCCCACTTTGCCGCCGATTATCTCGTCCATAAGCCGCTTTATCTCAGGACGGTCAATATTGCTGCCTGACCAACCGCCGTCAATGTAGAACTCGTAATCGGTAATATCCTTAAGCTTGCAGTACTGCTCCAGCTTCTGCTTCTGAGCATCAACCGAATATCCTTCCTCATATTGTGCGTCAGTGGATACTCGGATGTATAAAGCAGTTTTTCTCGTATTCTCCATTCTCGAACCTCCAAAAAAACAGAGATAACCTTAAAGGGACTCCTTATAGGTTATCTCTATTATATCACATTCACTTAATATTTCAATATATAATTTATACAAACTTTATGTCGAAACCTCGTTTTCTTTCTCGGTGTTTATTTTGTGGTAAACCTCCGTGAGAAGTTCTACCAGCTCAGGAATAACAGGCTGGTAGGTTTCGTCAATCTCTTCGCCATCGCCATTGTATCGCTTTACTATTGTCAGTGTCATCTTCTACCATCCTTTCCTTTTAGATTTTTGACATAATCAAAGAGATATATTCATCTTAACAACAGGATTCTGATATATTTTATTATATCATATATATTATATATATCTGTATCAAGCGAAAATACTGCAGTTTTATGTCAGTATTCTAAACCAAAGACGTTTTTACAATCCGTTTCAGATTCATCAATGCAGTCATATTCTGCATCAATACGATATTCAACAAGTTTATGAAAAATGTTCCGATGGCTGGATATAAGCAAGATGACGGAAAGTACATTAAGGGCATTGAAGATTATTTACCAAATTCTCAATATATCAGTCCCGAACATCAAAATGCTGTCGTAGATGACATTTGCGAAGGATGGAGCATTCTCAGCGTAAACAAGAAATTTCACGCTATCTTTGCAACAAGCAGTATTCCTGAAGCTATTGAGTATTATCGACTTTTTAAATTAAAAATGCCAAATCTAAGAGTGACTTGTCTGTTTGACCCTCATATCGGTAATGAGGATGGAGAATATAAGACAACATTCAGAGGACAGCCTGTGGCTTTGTTTAAAGAGGACGGTCTTGTAGAAATCCTTGAAGATTACAACAAAATGTATGAGCAAGATTTTACACTACCAACTCACGCATCTTTCAAGAAAGATGTATCCTTGCGACTTGCCCACAAGGGACAATATACAGCAATTACCCGTACTCCTGAAAAAATGCTGGATTTACTTATCGTTGTAGACCAAATGCTTACAGGCTTTGACTCAAAATGGGTTAATACGCTCTATATGGATAAAATTCTTCAGTACGAAAATCTTATCCAAGCGATGTCAAGAACAAACCGACTTTTCAAGAGTAATGAAAAGCCTTACGGAGTAATCAAATATTACCGTAGACCATTTACAATGAAGGCTTATATAGACGAAGCTGTTAAGACTTATTCAGGCGATAAACCTACTGTTCTGTTCGTTGAGAAGTTGCCATATAACTTAAAAAAGCTTAATGCAATATTTATGGACATTTCAGAGGTTTTCAAGTCCGCAGGGGTTACAGATTTCACTAAATTGCCAGATGAGCACTCCGAAAAAGCCAAGTTTGCACAGCTTTTCAAGGATTTCAACCATCACCTTGATGCTGCAAAGTTGCAAGGCTTTAATTGGGAACAAGAAACCTATATTTTTAAGGACGAAGAAACAGGATTAAAGGAAACAATCACGCTCGACTTTGATAACAGTACCTTTATGGCTTTGGTACAGCGTTATAAAGAACTCTCTAATGGCGATGATGACGGCGGTGGTGGCAGTACAGGAGGTGATGACACTCCTTTCGACCTTGTTGGCTATATTACTGAAATTGACACAGGTAGAATAGATGCTGCTTATATGAACAGCCGATTTGAAAAGTATCTGAAAAATCTTCGTCAAGATGGTGTTACAGAGGAACAGCTTCAAGCCTCACTTGATGAACTTCACAAATCTTTTGCTACTCTTACACAGGAAGAACAGAAGTATGCAGAAATTTTTTTGCACGATATTCAGCGTGGAGATGTTATCGTTGAGGACGGAAAAACACTTCGTGATTACATCACAGAGTATCAGTACAAAGCCAAAAATGAACAAATTCACAGCTTTGCTGTCGCTTTTGGATTAGATGAGGATTTACTCAGAGGAATGATGGAACTAAATCTTTCAGAAGCGAACATTGATGAGTTTGGCAGATTTGATAAGCTGAAACAATCAGTAAACAGAACAACAGCTAAAGCCTTTCTTGAAAAACTTGAGGGAACAACAATTATTCCTCCGAAAGTAAATATGAAGGTTGATAAAATACTTAGGAAGTTTATTTTAACTGGCGGTTTTGATTTAGATGAGGACTAAATGGCATCGTATTTTCTAAAAATACAAATAAAATGCACTTTTATATAAGAGCTAAGGTGTTTTGACGTGACCCCAAAAAGTTAGACTTTTAATACAGCATCTCCTCAATATCACAGGCATCATATCCCATATCACTAAGCATAATGATGTCACGTTCATCAATACCGAAATATGAAGCGTATTGAATTATCAGATCAAGCTCATCTGCATCATCTCTGTCCCTTCCGATGTAAGAACTGAGAAAGCTGTACCTTGAATATTCATAATCATAGCAGTTGAATGTGCTCCTCTCAACACTTCCATTTGCTGATATTTTCAGGATATCTCCCTGTGATGATTGGACTTCACTTTTCTTTCTGATATGAAGCCTTTTCAGAGCCTTGTCAAGAATTTCTTTCGTGCTGGCATAAACATAAAATCCTCCGCAATCATAAATTTCAAGAGGATTACTGCCCTTTACAAGATAAACATCATTTTCATCCGTAAGTACAGAAAAACAGAATGAGCCGCTGACCGTTTCCGCCATCTCCTTCAGCGATTCAAAGCTTATGTGACCAATTCTCTCAAGCAACTGCACAGCAACATAGCTGTCTGTCTCAATGGTTGTGTTCGGCAGCTGCATTTGTGAGCGCAGCTGTTCATCATTGTACAGAACACCATTGTGTCCCAGAGCAAATACATTGTCGGGAACTGAGCCGTAAAATGGGTGATTATTGTTATTTACCTTTTGATTGCCCTTGGTAGTCATTCGGGTGTGACCCATAATTACACGACTGTCAGATGGAAGATTGAACTTGAATTTCGCTGCTCTCACAGGGCGCTTGTACACTCTCAGACTGCCGTGAGTGTTGTATGCAATTCCTGTTGCATCTGTTCCTCTCGCTTCACATTCCTGTGCAAGTATCTTTACAATAACCTTTCTTGCAAATGACGGAACTGCGTTTTCGTAATCAATAAGTCCGAATAAGCTGCACATAATCAAAATTCCTCCGTTTCTGTAATAGGTTCGTTGATGTATAATCTTCTTTCCTTGAGATACCGGATAAGCTCTGGCTCGGTTATGCTTTCCGCAAACTCAGGCCATGACAATGCTGTCAGCTGTTCATCTGTCATTTCTATAGCAAGCCTGCATATCCTGTCAACCATCTGGAGTGTAGCGATAATTGTGTTGTATTTGAGCGTACCTCTGAAAATCCTGAATTCGATAGTCGAATAATTACACAGATTAACGCTTGCATATCTTCCGTTTCCTTTTGATTTTGCGTTGTCAAGCACTTGCTTCGGATTATCTTTCATTCCATACCTTGCAGCCCATCTGTTTATCTGACTTTCGGTGCGTCTTGAAAATCTCAGAAGCTCCTGCCAGAATCGTTCCACAAAGAAAAGTATTCTTGAAATACAAATCTCCTGTTCATCCCTGTCAGAGCCGAATGCTGTGCGGTTGACATGGATATGCAGTCCGCAGGTTGTTGTTTTATGAGAGCGGTATCCAAGTCTTACAGCTTTTTCGCATATTTCAGACCATGGCATATGATTGATGTGATAATCAAGGGTCATAGGGTGCGTCACAAGCTCCATGCCTGTATTCAGACTTCCGTCAGTTTTGATGTACATATGCTCGTTATCGCAGTTTGCTATGTCAAGCAGAATCTGAGCATTGTCATCATCACAGCCGCCGCTGTCTATTTCAAGC
>JAGAJY010000214.1 GCA_017848125.1 Oscillospiraceae bacterium
ATCAGCATACTTTGCCTTTGCCATTGAACGCAGAACCATATTGTTTATTACAGGTGAAAGATCGCTGTCCTTTACGGAATTGAGTATTTCTGCAAGGTGGACAGGCTTTACGCTGGAAAACTGAGGGTGAGGAACTCCCAGTCTGTCGGTGACTTCAATAAGGTCACGGATCTTTTCTGCGGCAGGGTCCTCGTGGACACGGTAAACAAAGGGGATCTCATTTTCCCGTGCAGTCCTTGCGGCAGATTCATTCGCCATAAGCATGAATTCCTCGATAATAAGCTCTGCCTTGCCCCTTTCTCTGCGTGATACATTGACGCAGACCTCGTTTTCGTTTATATCAAGCTTACATTCGGGGGTATCTATCTGAGGTGCGCCCCTTTTCAGCTTGTTTGCGGTGAGTATTTCCGCAAGCTCCTGCATAAGAAAAATTGTATCAATAAGCCCATCGTATTTTTCTGAAAGCTCTGCGGGTATATTTTCCCTGTTCTCAAGTATCTCGTTGACCTCGCTGTAAACGCCCTTTACTCTTGAACGGATAACTGTTTTGCTGAACTTGTGCTTTACGCATTTGCCCTCGCTGTCCAGCTCCATGAGGCAGGAAAAAGCAAGCCTGTCCTCATTGGGATTAAGGGAGCAGATGCCGTTTGAAAGCTCCTTGGGAAGCATAGGTATGACCTTGTTTGCATAGTAGATCGACGTTCCTCGGAGAAAAGCATCCTTATCAAGCTCGGAATCCCTCTTTACATAGTGGGAAACATCGGCAATATGAACGCCCAGAGCATAGCCGTTTTCCGTTCTGCTGACGGATATAGCATCGTCTATATCCTTGGTATCTGCACCGTCTATGGTGAAAATTATCTCGTCTCTCAGGTCAAGGCGGCTGTAAATGTCCTTGTCGGTTATCTTCATTCCCGAAATATGCCTTGCCTCGTCCTGAACGGCAAGGGGAAATTCCACTTCAACATCATTCATATAAAGCACGGCAAGGGCGCTGCTGTATGCCCTGTCGGAATTGCCGAAAACTGCGCTGATACGGCAGCGGTGGTCGGCATGGCGCTCCCCTCTTTTGGAGATGACTGCCAGAACCTTGTCACCCTCCTTGACACTTACGTCCTTGCCGCTGACTGCTATAAGGTCACGGCAGAAGCTGTCGGGGCGGACAAAATAGCTGTTGTTTTCGGAAACCAGCGTGCCTGTAAACTCGGAAAAGCCCTCCTTTGCAACCGCACAGACCTCCGCTTCGGGTGATTCCCCTCTGGAAGGGATAAGACGGCAGATGACAGTATCTCCGGGCATAGCGCCTTTGAGATACTTTCCGGGAACGAATATCTCAACACCGTCCTGCCTGCGGACAAAGCCGAAGGTGCGGTTTATCCTTGCCACATCTGCCTTGAACATATCGTGAGCCTTGCAGAGGATATATCCCTGCTTTGTAAGAAGAATATCTCCGCTTTCGCACAGAGAAGCTGCCGCACGCCTGAAATCAGCGTTTGATACCTTTTTGCCCTTTACCTTGCCGTAAAGCGCCTTTTCGGGAACGGCACGCCTGCCGCCCTGTTCAAGCACATTGAGTATTCTTGAAACGCAAATCTGAGAAATATCTGCCATTGTATTAACCACCCTTTCGGAATATAATAGTGTAAAATCTCGGGGGATTTATAAAAAAAGCTCCTGCACAGCTGTGCAGGAGCGAATTGTCAGTTATCAGCCGTTTGAAGCAACAGCGGAAATGATATTTACTGCCATAACTGCTACAAAGAAGATGAATGCTACTATCTTTGTGAGCCTTTCGAGAGCCTTTTCTCTGGTGTTCTGGCTGTTCTTTCCGTAGAAGCTGTCATTGTTTGAGCCCTGAACCGCACTTGTCATACCCTGCTGCTTCTGTGACTGCATAAGAGTGATGACAACGATAAATACGCTGCACGCAATAAGAATTATGCCGCTGATGATTTCTATAGCGCCCATTATAGTGTTCCTCCGTTTATATACAAATACGCATAGCTTGCAAAATTTTACATTAGTATTATACCACATTCCGCTCTTTTATGCAAGGGCTTTTAAAAACTTTGTGCAATCAGACCAATACAATTCCCGTGTTTGCCTATGTGTTGTCTATTTTGCAAAATAAAAAAGCTCCGAAAAACTCGGAGCTTTCTTGGAGGCGCCACCCGGATTTGAACCGGGGGTCAGGGAGTTGCAGTCCCACGCCTTACCACTTGGCTATAGCGCCATTTCCTCTGATGAGCAGAGAAAAAATGGAGCGGATTACGAGGCTCGAACTCGCTACCTCCACCTTGGCAAGGTGGCGCTCTACCAGATGAGCTAAATCCGCAAATGGCGACCTGGATGGGACTCGAACCCACGACCTCCGCCGTGACAGGGCGGCGTTCTAACCAGCTGAACTACCAGGCCATATGGTGGGAACAATAGGGCTCGAACCTATGACCCTCTGCTTGTAAGGCAGATGCTCTCCCAGCTGAGCTATGCTCCCACATTTTTCCTTCGGTCGGATTCGTTATCTCTCCAACCGACTTTTATATTATACTACATCAATTCCGATTTGTCAAGGGTTTTTTGAAAAAAATTTCAGATTTTTTTGGGAGAGCAAAAAATCAACGCAGGGAAGCCGTTTTCCTTAGGGATTATGTTTTATTATATGCTGTAATTTTATTGAATATGCAGAATTTTTCTGTAATTCTTGAAAGTCATATAAAAATATGCTAAAATATAGATACAACAAAATATACAAAATCGAAAGGAAGATATAAAATGAAATACTCTATGAAAATCACGGCTTCAATAATGGCGGCTGTTATGGCAGTTTCATCCGTGCCCTTCTGTGCAGGTGCTGTGGACTTTATTGTTGTTGACGGTACGACCCAGACCTCAGATGTTGTGTCAGCTACTACCGATAAGGCTGTTCAGAATGCGGTTGCCGAGCTTTATGACGGCTGCGTCAAGCTTTCATGGGCTGAAGTGCCTTATGCGGGCGCATATGCGGTTAAGATATGCGACAAGGACGGCAAGGTGGTTAAGTCTTTATATGTGCATAAGAAGTTCAAGGCTGTCACCGTTCCCGAAACTGTTTTCGGTGTGGAGCACAATAAATCAGCAGATTTCTTTGCCTGCGTTATCGCTCTCAGAACAGGCGAATCGGATAATGCATATACATCATTCTATGCTCCCGAAACAAGCCGTTTTACAGTTCCCTCTGATATGAGCAAATTCCCCGATTACGGCACTGCCTACAGCATTTCTTTCCTTGTCAAGGACGGAAAGCTTCTTATCGGCTGGAAGAACCCCAATGACTTTGCAGAGGATAAGGACCTTTTTTCCGTAAGCGTTGAGGACGAATCAGGCAAAACAGTTTACACGACCTCTACCAAGAACACCTATGTTGAGGCTTCAGGACTCAAAGACAACAAGAAATACAAGGTCAAGATATACAACAAGACTCAGTCCGCTATGGCTGATGCCGAATATACCTTTGTATCGGATATGGTTCAGAACAAGCCCGGTCAGTCGGGAGAAAACTCCTATGTAAAGAAGGATTCCGTTACAAAGCTTCCCGCTCCTCTGACTGTCAAGGTAAAGAACGGCGATAAGAGAGCAACTATCTCATGGAGCAAGGTTGACGGTGCTGACGCTTACAGAATCTATATGTACGACGCAAATAGCAAGTCTTACAAGAGAAAGGCAACTGTCAAGGGAACAAAATACACTATCAAAAAGCTGACAAACGGCAAGACCTACAAATTCAAGGTCATGCCCGTAAAATACGACAAAATGACAAAGACATACACTGCGGGAACTGCTTCAAAGGTGGTAAAGGCTGTACCCAAAGCACCCGAGAAGTCTTCAAAGGTAAAGAGCAATTAAACTTAGAATTAGAATTATATCGGGGCTTTGCAGGGGCATATATGTCTCTGCACAAGCTCCGCTGTGTTTTTAAGATTCATTTAAGTGTTATGCTGTACGATTATATGCAGAATGGGGGAAAAGAATTATGCGTATCCTTCTTGCAGAGGACGAAAAAATGCTGGCTGACGCTCTTGTAAAGATATTTTCATCAAACAGGATAACCGCCGATCCCGTGCATAACGGCATTGACGCTCTTGACAACGCTCTTACAGGCATATACGATGTTATCATACTTGACATTATGATGCCGCAAATGGACGGTATAGAGGTGCTCAGGCGGCTTAGAGCCGAGGGGATATGCTCTCCCGTGCTGCTTCTTACCGCAAAGGACGAGATATCCGACAGGGTGCGTGGGCTTGACAGCGGCGCTGATGATTACCTCACAAAACCCTTTGCAACAGATGAGCTTCTCGCCCGTGTAAGAGCACTGGGCAGAAGAAGCGGTGCGGCTATTGTTAATACGGACATTATTTCCTGCGGAGATATTTCTCTCGATACATCGGCTTATGAGCTTTCCTGCGGCAAAAACTCGCTGAAGCTGGGGTTAAAGGAGTTCTCGATAATGGAGCTGCTTATGAAAAACAGCAGACATATTCTCAGCAAGGAAACACTTATCACCAAAATATGGGGCTACGATTCAGAGGCGGAGTACAACAATGTAGAGGTCTATATCTCATTTCTCAGAAAAAAGCTGGGATTTCTCAAATCGAAATGTGTTATCAGAACTGTGAGAGGCGTAGGCTATACTCTGGAGGAGGGTTAAGATGATAAAACAGCTAAGAGCAAGATTCACTCTTGTGCTGACGGCTCTGCTTAGCCTTGTTCTGCTGGGGGTTCTGGGGGCGGTATTCATTTCAATGTGCCGCTCGGAGGAGCGAAACGGCGACAGGATAATCTCCATGGCTATGGAGCTTGATTACAGCGGCAGATGGGCGTCCCCTCCCAAGCTGAAATCAGAGGACAGTGAAAACCGTCAAAGACCGCCTCATATCCCCGATAATGAAACAGAACGTTTTTCCGCAGGGTGGATAACAGTCAGGCTTGATGAGGACAACAGCATAAAAAGCGTTTTTTACAGCAGGCAGAGACTTTTTGACACTGATGGAACAGATACGGATATATCTGTGGAAAGTGCAGTTTCACAGATAATTTCCAAAGGAACTGAGGACAAGGGTAAGGTTTCTGCCGAGGGGGTAAGCTACAGATATGAAATGAGAAACACCCCCGAAGGACGGATAATAGTTCTCCTTGACCGAACAGACGAGCGTTCTACTCTCAACAGGCTTTTGTTTATCCTCACG
The DNA here is from genome assembly GCA_017848125.1 of Oscillospiraceae bacterium. Lineage (GTDB taxonomy): Bacteria > Bacillota > Clostridia > Oscillospirales > Ruminococcaceae > Huintestinicola. The sequence continues at coordinate 5,226 of JAGAJY010000214.1, forward strand.
GGCATTTTCCTGCTGTCCTCGGCGGTGATATTCCTCCTTTCCCTGCTCCTGTCAAAATGGGCAGTCATTCCCATTGAGGACGCTTGGAACAGACAGCGTGTATTCTTTTCAAACGCATCTCACGAGCTGAAAACTCCGCTGACGGTAATAAACGCTAACCTTGACGTTATTACCGCAAGCCCCGAAAACACGGTTTCCGAACAGCAGAAATGGTTCGGTTATATACGAAGTGAAACGGATAAAATGTCACGGCTGATAAATGAAATGCTGTATCTTTCAAGAGAGGAGCAGGCGGACAGCAGCGGGGTAATGACAACTGTACCTCTGTCGGAAATAGCCGAGGGAGCGTGCCTTGCCATGGAAGCGGTTGCGTTTGAAAAGGGAAAAAACATTTCCCAGAGCATAGAAAGCGGAATTGACGTGACAGGTGACAAGGAAAGTCTTTCACGGCTTATAACCATACTTATCGACAACGCTGTGATACACTCCTCGGAAGGATCGGAAATATCCGTCTGCCTTGTGAGAGAAAAGAAGAACAGGGCAAGGCTTACAGTTTCAAACAGCGGAAAGCCCATTCCTCCCAATGAGCTTGAACGTATTTTTGACCGCTATTATCGGACGGATTCGTCAAGAAGCTCCGCAACGGGCGGCTTCGGACTGGGGCTTGCAATTGCCGCAGCAATAGCACGGAAACACAGCGGAAAAATTTACGCAGAATCCGACGAACAGCGCACCTGCTTTAATGTTATTCTGAAAACAGAATG
>JAGAJY010000215.1 GCA_017848125.1 Oscillospiraceae bacterium
TATATGACTGCCCTGCTTATGCGTGCAAAAAAATACACAGGAAACGGCGGCTTTTGCGGCATAAGAATTTCGACTCGTCCCGACTGCATTGACGAGGAAATTCTTATGCTGCTCAAAGGCTTCGGAGTTACGGCAATTGAGCTGGGCGCTCAGTCTATGTGTGACAGGGTGCTGGATATGAATCTGAGAGGACACACCACACAGGACGTGCGAAACGCTTCGGAAATGATAAGAACGCACGGGTTTGAGCTTGGTCTCCAGATGATGACAGGGCTTTACGGCAGTTCTCCCGAGGATGATATTTTTACTGCAAGGGAAATTATTTCCATCAGTCCCGACACGGTGCGGATATACCCTGTTGCAGTATTGGAGGGAACACGTCTTGCGGAGCTTTACAGAGATGGCGTTTACAGGCTTTATCCTATGGAGGAATGTATCCGCCTTTGCGCAGAGCTTATGCAGATGTTCACCGAAGCGGACATAAGGATCATCAGGCTGGGGCTTCACGCAGAGGAAAGCGTTGAGAGCAGAGCCGTTGCAGGATATTTTCACCCTGCGCTGGGAGAAGTGGTCCGCTCGGAGATCGTCAGACGGATAATTGAAAGGGAGCTTTCGGAAAAGGGCTTTGCGGAGTGCGAAGCGAATGCTTCAAGAATGAGTATTCTTTCAGGGCATAAGAAATCAAACAGGCTTTATTTCAAGGACAAAAACGCTGCCTTCAAGAGAAATGACAGTCTGACGGGCGACGGTATTTTTGTTAACGGAAAGAAATATATTATCCAATGAAACAGGAAAGGACGGTAGGCAGATGTATTTAAAATCACTTGAGCTGCAGGGCTTCAAATCCTTTCCCGACAAGATAAAGCTGGATTTCGGCAAGGGCATTACCGCTGTTGTAGGTCCTAACGGCAGCGGCAAATCAAACATCGGCGACGCTGTTCGCTGGGTGCTTGGAGAGCAGTCCTCAAAGACTCTCCGAGGCTCAAAAATGGAGGACGTGATTTTCGCAGGAACACAGCTGAGAAAGCCTATGGGATTTGCGGCTGTTACTCTGTGCATTGCAAATGACAAGGGACTTCTGAATATAGACGCTCCCGAGGTCACTGTTACAAGAAAGCTTTACAGAAGCGGCGAAAGCGAATATCTCATAAACGGCGCTCAGGTAAGGCTCAAGGACATTTCCGAGCTGTTTATGGACACAGGTCTGGGCAGAGACGGATATTCGATCATCGGTCAGGGCAGAGTCGCTGAAATAGTTTCCTCAAAATCGGGAGAAAGACGAAGCATTTTTGAAGAAGCGGCGGGAATTTCAAAGTTCCGTTTCAGAAAAGCAGAGGCTCAGAGGAGACTCAGTCAGGCGGAGGATAATATTCTCAGGCTGACTGACATAATTTCCGAGCTTGAAAGCAGAGTTGAGCCGCTGAGAAAGCAGTCGGAAAAGGCAGAGCAGTTTATTGAGCTCAGCGCAGAAAAAAAATCCCTTGAAATTACTGTATGGGTACACGAGCTTTCACAGCTCAGGGAAAAGCTTTCCGAGCTTTCGGATAAGATACTTATAAACACTTCGGAGTATTCCTCCTGCGAGGCTGATATTGAACGGCTGGAAAATGAGTACAAGGCAGTTTTCAATGAGATAGGCAAGGGAAATATCCGCATTGAACAGCTGAGAAACGCTATACTCGAAGCTGAAAAATCAAACACGCAGCTTCATTCGGATATTGCGGTTTACAAAAACGAGATAAGCCATTGCTATGAAAATATAGAAGCTCTGGAAAAGCAGATGGAAAACGCACGTCTTTCAGACAGCGAAAACAGGCGGCTTACAGAGGAAAAGCTGGCGCTTACCGAAAAGATAGAGCAGGAGATAACCGAAAACGGCAAGGCTTATGCTCTTGCAGAGGAAAGGCTGAAAGAGGCGGCAGGCAGGCAGGACGGCTTTGAAAAGGAATTTTCCGGTCACGCCGCAGAGCTTAACAGGCTTTACATAAGGCAGTCCGAGCTGAAAGTAACTGCCGATTCCTCGGAGAACACCCTGAGAGAAATAAAAGAGCAGGAAGCGGCGGCGGCGGCACAGCTTGACGCTATCGCTGACAGCGAAAAGAATCTTGACAAGGAGCGTAAGGAGGTTTCCGACGGACTGCTGCTCCTTGATGAAAAGAGAGCTGAACAGGAAAACCGACTGGGCGGTATGAACAGGCTTTTTTCGGCAAAGTCCGAAAAGCTTTCCGCCGCAGAAAAGGAGCTTTCAGAGCTTACTCTCAGCGTAAGAGAAAAGGAAAACAAGATAAGACTGCTGACCGATCTTGAAAACAGTATGGAGGGCTTCGGTCACGCTGTAAAGCAGGTTCTCAAAGCAGGAAAAAGCGGCAGGCTTGGAGGAATAATAGGCTCGGTGGCTCAGATTCTGAGCGTGCCGACGGAATACAGCATTGCTGTTGAAACTGCTTTGGGCGGCGCATTGCAGAATATCGTCACTAAGGACGAGGAAGCCGCAAAGCGCAGCATACGAATGCTTAAGGATATGAACGCAGGCCGTGCAACATTCCTGCCTATTACCTCGGTTAAGGGAAACAGGCTGAGCGAAAGCGGTCTTGACAGCTGTGCGGGCTTTGTGGCTCTGGGCTGTGACATAGTTTCATATGCTCCCGAATTTTCGGGCATTGCCGCATCGCTTCTTGGCAGGACAGTCATAGCCGAGGATATTGACTGCGCAGGAAGCATTGCAAAGAAATACAATTACCGATTCAAGATAGTTACCCTTGACGGTCAGGTAGTCAATGCGGGCGGTTCGTTCACAGGAGGTTCGGCAAACCGTTCTTCGGGCGTTCTTACAAGAAAGAATGAGATAGACCGTCTTACAGGTGAGCTTAATGATGATAACAGCAGGCTTTCCGAGCTTAAATCAAAAACTGCCGCTCTGAAAGCAGAAACCGATAAAATGAAAATCGACCTTGAAGCCGCAAGGGACGAAATAAGAGTCATCGAACAGGATAAGATACGCTTTGAGGCAGAGTTAAAACGTATCGAACAGGTGGCAGAGCAGAGCATAAACGGACGAAAAACTGCCGAGGATAATATTGCCCGTCTGAAAAAGCGTTATGAGGACACGGTGAATGCTGTGAATTCTGCCGCAGATGAGCTTGGTGAGATAGAAGCGAAAATTGCCGACGGCGAGGATAAATCCGGCAGAGACACGGCTCTGCTTGAAAAGCTCAAGGAAGAACGTGAAGCGGTTTCCGCAGAAATGTCCGCTCTGAAAATACGCAGAGCAGAGCTTGAAAAGGACAGGCTTTCCGTTAAGGAGGGGCTTGCGGCTCTTGAAGAACAGAGCCGAAGCATCGGCGACAGCTCCGTTAAATCGGCTATGGATATTGAGGAGCAGAAAAAGCTCATTGCCGAAAAGGAAGAGCTTATCCGCATAAGAGAATCCGAGCTTAAAGGCTCGGGCGACCGTACTGCTGAGATAAACGCAGAAATTGCCGAAACTCAGAGCCGCAACCTTGAAATGGAGCGGCGTTCAAACGAGATACGCAGTCAGACAAAGGATAAGAACACCGAAAAGGAAAAGTTCGGTGCTGAAAAGACCCGTCTGGAGGAAAGGCAGAAGGCTGCTCAGTCCGCTTACGACAAGATAATATCCGATATGGCGGAGCAGTACGAGCTTTATCCATCGGAGGCTGAGGAGATCGCAATAAAGGACGCTGACCATTCGGAGATAAATATCCGTCTGGGTACGGTAAAGCAGAAGATCCGTGCGCTGGGTAATGTAAATCTTTCGGCTATCGAGGAGTACAAGGAGGTTTCCGAAAGATACACCTTCCTGTCGGGTCAGCTTGATGATGTGAACAGCTCAAAGCGTGAGCTTGAAAGGCTTATTGATGAGCTTACGGAAACTATGAAGCAGATTTTTTCCGAAAGCTTTGAGATCATCAACAGCAATTTCAAGCAGATATTTGTTGAGCTTTTCGGCGGCGGCAAGGCTGAGCTTTCTCTCACCGACCCCGACGATGTTCTGGAATCGGGCATTGAAATAAACGTTGCCCCTCCGGGAAAGGTAATAAAAAGCCTTTCACTGCTGTCGGGCGGCGAGCAGGCGTTTGTGGCTATTGCGATATATTTCGCCATTCTCCGTCTGCGTCCTGCGCCTTTCTGTATTCTTGACGAGATCGAAGCGGCGCTTGATGATATGAATGTTACAAGATACGCTCAGTATCTTCATAATTTTACAGATACCACACAGTTTATTACAGTTACACACCGCCGAGGCACTATGGAGGAGGCGGACGTTATGTACGGCGTTACTATGCAGGACAAGGGAATTTCAAGGCTTCTGAAAATGGAGCAGCCCCCTGCAGAGGACATTACAGAATAGTTTTCAAGGAGAAATTGCTATGGGATTTTTTGAAAAAATTGCAGAGGGTATAAGAAAAACCCGTGACTCTATGATGGGAAAGGTAAATTCCCTGCTTAACTCTTTCACAAAAATCGACGAGAACTTCTTTGAGGAGCTTGAAGAAACTCTTATTATGTGCGACATTGGCGTTCAAACCTCCGTTGACATCTGCTCGGAGCTGAGAAAGGCTGTAAAGGAAAAGGGCATCAAAGAGCCTGCGCTTATAAAGGACGAGCTGAAGGAGATAATCTCCCGTATGCTTGGAGAGGACAAAAAGCTCGATCTTTCCGCAAAGCCTGCCATAATACTTGTTATCGGTGTTAACGGTGCAGGCAAGACCACTACCATAGGAAAGCTTGCGGCAAGGCTCACATCTGAGGGCAAAAAGGTCATCGTTGCTGCGGCTGATACATTCCGTGCGGCGGCTATTGAGCAGCTCCAGGTATGGGCTGAACGTGCAGGCGCTGAAATAGTTAAACACGCAGAAGGCTCTGACCCTGCGGCTGTGGTATTCGACTCCATAACTGCCGCAAAGGCAAGAGGTGCTGACGTTGTTATCTGCGACACCGCAGGACGTCTGCACAACAAGAAGAATCTTATGGACGAGCTGAAAAAGATAACAAGGATCTGCCGTCAGCAGGCTGAGGGCTGTTCTATCGAAACTCTCCTCGTCCTTGACGCTACAACAGGTCAGAATGCGGTAAATCAGGCAAAGCTTTTCTCGGAAACTGCCGATATTACGGGCATCGTTCTGACAAAGCTTGACGGTACGGCAAAGGGCGGTATCATCATCTCAATTCACAAGGAGCTGGGTATTCCCGTTAAGCTTGTGGGCGTAGGTGAAAAGCTTGACGACCTTATGGACTTTTCCGCTCACGATTATGCCGAAGCTTTGTTTGTTTCCGAAACCGAATTTACAGGAAACTATGAGCGGCTTACAGACGGCGGCAATGATGAAAATGAGGAGGATATTTCCGAGGAAATATCCGAAAATACAGAGGATATGACCGAGGAGATCTCCGAAGCTGATGACGTTGACACAGATATGTCCGATGATGAGGAGGAAAGCATTTCCGAGGAAATAATGCCCGAGGAAGAAATGTCCGAGGAAGCTGACTCGGCTGAGGAAGAATCCGATGATGAATCCGATTCGGAAGAAAATGAGGAAGAAGCCGAAAGCGCAGAGGAATCCGACGAGGATAAGTCTGCCGAGAAGAAGGACAGGACACAGGGCAGATTCGGCTTCCTGTTCAAAGAGATCACATTCGGCAAGAAAAAGAAAAAGGACGAGGAATAAAGGAAGTGAATTACTATGAAGTTGATTCTTGCTTCAAACAATAAAAACAAGCTGAGAGAATTCAGAGAGATACTTGAGCCAGCAGGCTTTGAGGTAATTTCTCAGAGCGAGGCAGGCGCTGACATTGAGGTTGACGAAACAGGCACTACCTTTGAGGAAAATGCTTTCCTTAAAGCAAAGGCGATTTACGATATGATGAAGCTGCCTGTTATTGCAGACGACAGCGGATTGGAGGTTGACGCTCTTAACGGCGCTCCGGGAATATATTCCGCAAGATATGCCGAGGAGGGCAAGCTCTGCGCAAGAGTTCTTTCCGAAATGGAGGGCGTTGCGGATGAAAAGAGAACTGCAAGATTCAAATGCTGTATCTGCTACATTGACGCAGAGGGCGAAAAGCACGTTGTTACAGGCGTATGTGAGGGAAAAATCGGATACAGTGAGCTTGGCACAAACGGCTTCGGCTACGACCCCATATTTATGTACGGCGACAAGAGCTTTGCCGAGATTTCCGCCGAGGAAAAAAATAAGGTCAGCCACAGAAGCGACGCTATAAGACAATTTGAAAAAATCATCAAGGGATAATGAAAGGAAGTTTAAGTATGCTTACAAGCAAGCAGAGAGCTTATTTAAGAGGTATCGCCGCCAAAGAGGATACTATCTTCCAGATAGGCAAGGGCGGAATAAACGAAAATCTCATTACACAGGTAAACGACGCATTGAAGGCAAGAGAGATAGTTAAGCTTAAGGTTCTTGAAACAGCTATGCTGTCTGCCGCAGAGGCTGCAAATGAGCTGGCTGAAAGCACAAAGTCCGAGGTCGTTCAGACCATAGGCAGCAAGCTGGTGCTTTTTAAGAGAAATCCCCAAGAGCCTAAAATCGAGCTTCCCAAGGCGGAAAAGAAAAAGTGATAACGGCTCTTTTCGGCGGAAGCTTCGACCCTGTTCACAAAGGGCATATCAATGCGGTGAACTGCCTGCTTCAAAGCGGTATTTCTCCCGACAGAGTGATAATTATGCCTGCATATGTAAATCCTTTTAAGGCGGAGAATTCACGGAAGGGTCGGGCAGATTGCAGTCAGCGGCTTGAAATGTGCCGCATTGCATTTGCGGATATTCCGAAATGCACGGTTTCCGATTTTGAGATAAAAAAGGGAACTGTAAGCTACACGGCCGAAACGCTTGAATATCTTCGTAAGATATATCCCAATGACAGGCTTATTCTTACTGTGGGAAGTGATTCACTCGCTTCACTCCCCCGCTGGTACAGATTCGGCGATATTATCGGAATGGCTGATATTGCCGCTGTTTCACGGTCACGGGAGGAAACGGACAGGATTTACGGGTATTCGGAGGTCATTACGAAAGCAGGCGGCAGGGTGACTATCATTGACGCAGACCCCTTTGAAATATCATCTACGGAAATTCGTGAAAAAATTGTTAATAATCAGGATATTTCTTGCTATATGGATAAAAATGTAGTAGAATATATTATGTGTAATTCTGTTTACCGATAAGGGTGGTCACAGCTATGTCAACAATTATCTGCGGAGCTGATACGGAAGAAATCAAGGATATTCTGAAAATCAGACTCTCCAAAAAAAGATATACTCACAGCCTTAACGTTGCCGAGGCGGCAAAAATGCTTGCCGAAAAGCACGGCGGCGACAGGGATAAATGCTATCTTGCAGGGCTTGTTCACGACATATGCAAGGAGATACCCGTTGAGGAACAGCTGAGAATGGGTGTAAACTCCATCGTTCCTCTCAGTCCTGCGGAAAAGGCTGTTCCGCCGCTTTATCACGCAGCCGCAGGTGCAAGGTACTGTGAGCAGGTGCTTCATATTTCCGACAGGGATATTCTAATGGCTGTAAGATTTCACACCGCCGCAAGAGCTGAAATGTCACTTACGGAGGAAATAATTTACCTTGCCGACCTTATCTCGGAGGACCGCTCCTACAAGGACGTGGGAAAAATGCGGAAGCTTGCTTCGGAGAATATCAAAAAGGCAATGCTTGAAGCGTTGTGCTTTTCTGTAAGCGATGTTGTCTCAAAGGGCTCGCTTATTCCCGAAAGCACGGCACAGGCGTATAATTACTATGCTCAGATGTTCAGAAAGGATTGATTTGATATATGACAAGAGAGCAGAAGCTCGAAATCATTGTAAAGGCGCTTGACAGCAAAAAGGCAGAGGATATCAAGGTTATAAAAATAGGCGACCTTACCGTTATCGCAGATTACTTTGTTATCGCTGACGGCACATCAAGCACTCAGACAAAGACTCTTGCCGAGGAAGCAGAGTTCAAGATGAAGGAAAACGGCGAAGAGCCTTTGAGAGTTCAGGGCAACAACGGCTCAAACTGGATAATCCTTGATTACGGCGATATTGTCGTTCACGTTTTCAGCAGAGATCAGAGAGAGTTCTACAACCTTGAACGCCTGTGGCGTGACGGTGAGGAAGTGGATATTTCTCAGTGGACAATTTGATTTAATGGAGGTTCATAAAAATGAATGAGAATGATAATTCATACTCAAAGCTTTACAGCGGCGAAAATAACGCTGAGGCTCAGAGTACGGCAAAAACGGTTACGGTAATTTCAGATGACGGAGGTCTTGACCCCGACAGCTACTATATGTACTGCAAGGGAAGAAAAACAGCGCATATAATCGGTGTGATTTATACAATTATCAGCGTATTTTCTCTTTTGTCCCTTGACTGGGATACCACTCAGGGGGGTGCATACCTTGTGGGTCAGCTTCTCGGAGCTTTGCTCCCCGCTTCGCTGGGAATACTGTTTTTCAAGGGTAAAAATGCTGCAAGAATCCTTTTGGGAATCGTTTTTTGTATAGGAATTTTAACAACTCTTGCCATTATCATTCCTACAATAATGGCTATGGGATATTTCAGCGGATTTATGATCCCCTCTTTTCTTCCCATTGTTTTCTGGGCGGCAGGAATATGGTTCACGCTGTTTGACAAGAGCGTAAAGATCTACTGCAAATACGCAAAATATAACCCCTATCAGAAAAAGACAGACTAAAAACAGAAAGGATAAAGGATTATGGCAAATTTTAATGATATGGACGAGCTTGAACTGCCAAGCCTCGACGGACTTGATTATTCGGACGCTCCCGATGCATACGAGGAGCAGGACGTTTCCGAGGTGCAGGCTGACAATGAGCCTGTTGTAGATGAGCTTGATTATTCGCTGGACGATATTTCCGCTCCCGTGTTCAGCGAAATGGACGGCTCGGCTTCACCTGTTCCCGAGAAAAAGGCTGAGCCTGTGCAGCAGGAAAAGGCTGTTTCTCTCAGCAAGCCCTCCGCTCCGACTCCTGCTTTTGAAGAAATGGGCGGCGGTGCTGTTCAGAGCAGAGCGCAGACAAGCTCTTCTTCGGGCTCGTATTCTTCTTCAAGTACAGGCTCGTACTCTTCTTCGGGTACATATTCTTCAGGAAGCAGTCAGAGCACAGGCTACAACAGTGTTTCGGGAGGAAGCTATTCATCTTCGTCAAGCAACTCGGAATATGAAAATGTTCTCGATATGATGCAGCAGAAAAGAATGGCAAGCTACGCAAGCGGAAGAAAAAAAGCACAGGTTCTCGGCTTCATTATGCTGGGAATGGGTGTTCTCAGGCTTATTGCTTCGATTTCGGACGAAATTATGGGTACAAATATTTTCGGTCTGATTCTCGGCGGACTTATCATTTTCTATGCGCTTAAATTTATGAAGGGAAGCGACAAGGGCAGAAGAAATCTCGGTTGGCTGGCTGTGCTTGATTTCTTTGACTGTGTAAGAACAGTTATTACCGCACATCAGTCGAAAAAGATCGCTATGGACGCTGCACAGTATCTTGACGATCTATACACGGAATTTGGTATTGAAGCAGAAACAACTATGACCGAAACTATAAACTCCATATACACTTTTTCTACAATTACGGCTATAATCGGAATTGTAGTGTTTGGCGCAATGATTTACTTCTTCTTCTTTGATTCATCGGTAACTGATTACGCCTGTGATGATTAAAGAGAATCGCATATTATCCGCATTTTAAAATAAAGGATGGTTTATTATGGAAAGATATGATTTCGCCTCAGTTGAGGCAAAATGGCAGAAATACTGGGAGGACCATGACAGCTTCAAGGCTGAAACAGGCAGTCCCAAGAAGAAATTCTACGCTCTGGTAGAATTCCCCTATCCCTCGGGCTTCGGTATGCACGTTGGTCATATCAAGGCTTATTCTGGTCTTGAGGTCGTAAGCAGAAAGCGCCGTCTGGAGGGCTATAACGTGCTTTTCCCCATCGGCTTCGACGCTTACGGTCTGCCTACCGAAAACACTGCCATCAAGACAGGCGTTCACCCCAGAAAGGTTACAGACAACAACATTGTAAAGTTTACAAGCCAGCTCAAAAAGGTAGGCTTCTCCTTTGACTGGTCAAGAGTTGTTGACACCACAGACGAGAACTACTACAAGTGGACTCAGTGGATATTCCTGAAAATGTTTGAAAACGGTCTTGTTTTCAGAGACAAGACTATGGTAAACTACTGCCCCAGCTGTAAGGTAGTTCTTTCCAACGAGGACTCTCAGGGAGGCAAATGCGACGTATGCCACAGCGATATTGTTCAGAAAACCAAGGAGGTATGGTATCTGCGTATCACAGAGTATGCAGACAAGCTTCTCACAGGTCTTGACAATGTTGACTATCTCCCCAACATCAAGCTCCAGCAGGAAAACTGGATAGGCAAATCCACAGGCGCATTCGTTAACTTCTCCATCAAGGAAAACGACGAAAAGCTGAGAATATACACCACCCGTCCCGACACTCTCTACGGCGTTACATTTATGGTAATCGCTCCCGAGCACCCCATTATCGAGAAGTACAGGGACAGCATAGGAAACATTGACGCTCTTGACGCTTACAAGGCTGAATGTGCAAAGAAGAGCGAATTTGAGAGAACTCAGCTTGTAAAGGAAAAGACAGGCGTTAAAATCGAGGGTCTTACAGGCATAAATCCCATAACAGGCAAGGAGATACCCATCTACATCTCCGACTATGTTATGATGGGCTACGGTACAGGCGCAATTATGGCTGTTCCCGCTCACGACACAAGAGACTACGATTTCGCTAAGAAATTCGGCATTGATATTATTGAGGTAATCAAGGGCGGCGACATTTCCAAGGAGGCTTACACAGGCGACGGCGAAATGGTCAACTCCGACGTTCTCAACGGCATTACCAACAAGAAGGACGCTATCGAAAAGGTGCTGACAGTTCTCGAAGAAAAGGGCTGCGGCGAAAAGGGTGTTCAGTACAAGATGAAGGACTGGGCATTCAACCGTCAGAGATACTGGGGCGAGCCTATTCCAATCGTTCACTGCCCTGAGTGCGGAATGGTACCCGTTCCCTATGAGGAGCTTCCTCTGAGACTTCCCCCCGTTGACAACTTTGAGCCCGGCTCAGACGGAGAAAGTCCTCTTGCTAAAATTGAATCCTTCGTTAACTGCACCTGTCCCAAGTGCGGCGGCAAAGCAAGGAGAGAAACAGACACCATGCCCCAGTGGGCAGGCTCTTCCTGGTATTTCCTCCGCTACTGCGACCCTGCAAATGACAGCGCTCTGGCATCGAAGGAGGCTCTCGAATACTGGATGCCTGTTGACTGGTACAACGGCGGTATGGAGCACGTTACCCGTCATATGATATACTCACGCTTCTGGCACAAGTTCCTCTATGACATCGGCGAGGTAAACACCGATGAGCCTTATGCTAAGAGAACAGCTCAGGGTCTTATCCTCGGTCCTGACGGAGAGAAGATGAGCAAATCCAAGGGCAATGTTGTTGACCCCAACGACGTAGTTGCGGCATTCGGCGCTGACGTACTTCGTGTATATGTACTGTTTATGGGTGACTATGAGCAGGCTGCTCCCTGGAGCGAGGACAGCATGAAGGGCTGCAAGCGTTTCCTTGACCGTATCTGGCAGCTTCAGGACAAGCTTGTTGACGGTGATGAATTCCGTCCCGAGCTTATCGGCGAAATGCACCGCACCATCAGAAAGGTCACTCAGGACATTGAGGCAATGAAGTTCAACACCGCAATTGCCGCTATGATGACCCTGCTTAACAAGCTTTACGACGCAGGCTCGGTAAACAAGGCTGAATATGCCGCTCTGCTTACTATCCTCAATCCCTTCGCTCCCCACATTACCGAGGAGATATACTTCAATCTTTTCGGCAAGGTACTCAGCGAGCAGGAGTGGGTTGGATATGACGAGGCGCTCTGCGTTGACAGCACCATTGAAATAGCCGTTCAGATTAACGGCAAGGTAAAGGCTAAGATCAACATTCCTTCTGACGCAGAGGCTGACGCTGCAATTGCTGCTGCAAAGGAAAATGCCGATGTAAAGAATGCCATTGAGGGCAAGAATATCGTCAAGGAGATCTATGTCAAGGGAAGAATAGTGAACATTGTTGCAAAGTGATAAAAACATTATTGTAACAAATGCACAAAATTTTCATCAAAAGTTTGTCTTAAAGACACTTGACAAAACACTGAGATATATAGTATAATGTTATAGTTATATCGTATATAATCCTCTGCCATAAGGCAAAGGGAGGGAACAAAATTGGCTGAAATTCACGTTGGAAAGAACGAGACCTTAGAGACTGCTCTTAAGCGTTTTAAGAGAAGCTGTGCTAAGGACGGCGTTATCGCTGAAGTTCGTAAGAGAGAACACTACGAGAAGCCTTCCGTTAAGCGTAAGAAGAAGTCTGAGGCTGCTCGTAAGCGTAAGTATTAATTTTAATATCTAAATCGCTTCAAACTAAAGGCGGGCATATTCGTTATGCCTGCCTTTATTTTTTAAGGAGTTTTTATGAAACGAGTGCTGACCGCATTATTATGCATATCCATAGCTCTTTTTCCTTATGCATATATAATTGCTTTACTGCTCTCCCCTGCTGCTGCAGCTGCTGCGGCTGCTACTGTTGATTTGCTGGCTCACAGAGGCAATATTCTTATGTACGGCGTGCCGGCTTATATAGTATTTACCCTTATATGCTCTATTCTGCTTGCGGTAATCAACGGCAGAGAGCAGTCCGCCGCAAGGAGTGCAAAGCGTAATATGATAATCAAGCTTATTCATATTCCTGCGTATCTTTTCCATTTTATCCTCGGTCTTGCAGGCACTCTTATGAGCGTATGGGGCATAGGTATAGTGATGTTTGCGGTTGTGATCGACGCTGTAACTATCATTCTGTCGGGAATACAGGCGGCAGGCTGTGCGGTCTGTGCAGCAAGAAACGGCACAGGAAAGGCTCTTTCGGTCATATGCGGAATCGGCTCGTTCATTTACTGTGCGGATATTATAATAGCGGTTTATATGTACATAAACGCAAAAAGGCGAGGTGTAGAAAATGCTGTTCACCCCTACAAGGGCTTACAAGACAATTCTGAGCGTTACCCCCGAAATACTCCGTGAAATGGGAGTTACCGCTCTTATTCTCGATATAGACAACACTATGACCACCCACGATAATCCAGCTCCCCTTGACGGTTTGTTTGACTGGCTTGACAGTATGCGTGAAAACGGGATAAAGATGATGATAGTTTCAAACAATCACGTTCCCCGTGTTACGCCCTTTGCAGAGCTTTTAGGGCTTGATTTCATACCCGAAGGAGCAAAGCCATTGCCTGTGGGCTACGAAAAAGCCGCCGCAAAGCTGGGAGTGCCGAAAAATGAGATATGCACCATAGGCGACCAGCTTTTCACCGATATTCTCGGAGCAAAGCTTTTCGGGATAAAATCAATTCTCGTACCCCCTATAGAGCCTGAAAAAACATTGTTTTTCAGAATAAAAAGAGCGGCGGAAAAGCCTTTTCTGCCCAAGGAATATCTGTAAAGGAGAGTTTTATGATAACAAAAAAATGCAGAGACTGCGGAAAGGAATTTACTCTTTCCGACGGTGAAATCGAATTTTTCCGCTCAAAGGGCTTTGAGCTTCCCAACAGGTGCAGAAACTGCCGTGATAAGAAAAAAGGCAAATCACAAAGCTCAGGCGGATATGTGAGAAAGAACGCTCCGAGAAACACAAAGAAAATCTCCCTCTCTCCCTTATTCCTCATAATTGCCGTTTTAGTGATCGCTGGTATTATTATTAAAGGCTCGGATTTTGGTTTGCCAATTCCTCCGAATCTGTCTGATGCTTTTATTACCGAAGCATACACATCAGCCGAAGAAATCAGGATCACCGAGGTAGATTTCCCTGAAACAGCATATGAAAGTGTACAGCAGTCAGACGCTCCCGTAACATCTGCTGCCGTTACTTCTCCAAAGCCCTCGGAAACAACAGCGAAACAAACCGTTATGACCGAAGCGGCAGTTCAGAAGTCCTCACTGCGTTTCCGTTCCGACAAGCTTCTGAACGACCATTATGAAAAGCACGGTATTGAAATGGGCTTTTCCTCTGCCGAGGAATATGAACGTGCGGCGGCGATTGCGGCAGAATCTCCCGAAGCGCTTCACAAGCTTGAAAAAGAGGACGGCGATGATGTTTATTACATTGAAGCCACAAACGAATTTGTCGTGATATCAACTGATGGCTATATCAGAACATATTTTTACCCCAACGACGGCAAGGATTATTTTGACAGACAGTAACCACAGAAAGGATAATGTAAATATGAACGCAGTATTCGGCCCCGCAGGAAGTGCGGAAAGCTTCAAGGAAATGGGCTATAAAAAATCAACTCAGCTGCCTGAGTATCTGAAAAAATTCGGGCTTACCCACTTTGAATATCAGTGCGGTCAGGGCGTAAGGGTTTCCGAGGAATCCGCACGGGAGATTGGCGAGGCGTTTAAAAACGCAGGAATGACCCTTTCTCTCCACGCACCCTACTTCATCTCCCTTTCAGGCACAGACGAAGAAAAACGCCTTAACTCGATCAACTACATCTTAGCCTCCGCAAAGGCGGCAAAGGCAATGGGCGCACAGCGTATAGTGATACACAGCGGCTCCTGCGCAAAAATTTCCAGAGAGGAAGCGCTGGAGCTTGCAAAGGACACTATGAAAAAAGCTCGTCAGGCGCTTATTTCCGAGGGACTGGAGGATATTATCTGCTGCCCGGAAACAATGGGCAAGGTAAATCAGCTTGGTACGCTTGAAGAAGTCATCGAAATATGCAAGGTTGATGACACATTCCTTCCCACTGTGGATTTCGGTCATCTTAATGCAAGAACATTCGGCGGCATAAAGTCCAAAGAGGACTATGCCCTTATGCTTGACAAGCTTGAAAATGGGCTTGGAATCGAACGTGCAAGGGTATTCCACAGCCATTTTTCAAAGATAATGTTTACCGAAAAGGGTGGAGAAAAAATGCATCTGACTTTTGGAGACAATCAGAGCTACGGTCCTGACTATGAGCCGCTTATGGAGCTTATTGCCAAAAAGGGCTGGTCACCTGTGTTCGTATGCGAAAGCGCAGGCACTCAGACCGAGGACGCAAAGGAAATGATGGATTATTACAATAACTGCAAAAATATGTAACATTTCGGATGTGTGGGTTGTATTATAATCAGAAATATAATACGAAAGGTAGAGCAATATGAAAAAATACGCCTTGATATTATCGGCAATGCTCCTGTGCGCCTGCGGAACGGAAAAGGAAGCAGTCCCCACTGATACCCTTGAATCCGAAACGGAAACCGCAGTTGAATCCGCTGAGATAACATTGGCGGAAACCACCTTGTCAGCCGATGTAACATCAGTCCAATCGGAAAAAGCCTTGCTGACCATATGCGGTGAAATGTATGAGCCTGATACCGAAAGCCTTGTGATAGATATGTCAAGCGTGAAGGAACACGAGCTTGACAGTCTTTCGGAATTTACAAAGGTCACGGAGCTTTCCGTTTATAATGCAGAGGGCTATGACCTTGATTTCATAAAGAAGTTTGACGGGCTTGAATATCTATATGTAACAGGCTGTCAAGGGACTGATAATGTAGTTTCCGCTATTGCTGACAACAGCTCACTTTTTTCTCTTGCAGTGGAAGATACAGATTTTTCGGACTGTAACAGCTATAACCTTTTCAAATCAGCCAATTGCAATTCTGTTGTGTATATGCAGCCCTCGGCAAATCCCGAAGCCGAGGAAAATGTAAAGTTTTACTTTTCCGTGTCCCCTGCCGTATATACCGACAGCGGAGAAATTGAGCTTGTATTTACAAACGAAACTGACAAGACAGGCTATGTGGAGATACAGAGCATTTCTGTGTGGTTTGGTGACGATCTTGAAACAATATATACTCCCGATGGAACACAGGAGAAAATCGAAGTTCCGTGGGGAGCATCTGTAGGAGCTGCTCTGAGCTTTTCTGAAATCGGACTTGAGCACCCAATTACGGGACGTTACAGAATTTCCTGCACTTTCAGCCGTGAGGGTGAGGACAACTCTTTTGAACAGGTGCGTGAGTTTTATGTCACCACGCCTTTCATAAGCGATATTCCCCAAGAGATTTACTGCGAATACCGCCCCGATACGAATTATTATTTCTATAAAACTCCCGATTTTCTTAGTGACGAACAGCTTGAAGTCTTTAAAAAAGCCTATATTCTTGAAAATGCCTTTTACGGAACAGACTCTGAGCTTTCGCAGCAATATGCCGATACTCACAGCACAGAGGAGTTTATTGCTCAGTTTACCGATGTATTTACCGAGGAATACGCCTATAACAAGGCGCTGGGAGCTTATCTTGACGAAAACGGCAGGCTGAAGCCCACTTCGGCAAGCAGCGGCGTTGATATTTCCCTTTGGGGTATGGAGTTTATTCCTATTCAGTCAAACAGCAGCGAGGTTATTTTCAAGGCTCAGACCGTTCATTCATATGAGGACGAACCTCGTTACATATGGTATAATGAAAGAAAATTCCATATGATAAACACCGAGGA
>JAGAJY010000014.1 GCA_017848125.1 Oscillospiraceae bacterium
ATATATTCTTGCCACAATAAATTAAACCGATCACCTTTATCCATGTCAAAACGTGATTTATTCAATGCTTTTCCAACAATATAGCGTTTGTATTTTTGGCTTTCAAATAATTTTTCTGCTATAGCATCATTACATGAGTGTAAAGAAGATGTGCTTGAAAAAATCTTGATAGTCATATTATTAATTGACTTAATTGCACTTTGATTTGCAATGGAAATATATTGTTTTATAGTATTCTCGTCTTCAATTGATTCTTCATAGATAAATTGTTCTAATTTCGAATCAAGTGTTTTTGTGACAGCCATAAAATCAAGCACACCTTTAACAATACTAAGATCATATATTTCATTAAATCGCTTTTTAATATCAAACTTTTTTTGTTTTGAAAAGTCTTGATATTTAATACTTGTATCAAAGTTTATATTTTCCATACATCGGATAGCCGTTTTCACTTCAAAATTTGATATGTACACTAAAATTTCATACGCTAATGAATTACTCTGATATTTTCGTGAAAAATAAAGAGCAAGTTCTTTTGCACATTCTTCTCTAACAGTTGATGGATGTATTAAATTAAATATGTCTTTTTCAGTTATTCCTTCTTGCTTTAATAATGTCTTCATTTCTACTTCTGATAAACTTGGACAACCTAATGAAAATAAAACTTTATAGTTTAAAATAATATCTCTGTTAGTATTTAAAATTGAAAATCTTACCTTTTCCAAATAATCATTATTTGCAACAAACCACTCAATTGCTTCAGATACTGCAGTTATGTTGCAATCTAAATTAAATTCAGGTTCCTTGTCTAACTCTATTAGTATTAACATAGCAGTAATGTAATAACCATGGTTAAACATCTTGGAAGCAACATGTTCACTATATCCAGTAAAAATACCTAATTCATCAATATATTCTGCAGTTTTATCACTTAATTCATATTCATCTAACATATTAATAAGCTGCTGATATCTGTTGAATATGTTTTGCTGAATATTTTCGTTTTCATCGCATTCATAGTAATAGTTTAAAATTTTTTCTTCGTATTTTTTTAATATACATTGGGTCTTAAACATAAAATCAAAATAAACCATTACTAATGTGTCAATATCAAAAATTTCTTCAATATTATCCAGTAACTTTTTGGTAAGTGTAATACATAGGTTATATCTTTCAGATTCTTGAGATGTCATATTTGAAATGCTGACTGAGAAATCTGGAAATAAAGAAATAAGACTTTTCATTGCATTATAGTCAAAAGAGTCGCTTTCCACATTTACCAATTCAATAATACTTTCATAAGACAATTCTGCCATTTCTTTATCAGTAATTAAACTATGATGGTTAAAAAACAATTTTTTATACCATAATACCTCTGAAGAAAAATCTTTACATAATCTTTTTCTTAACACTAATATTGAAGATTCTTTAAATTTAGCTTCCCAAATGTCGCAGAGTTTATTAGCAAAATTACTATTGTATACCTTTCTTTCACTATCATAGTGTAAAAGCTTTATAATTAAATTTGTGGTTTTCTCCGCTGACTCAATAGAATAATCTAAATTATCAAACCATTCATACACTTTTCTTTCGTAGTGTTTTAGTAAATGTATGTATAATGATTCATTTTCAAACACAATATCTGGAAGAACAATTCCTAATTTAATTACTTTATCCATAGTTACTCTTATAATATCGGATTTCGTATTTAAAACATTAGTAATTGCTTCTTGAAACTTATCGTTTCTTTCACCATATAAAATTGCTTTTTGAATACACATTTCATCATAAGTATATATAACACTATTTTTAGGATAGTTATAATAATACATATGATATGTACCATCAATATGTTTTGCTTTAATAAGTATTTTTATCTCATCCAGATATGATTGATTATATGAGGGTAAATAATCTTCATAATTTATTTCTTCGCCCTTGATATATAAATCAACCAGTTTCCCAAAGGCATAATGATCCGTTTCAGAAAATTCTTTTGCATATGCAGTAGTTAAATATGCTGCAACTGCACACTTTTCAAAAGAAGGTTTGGTTCCAGAGAACTTACTTTCCAAACTTTCATAAAGTAAAAAGGCACTATTTAATCTTGCTTTAATTTCTCTAATATCAACTTTCTCTCCCCTAGTAATCCACTGCATTCCTGGTACATTTATAAGTTCTGTGCCCTTATTAAGGTTTAATATTGTTTCTATTTCTTCTCTCTTAGTTTTTAATAATCCATCTAATACCGAATTATAGTCCTCAATATTTATTGTATGTAAATTAAGAATATAATCAAATATTTTTTCATACAAGCTTTGCTGCGTATTAATGTTTACATCATCTTTTTTCGTAGAATTATCAAGTAATTCTGCTTCTGACTTTATGGTTACAATAAATATAACTTTTTTTCTAAATCTTCTAAAAACACCATTTTCTTCGGGTATGTAATATTTTCGAAGCTCTTTCAAGAAATCAATAACGGCATCGCTTTTATCAGTTCTATCTAAATCTTCTATTACTACTATCAGTTTTCTACACCAAAAAGGTATGCTTCCTTTTACAATTTCTTCTCGATATAAATCAATAATTTCATCGCATTCAATTTCTCGTTCTTTTTCAGATTTTATGCTAGAGAAAATAATTTCTCCCAAAGATATTACAATAACACCTAATACAACAGAAACAAATGTTAATATTAAAGGAAGAGTATCAATTATGTTTTCTATAACAGGAAAAAATTCAATTACATTGCTTTTGTATTCATTTATAAACCATATTGAAACCATAAAAACTATTATCAATATTGTTAAAAAATAAAGAATAGGTTTATTTGTATGAAGTTTTAACAGTCCATAATTATTACTCAGACGACGATTTATATATGTACCTTTTTTATGGTTTAGTTGATTTGCTATTTGATAAACAAAGTTTCTGTGTAATTCAATAGTATCGTTTTTGCCTTCCGTGCTATTAATCTGTGACCACATAGGTATCTTTATGATTTTGTTAAATGTTCTTTGCTTTCTCAATAGCTCTATTAAACTGGTTTTTCCTGATCCAAACGGAGAGGTAACCGCAATCATTTGGGTTCCTGCATCGATAGCATCACTTAATTTTTGGGCATAAACATTTAATCCTACAACATCCTTCGCTTTATCTGTTACAGGAGTATTAAGAAAAACAAGTGGGGTCGATTTCTTTTTACACATATCTATCCTCCCAATCATTGACTTTCATCATATATCATTTGTTATCACAGATGCAATACTATCTATCCAAAAACTATATTAAATTCTACCTATTATGTAATCCAATATTTTAATAAAATTATATCACAAAATGTCATTTTTTGCAATATAGATTATAATTCATAAAAGCAAACAGGCACACGTTTCAAAACCGTGTGCCTGTTATTTCATATACTATCAACAAACCTCAAAAACGCCATCTTCCCCTCATCATCCCTCTTAAATACACCCGCATCACTAAGCACTTCAAGGAACACCTTTCCGATTTCCTTTTCGAGGATTGCCCTTGCATTATCCTTACTGAAATCAGGGTAACGCTTCAAAATATCCTCTGCCCATTCTGCGTGCTGTGTAAGCTCGGGACAAGCGTAAAGATTTTCTCCATTCAGCATTGCCGTTTCAAGCATATCTATTTCCTTTGCAAGTCTTGCAGGAAGCACCGCCAGTCCCATAACCTCAATCAGACCGATATTTTCTTTCTTGATATGATGAAGCGACGGATTTGGATGATATACGCCAAGAGGACGTTCCTCTGTCGTGATATTGTTTCTGAGTACGAGGTCGCACTCGTAAACATTGCCGTTTTTCCTTGCAATAGGAGTAATTGTATTGTGCGGCTCTCCGTTTGTTTCAGCAAAGATGAACACGCTTTCATCGGAGTAACCTCTCCATTTTGCAAGAATATCAGCACAGCATTCCGACAGCTGTTTTCTGTCCTCGGACGCAGCACGGATAACCGACATCGGCCATTTCACAATCCCTGCTTTTACAGCTGGGTAAGCCTTTATTTCAAACTCGGTTTCAATTGGAGCCTTCGCCATTGCAAAGGTATAATTGCCGCCCTGAAAATGCTCGTGACTTAAAATCGAGCCGCCGACAATCGGCAAATCCGCATTTGACCCTACAAAATAATGCGGAAGATAATCCACAATATCAAACAGCTTTTCAAATACCGCAGCATCAATTTTCATCGGAATATGCTTCTCATTGAAAACAATGCAATGCTCGTTGTAATAACCGTAAGGCGAATACTGCAACTGCCATTTTTCGTTATTTACCGTAATCGGAACAGGGCGGAGATTTTGTCTTGCAGGGTGAGTAGCGTGACCTGCAAAGCCAGCGTTTTCGGGACAAAGCTGACATTTGGGGTAAGCCGTCGCTTTCTGCGTTTTTGCCGCCGCAATGTCACGGGGGTCTTTTTCAGGCTTGGAGCAATTTATCGTAATGTCAAGCCTTCCGTACTCGCTGTCGTAAGTCCACTTCAAATCCTTTTCAATCCGCCCTGCACGAACATAGTTCAGCTTCTTGCTGAAATCGAAATACCAGTCGGTACCTTCCTTCGGATTAGATGCATAACGCTTGTTGAATTCTGCAACGACCTCTCTGGGCATTGGTGTAAGAATACCCATAAGCTTTGTATCAAATAAGTCACGGGAGTTTGACGTGTCGCTGATTATTTCTTTTTCGCAAGCGTACTTCACCAGCGGAGCAAGAATTTCATCAATAGTTTCATCTGAACATTCCGACAAATTCTCCTCCCAATCGGTAAGCTTCAACGCTTCCATAAGCTGATTGCGGACAACGTAAATATCATCGCTTGTGATAAGCCCGTTTTTTACAGCATAGTCAATAAGCTTCTGCACGGCATTGCAAATCATACTTCTGCCCCCTATTTTTTATTGTAGCCATTCGGGTGATTCTTGTGCCAGTTCCAAGCGCTTGCAATAATTTCTTCAAGGCTGTCGTGAACAGGCTTCCAACCGAGGATTTTCTTTGCCTTTTCACTGGACGCAACAAGTCTTGCAGGGTCGCCTGCACGTCTTGGAGTTTCTGTTGCAGGAATTGGGTGACCTGTAACCTTTCTTGCGGTTTCGATTACCTCACGAACGGAGTAGCCTACGCCATTGCCGAGATTGAAAATGTCGCTCTCACCGCCGTTGTTGAGATACTGCACAGCAAGAATATGAGCCTGTGCAAGGTCGGTAACGTGGATATAGTCACGGATACAGGTTCCGTCAGGTGTATCGTAGTCAGTTCCATAAATGGAGATTGTTTCACGCTTGCCGTTAGGCACTTGCAGAATAAGCGGAATAAGGTGGCTTTCGGGGTTGTGTGCCTCCCCTATTGTACCGCTTTCGTCAGCACCGCAAGCGTTGAAGTAACGGAGGGAAACGTATCTCAGACCGTGAGCTTCAGCTGTCCACTTGAACATCTTCTCCATAGCAAGCTTTGTTTCGCCGTATGGGTTTGTAGGGCAAGTTCTGTCGCTTTCGAGAATTGGAATATTCTCAGGCTCGCCGTATGTAGCGGCTGTTGAGGAGAACACGATTTTGCCAACGTTGTTCTTCACCATTGCTTCAAGGAGCACCTTGGTGCCGTAGAGATTGTTGTCATAATATTTCAGCGGATTTGTAACGCTCTCGCCAACGAGGGAGTAAGCCGCAAAGTGAATTACAGCGTCGATTTTCTCCTGCTGAAAAAGCTTGTCGAGGAAGTCAAAATCACGGAGGTCGCCCTGATAGAATTTTGCCTCTGCGGGACACGCTTCAATATATCCTGTTGCAAGGTTGTCAGCGATAACAACGTCGTGACCTGCCTTTATAAGTTCAAGTGCGGTATGTGAGCCGATGTAGCCTGCTCCGCCAAGTACTAAAATAGCCATAAAATTTACTCCTTTGTAATTTCTACACCGCCAACGGGACG
>JAGAJY010000216.1 GCA_017848125.1 Oscillospiraceae bacterium
CAGTGAATCAAGATTCTGAGAGGGGTCTGAAACAGGCTTTGCTTCGGCTTTCTCCGAATTGCCCGACCTGTCAAGATAATCCTTGTAGCCCGTAAGCACGGTGGAAAGGCTCTCGCCCGTTATCTCCCTTACCGCATCAAGAATCCTTGCCTTGTTCTCGGCTGATTTCAGAAGCACCCTTATAAGGTTCTCCTTGCTGTTTATTACCAGCTTGCCCTCGTAATTATATCCGTAGGAATTTATCAGAGGGGGAGCAAGGGCAGGACAGATCTCCTTCATTTTTTCGATTATATCAAACCATTTTGTGATGTAGATGAACTTAGATGTGTCAGCCGACTGGGATATTTCCTTCACAGGCTCACGTCTTGGCTGACTTGGAGCGCTCTGCTGAACGGACTGCTGAGGAATACCGTTTCTCAGTCTGCTTTCAAGCTCGGCTATCTTTGCGTTAAGAGCGGCTATTTCCGCACTTGGCACGGACTGCTTTTCAGCGCTTCCGCTGCATATGCGGATAATGCACATTTCCATATCCGTCCGCTTTGAAAGGGAACGACTCATTCTTTCGGCACAGGCTGAAAGAATTTCGAGAATACCTATTACCCTGTCCAGCGTAAGCTTTGAAGCTATCCTTCTGATAATTTCAAGCTCGGAGGGCAGGCAGGCAATGAGATTTGCCCGCTCGGGTGCTGATATTGCGATCATAATGTTGCGAAACTGCGCCGTTATTTCTTCGCAGAGCCGCTGCATATCCTTTGAGCCGTCGTGAAGCTGCGAAACTATGTCAAGAGCTTTTGCGGCGTCCATATCAGCCGCTGCCTCGCACAGCTCAAAAAGCTGATCTCGCCCTGCGATTCCCGCAGCCTCGGAAACCACCTCAGCGGTAACGCTTTCGGAAAATGCAATGCACCTGTCAAGAATGGAAAGAGCGTCTCTCATACCGCCGTCGGCAGTCTTTGCAATAAGCTCAGCCGCATCGTCGGTAATGGTGATACCCTCATTTTCGGAAACATATTTCAGCCTTGTGGCAATATCGGCGGTCTTTATCCTCATAAAGTCAAACCGCTGACATCTTGACAGAATGGTGGGCAGGACCTTGTGAAGCTCTGTGGTCGCCATAATGAACTTGATGTGCGGGGGCGGTTCTTCGATAAGCTTTAAAAGGGCGTTGAATGCGTCCTTTGAAAGCATATGGACCTCGTCTATGATGTAAACCTTGTATTTACATCTCTCAGGTGTGTATTCCGCTGCTTCTCTCAGCTCTCTTGCGTCGCTTACCGAGCCGTTTGAAGCGGCGTCTATCTCAATAATATCGGAAAGAGCGAAATTATCGGCGTCACGGCATATGTCACATTCGCCGCATGGACTGCCGTTAACGGGTGATTCGCAGTTAAGCGCCTTTGCAAATATTCTTGCGCAGGTGGTCTTTCCCGTACCTCTGGAGCCTGTGAACAGGTATGCATGGGCGGTTTTGCCGTTTGTTATCTGATTTTTCAGAGTTGTGGTGATGTGGGGCTGGGAAATAACGTCCTCAAAATCTGCAGGACGGTATTTTCTGTAAAGCGCCTGATACACGCAGACTCCTCCTTTCGGACGTGATAGGGGATATTACGGCTTATGCCCGGTCATTCCTGCAAAATCTCTTTTTCAGGCTTGTTTCAAAAAAGTCGGGGGCATAGCCGTTTGCGGTGCATATGTCCGCACAGTAGCTTTTGTAGCCCTCGGTGTCGTTTATCCTTGCGATAAGGGCAAGGCGGTAACGCTCGCAGGCTTCCTCGGTCTTTCCCTCAAGCAGGTCTGCAAGGGCAAGACCGCCCTGAGCGGTAACAGGGTCAAGTCCGAATTCGACTGCCTTGTTAAAGGCTTTTCTGCTGCTTTCGGGGTCGTTTGCGGATATGTACATTCTGCCCATTTCGTTGTAGAGAAAAGGAAATATGCCTCTTTCCTCGGCAATGGGGAGAAGTCTTTCATATATCTCAGCCGCCGAAGAATAGCTTGCGGAAAGGTTGAAGCTCCTTGCCGCCATCAGCAGAGACTCGGGCGTCTGCACATCGCAGTCAGCGGCGGTCACAGCCTGATGAGCCGCATTTGTGGAGTATCCCAGACGGTTGTAGCATATGGCTGTGTAAAAGGCAAGAACGCCCTTTTCACGCTGAGAAAGCTCCTTTGACGAAAGCTCTCTGAAAATATCCAGAGCGTCATCGGTCTCGTCGTTTCTGAAAAGCTCAAATGCGGTGAAAAAACGTGCCCTTTTCGAGCCTGCGGAAAAAGCATTTCCTATAACCTGTCTGTCGTAATCGGAAACAAAATCGGACTTAGGTCCGGGGATAAGCCTGCATACGCTGAATCCTATCATAGCGGCAAGTACAACGATTATCATAACAACGCCTACCGTGATATAGTAAACGCCTGCTGTATCAGCGGTTTTGTCAAAAAAGCCTGCGCCGATAAAAAAGGCAGACATTTCCAACACCGCTATTATTCCCACAGGGGCGGACTGCACGAATATTTTCCCCAATCGGGATAAGAATGATCTGTTCAAAAATTTACGCTCCTAAAAACAAAAATAAAAAGATCCGGTACATAGGTGTGCAGGCTTGCTGCGGCACACGAAACGTACCGCTTAATGCTGCTCGGTTCCCCGCCTGACATGGTTCACGGTGTTTTGTTGCACAGGGCCCGCACACCTATATATCGGATCTGCGACCATCTGATAGATATTATACCACATCATTTTATAAATTGCAAGAGTTTTTTGAAAAAAATTCTTATTTTCAGATACAGCCCCTTGAAATGAACGGCAGAAAGTAGTATAATAGTCTATAACCGTTATCATTACAGAAAGGAATGAAGCAAACGAAATGGAAACAAGAGTGGGAATGGTATCCCTCGGCTGTTCAAAAAATCAGGTAGATGCCGAGAGAATGTTATACAAGCTTCACGAAAAGGGCTATAAGCTGGTGGAGGACGCCGCACTTGCGGATATAACCATAATAAACACCTGCGGCTTTATCGAATCCGCAAAGCAGGAGGCAATAGAGACCATACTTGAATTTGCGGAGCTTAAAAAAGAGGGCAGGATAAAGAAGATAATCATCACAGGCTGTCTTGCTGAAAGGTACAAGGAGGAGATACTTTCCGAGATACCCGAAGCGGACGCAGTTATCGGTATCGGCTCAAACGACGATATCTGCAATATACTTGACCGTGTAATGAACGGCGAGCAGGTGACAGCCTTCGGCAGCAAGCTTGACCTGAGCCTTACGGGAGGACGTGTAAGAACAACTCTGCCTTTCTATTCTTATCTTAAAATATCCGACGGCTGTTCAAACTGCTGCTCCTACTGTGCTATCCCCTCTATCAGAGGAAAGATGAGAAGCGTTCCTATGGAAACCCTTGAAGCGGAGGCGGCAGAGCTTGCAGAAAAGGGCGTAAGAGAGCTTATCATCATCGCTCAGGACAGCACACGCTACGGCGAGGACATTTACGGAAAACCCATGCTTCCCGAGCTTCTCACAAGGCTCTGCGGAATTGACGGGCTTAAATGGATAAGAGTGCTCTACTGCTATCCCGAGCGCATTTCCGATGAGCTTATCGAGGTAATGGCAAAAGAGGATAAGATAGTAAAGTACATAGATATGCCCATTCAGCACTGTGACGGCGAGGTGCTTTCACGAATGAACCGCCCGGGAGATGAGGAAACTCTCAGAAGCCTTATAGCAAAGCTCCGTGACCGAATCCCCGACATAATCCTCCGCACAACTCTCATAACAGGCTTCCCCGGAGAGACTGAGGAGCAGTTTGAGCGCCTTGCGGAATTTGTAAAGGATATGCGCTTTGACAGGCTTGGCTGTTTTCCCTATTCGCAGGAGGAGGGAACAAAGGCTGCCCTTATGGACGGACAGCTTGACGAGGATACCCGTGAACGCCGTGCGGATATAATCATGGAGCAGCAGATGCTTATTGCCGAGGAAAAGAACGAGGCTCTTATCGGCACAGTCACCGAAGCGGTTGTAGAGGGCTTTGACCGCTACGGCGAGTGTTATTTCGGAAGAACAGCCGCAGACGCACCCGAAATAGACGGAAAGGTGTTCTTCACATCACCCGACCGCCGCCTTGCTATAGGTGAATTTGTAAAGGTGAGCATAAATGAAACAATGGATTACGACCTGATAGGAGATGTGACTGATGAATCTGCCAAATAAGCTTACAGTAGCAAGAGTTGTACTTGTACCCTTTTTCATATTTTTTCTTCTTACTGATATCGTACCTATGAGCAGTCTTTGGGCGCTTGTGGTATTCGCCCTTGCTTCAATAACAGATGCCCTTGACGGACATATCGCAAGAAGCCGCAATCTTGTAACAAACTTCGGAAAGTTCCTTGACCCCCTTGCGGATAAGGTGCTTGTAATATCCGCCCTTGTCTGCTTCACGGAAATGGGACTGTGCGGAGCAGTTCCCGTAATAATCATAACCGCAAGAGAGTTTATGGTGTCGGGGCTTCGCCTTGTGACCGCAGGAGAGGGAGTTGTGG
Organism: Oscillospiraceae bacterium; assembly: GCA_017848125.1. Classification (GTDB taxonomy): domain Bacteria; phylum Bacillota; class Clostridia; order Oscillospirales; family Ruminococcaceae; genus Huintestinicola. The sequence continues at coordinate 4,532 of JAGAJY010000216.1, forward strand.
TTGCCGCAGGCATATGGGGCAAGCTGAAAACCGCCTTTACAATGGTTGCAATAGTAGTTATCCTTATCTTTGCCGTCCTGTTCGGCAAGGACAGCACAGCCTATGACTCATGGGTAATTATCACCGAGCAGGCGCTTATCTGGATATCCACCCTTCTCACCGTAATTTCGGGAGCGATTTACTTGAACGGCTATAAGGACTACATCAACACAGACAAATGATAATTCGCAATGCGTAATTCAAATGATTACAGGCAAATTTCGTTGTTCGGTATTGCCTGTAATCATTTGATTGGTTTATTATAGGAGAAGTGATATGATGAAAAAGAAACTTTTGTCTGCAATATTAAGCTTAACTGTCATTTCATTGACAGGTACAAATTTAGCTGCTTTGATATATAACGAAGAAAACCCCGAGGTCGGCGACGGTGTATATGATGGATATGACCTTGACTGTGAACGATTAACGTATATTTACAGCGGTGGAAACGCCGTCTGCTGGCATCCGAATAAAGATGACAATGGTGATTGGTATTTGGATTATCATTCTGTAGATCTTGAATTTGTAAATAAGACAATTAAAGTTCCTGACAGTATAAACGGCAAAATTATGCACTATATTGTAGGCAGTAGTGAAGTTAAGGCTTTTGATCTTAATCCCGAAAACCCTTATATGGAATGTGTTGACAATGTAATTTTCAGTGAGGATAAAAAGAAACTGATGTCTTATGCGAGTCTCAATGAAAGAACGGAGTATATCATTCCTGACGGAACGAAAATTATAGGTGAACAAGCTTTATTCAACTGCGAAAATCTCAGTCAAATAAGCATGCCAAATACTGTTGTCAACATTGAAAAGGGAGCAATGTGGTCAAATGATAATCTTAGAACGATAAGTTTTTCCAAAAATATAAAGGTCATACCCGACAGTTGTTTCAGCTATTGTGATAATCTTGAAACGATAAACATACCTCAAAACTCGAAGTTAAAAGTAATTGAATACGATGCATTTTATGGGTGCAATAAATTATCGATACTTTACCTTCCGTCCTTTGAAATTGAAATTGACAGAAGTGCATTTGGAGCCACCTATGAAAAAACGCTAAAAACCCAGCTTAAAAGCTACGTTCAGCCGCAGATAACCGTGTCAGAAAACAAGCTGAGCTGGGAGAAAATCCCCAATGCGTCTTACTACGAAATATATCAGAAACTGAACAGCGGCGAATACAAGCTGCTGAAAACAACTAAAGCGACTGCCTGCAAGTTTACAACGCTGAAAAGCGGCAAAAATTACACCTTTGCGGTGAAGCCTGTGGCTGTTATTCCTGCGGCGAATTTCGACAAGGAAAAGGACGAGGGAGTTTATCCAGAAACCTTTACTATCGAAGGCACGATGTCCGAGGATATTGTTCTGACAGGAAAATAAAATTATATTTGCCGAGCAGACAGTTTTTGTAGCTGTCTGTATCGACAAGTGATAACCCATGATTATAAATGAAAGCTTTCGGAGTATAATTATTATAGCACAGATGTTTCTGAGTGTCAATTGATATTATTACAGAACTTCTGTTCTGATATTTGTGCAGTATTATGCATTTTGCCGTTATACTCCGATAACCGCTGATTTTCAGCCGCCGCACGTTGGGAAATGTGCGGCGGTTTTTCTGAAAATATTTTCCGAATTACCCTTGTATTTCCCTTGATAATAATGTATAATTAAAGTATATCTGCACTTAAAAGGAAACTTGCTATGAATGATACATTTCTCGATTATATTATAAAAGCCCTTGTGCTGTTTACCGCCGTACCCATTCACGAATGTGCCCACGCATGGGCGGCTGAGAAAATGGGAGACGACACAGGCAGACAGCAGGGGAGGATCACCCTCAACCCTTTTGCCCACCTTACTCTTATGGGCTCGATCATGATGCTGCTTGTAGGCTTCGGCTGGGGCAAGCCCGTAATGATAGACCCACGGAATTTCAAGAATCCGAAAAAGGGAATGGTTCTTTCATCTCTTGCAGGTCCTGCCTCAAACTTTGTTATGGCGTTTCTGGCAATGATAGTCAGCAAGGTGATGATGATAATAGCGGCGGTAAACGGTGATGAGACTTTCTCCTACCTTTCCCTTGCGTTTTTATATGTTGTACTGATAAATATTTCTCTGGGGGTATTCAACTTCCTGCCCATACCCCCTCTTGACGGCTCAAAGATATTCAATGCCATTCTTCCCGAAAGATGGTATTTCACCATAATGAAGTATGAGAACTTTATTTTCATAGGTCTTATCGTGCTTCTGTATTCGGGACTGCTTGATTCACCGCTGAATTTCTGCGAGATGAAGGTTATCGAGGCTATGGATTTTCTCACAGGCTGGGTCGACCTGCTTGCAGAAAAGCTTATTGCTTGAATCGGGTGACAGTCTATGAGTATTTCATTTAAGCTGGAGGTTTTTGAAGGACCTCTCGACCTGCTTCTGCACCTTATTTCCAAGCATAAACTGAATATCAATGATATTCCTATAATGACCCTTGTGGAGCAGTATCTTGCGTATATTTCGGATATGGCTGAGCAGGATATGGAAATAGCGGGCGAATTTCTTGAAATGGCGGCACGTCTTATCTACATCAAGACCGTTTCTCTGCTCCCACGAAAGGAAGAAGCGGAAGTTCTTAAAAAGGAGCTTGAGGGCAGGCTTATAGAGTATTCTCTCTGCAAGGCGGCGGCTGAGCTTATGAGAGAAAAATACTTAGGCGATGCATACAGCGTAAAAAAGCCGATGAAGATAGAGCTTGACAGCACCTATGACCGTCATCACGACCCCGAGGAGCTTCTGAAAGCCTATAAGGGTATGGAGATAAAAAAGGAAAAGCGTCCCCCCGAGCTTGCACCGTCAGCTTTTTCAAAGCTTGTGTCAAAGAAATTCGTTTCTGTTTCGTCAAAGATAGTTTCGGTGCTGAAAATGCTTTATAAAGAGGGTAAATGCTCTCTGGAGGGTATTTTCTCGGGGATAACCGACCGCTCCGAGCGAGTGGCTGCATTTCTTGCGGTATTGGAGCTTACAAAAACGGGAAGAATACTTCTGAATGACGATAACACCGAGGTGGTATTCAACACCGCATCGGATATGGATATGAACGAGAATACCGTTTCCGAATGGGAAACTGAGGAAAAGGAGGAGAGCACAGATGAAACTGACACCTAAGGCGGCGGCAATGGAAGCTGTGCTTTTTGCCTGCGGCGACCCTGTTGAGCCTGAAAGGCTTGCATCGGCTATCGGCGTTGAAAAGGGCGCTCTTTCTCAGCTTGCGGATATGCTGGACGACGCATATTCCGAGAATCAAAGCTCCCTTACCCTGCTGAGACTTGGCGGCAGCTATCAGCTTGCAGTACGCACCGAGTATTACGACTGCGTAAAGGCGGCGGCTGAAAACAAGAAAAACGCACCCCTGTCACCTGCGGCAATGGAGGTGCTTACCATAATCGCATACAATCAGCCTGTTACCAAAAGCTTTGTGGAGCATATCCGAGGGATAGACAGCTCCAGCGTGGTAAATTCCCTTGTGGAAAAGGGACTGCTTGAAGAAGCAGGCAGGCTTGAAGTCCCAGGCAGACCCATCGCCTACCGCACCACATCAGTTTTTTTGCGGTGCTTCGGTCTTTCGGATATAGATGACCTTCCCCCTCTCCCGGGGCACGTCAAGGAGGATTTTGAGCCTCTCCTGACGGATATTTCCCCTGATGATACATCAGCGGAGGGCGATGAGCTATGACGGGGCTGATAATATTTTCCGTAATACTGCTTCTGATACTTATAGCGGTGAATATCCCCGTTGAAGCGTATATCAGATTCTACGGAGGAAAGGCAGATATCAGCGTAAAGTATTCCTTTTTGAAGCTTTTCCCGAAAGCGGATAAGAAGAAAAAGCAGAAGAAGAAAAAGGACAAGCCTTTGAAAGCGGATTCTGCCGACACATCTCCCGATACTTCTTCCGAGGAAGAAAATGAAACGGCTGACGAAAGCACGTCTGATACGTCCGATTCAGAAAACACCGATAAATCAGAAGAAAAACCGTCTGATGATAAGCAGACAGAGGATACAGCTGATACAGAAAGCAAACCCGAAAAGGAATCGGACAGCGAAGAAAAGCCCCACTTACTTGACAGGATAAGCAATAAGCTTGACGAGCTGGAGGAGAAGAAAAATCAGATACAGCTGCTTTTAGAGCTGATACTCCCCCCCTTGAAAAAGCTTGGGGGCAAGATACGCATAGACGACCTGCTCATTGATTTCGCCGCCGCAGACGAGGACGCCGCAAAAGCGGCAATATCCTACGGCAGACTGGGAGCGGCGGTGTATAATCTGATCTCAGCCATAAGGCAGTATATCAGAATAACCATACTCAGCGTAAATATCAGCTGTCTGTACAACACCCCCTCGGAAAAAAGCCGCTATGACGGCGAGCTGAAAATCAGACTCAGACCCGCAAGCGTGCTGAATACCCTGTCAGCCGTGATATTCGGCTATCTGTTCAATATGAAAAAATACTCTCCTGTAATGGAGCTTATAAGAAAGGATTAAGAAAGATGGATACTAAGGTTAAAGAACTCATTACCGCTTCTATGGACAAGATTCACGAAATGGCAGACGCCAACACCATTTTGGGCGAGCCTGTAAAGGTTGACGGCGGCGTTACCATAATCCCCGTTTCAAAGGTTTCCTACGGCTTTGCAGGCGGCGGCTCAGACCTTCCCTCAAAGTCCGACAAGGAGCTTTTCGGCGGCGCAAGCGGTGCAGGCATTACAGTTACCCCTCTGGGCTTCCTTGTTATCTCAAAGGGCGAGGTTCAGCTTATGCAGATGAATCTTGATGTGTCAACCTCCTCGGCTATCGTGAATATGGTTCCCGATGTGATAAACAAGGTGACAAACCTTTTCTCAAAAAAAGACAAGAAGAATGAGGATATAGAGATAACCGAAAACTCCGCATACAACGAGACTGACGAGATAGAGCTTCCCGAAAGTATGTATGAGGGAGCTGACAACAATTCCGATTTCAAGGACTGATAAGCATTTTTCCGCCCCTCGAAGCATAGATTTGTAATGCATACAAATTATCGGGGGTAAGGGAAAATGAAACGATTATCGGCATTTTTTACGGCAATTGCTGTATTCATAGCATCGGGGGCAGGCATAAAAGTCTCTGCGGCAGCACCGACTCAAAGCGATATTTCCGCCAAAGCGGCGGTGCTGATAGAAGCCTCCACGGGGCAGGTCATATGGGGAAAGGGTGAAAATACCTGTCTGCCAATGGCAAGCACCACAAAGATAATGTCTGTCATTCTCACCCTTGAAAGCGGTGACCTTGACACGGAATTTACCGTTGACAGCAGTGCTGTTCACACGGAAGGCTCGTCAATGGGGCTGAGAGAGGGCGACATCGTATCAAAGCGTGACCTTTGCATAGGAATGCTTCTTCCCTCGGGAAACGATGCGGCAAACTGTGCGGCAGTGCGTGTAGGCGGCTCATTTGAGGGCTTTGCGGAGCTTATGAATGCAAAGGCATCAAGGCTCGGAATGACCTCCACTCACTTTGTCACACCCTCGGGGCTTCACGATGAAAAGCATTATTCCACCGCAAAGGATATGGCAATGCTTACGTCATATGCACTGAAAAATCCCGATTTCAGTGAGATATGCTCGCAGAAAACAATGAAGCTCAGCTTCGGAAATCCCCCCTTTGACAGATGGCTTACCAATACAAACAAGCTTCTGAGCAAATACGAGGGCTGTATCGGTGTAAAAACAGGCTTTACGGACGAAGCGGGGCGGTGTCTTGTTTCGGCGGCGGAGAAAAACGGCGTGACGCTTATCTGTGTTACCCTAAATGCTCCCGACGACTGGAACGACCATACAAAGCTTTATGACTACGGCTTTTCCGTTACCGAAAGCTGTGATATGGGTGCTGTGAGCTATGAATGTGTCTCATTCGGCGGCAACACTGAAAAAATCACTCTTGTAACAAAGCGGAATGTGACTATCCCGAAAATTCTCGGTAAATGTCCCGAGGTAACATATTCGGCGGCAGTTCCGCAAAGAGTGTATGCCCCTGTTTTTGAGGGCGAACAGCTTGGCATACTTACGGTGAAATGCGGAGACAGAATAATTGACGAGATCCCACTCATATCGGCAGATACAATGACCGTCAAGGTGGGCGATGGGTATAAGCCTGATATAATTGCCCGTTCGGTGGATTTTGTAAAAGAGCTTTTGTTTAAATAAGTAAAAAAGGAAATGGACTATGGAAAAAATAAGATTGCAGAAAATTCTCTCCGACAGCGGAATATGCTCACGCAGAAAGGCTGAGGAATATATATCAAAGGGACTTGTAAAGGTCAACGGCAAAGTGGCAAAGCTCGGAGACAAGGCAAACGACAAGGACGTTATAATCCTTGACGGCGAAAGAGTACGCTACACCAAAAAGCGCAGAAAGATATACCTTATGCTCAACAAGCCCAGAGGATATGTTACAACAATGTCAGATGAGCTGGACAGGAGATGTGTTACAGAGCTTCTGGAGGGAGTTGAGGAGCGAGTTTATCCTGTTGGACGGCTTGACCGCAATTCCGAGGGGCTTCTGCTTTTCACCAATGACGGAAAGTTTGCAAACGACATTATGCACCCCAGCCGTCATATCAGCAAGACCTACCGTGTTACCGTTCATTCAAAGGTCACAGACGAGCAGGTGGTAAGGCTCTGCGAGGGCGTTGAGCTGGACGGACGTATGACATTGCCTGCAAGCGTTGATGTAGAGGTGGATTCTCCCGACAGAAGCGTTATGAGAATAACCATCAGAGAGGGCAGAAACAGGCAGGTAAGGCGTATGTGCGAGGCTGTGGGGCTTGAAGTGGTAAGACTCCGCAGAACCTCAATAGGTCCGCTGAAGCTTGGTATGCTCAAGCCCGGAGCATGGAGAGAGCTTACAGCCGAGGAGCTGAGAGCTATCAGGAATGCTATAGGAAACGATACTAACAGATAATAAACAAATTAAGGGTATCGAGTTTATCGCTCGATACCCTTAATTACTTCTATATGGTCATTGTTCTAAAACGGAGCAGTCCTTTCGTTGTTATCCTCTTTCAATGGCAATAAATATAGGCGGAACAGGAGATTTATTAAGATCTCTTTCTCCGAACAGCTTTCCGTTCTTATGAATGTTCATAATTATCATCATCGGCAGAGAGCTGCAGCACCACATATATCTGAGCCATTCGGGCACTGATTTAAGGTGAGAGGGCAGTATAACAGGATTATCCATAAGCTGTCCGAACTCTGCTTCAAAGCGTTTGGAAATGATATTGTCATACTTTTCCGACAGCTCGTAAAGCTCCCAACGGTCGCACATATTTATTACAGGCACATTACATTCAATATGTCCATCTGCATTGCGGACAAGCAGACCAAGCTCGGTCAGACGGTCGATATTGTCAAAACAGCGGTTGTTTATAACAGGCAGAATATCCTCGTTATGGCTGTGTACAGCATAAAGCATTTTTAGTATCTCTGTTCCGCTCATTTTATAGGGCAGATTATGATATGCCGAATGAGTCTTTCCCAAAGCGCAGTCATATTCACAGTTGGTCAATAAGCTCAGTCCGCAGTAATCCTCAATGGTTTCCACCGATTCGCCGCTAATGGGGTATCTGTGATATTCACCCGACCAATCATAGCCTGCGGGAAATCTGTTTCCCATTGCGTACCATTTTCCACAGTTTTTTCTATCAGGGTAACTGTCAAAGCAAGGACTGCCTGCATATTTATTACGCACGTTATTGACTGCATTCTGAACTGTCCTTACCCAGAAAAAGCTTTCAAGCTTCAGTCCTTTGGAATATGACTGAGCCTTGTAATATCCGCAGTCCTTCAGCTCCTTCAGCCCCTCTGACATAATTTCATAAACGCCCTCGGAGCATTTATCGGCAATTTCTCTTTCCCGCTCCAGATTTGCCGTTCTGTCCTCCTCGCTGTAGATTATGAAATCCGTATATATCCTGTCGGAAACACGCTTCATAAGCTCACCCTCTACAAGGCTGTCAACAACAGGCTCTATGTAGGCAGTAGATATTCCTATAGCCTTAGAAAGCTCGGGGATAGTCAGCGACTTTTTGTAAGCAAGGATAAGCAGATTCATTTCAATAGGTCTGCTGTTCACAAGGCAGAAGGGCTCGTTATTTAGCCCGTGTCTTCCGCTGCTTGCTATGCTCAGATACTCGGGAGCATAGCTTTGTTCGGTAAAGTTTTTCATATCATATTCCTTTCTGATATGCTTTCTTCCTGTGTCAAGGCGGGATTTTACGGCGCTTTCGGAAATTCCCAGTGCTTGTGATATTTCCCTTACGCTTTCATTATGCATATAATACCGTACCATAACCTGTCTGTAGGTTTTTACAAGAGAGCCCAGACAGCGGCGGATGTTTTCTTCCGCTTCTTTTCGTTCAAGCTCCTCCCATACCTGCGAGGGCGTGGGAATATCCTCCGCAACGTCAAAGCTTACATATGGTCTACGGTATTTTCTGCGGAGTCTGTCGCAGTGCCGTCGGCTGAGAATTGTCATAAGCCATGCTTTCGGCTCGTCAATGGGTCTGCCGCCGCTGTATTCAAGAGCCGCAAGGAGTGTTTCTGAAACCAGATCCTCTGCGTCTGCCGTATTATGCGTTCTGCACAGCGCCGCCGACAAAAGAAATTCAGCATATTCGTTCAGTATATTTTTATCCATCGGTAACACCTCTGTGAAAGCTTTCATTTATATTGTCGCTGTAAACAATTTTTGGTCGGCTGGATTTATTTGAATTATGGAAATTTCTCGACGAAAAAACGCTAAACATAAGCTTTTGCAGCAATTTTATTGATACTGTTTTTTCGAGAATCATTATCAGACCTTCAAAATAAATCAAGGACTGCCCAAACGGAGCAGTCCTTTGTTTTACCTTTTCTTATAGTTTGTGGTATAATAAATATTTACCGCCTCGTTCTTCATAAGAATGAGAATGGAAATAATGTTCAGAGCAACCGCTCCGATTGCAAAAAGAATATGTATGATACCGTCCTGTATGCTGTTTTCAAGGGTGAACATTACAAGACCCGGACCTACATAGATAAGAGCGCACACCGCATAGATGGAAACCGAAAGCATTCTGATGTGCTTTGACTTGATAAGAAGCAGTATCGCACCCAGCAGCATAAAGGGAGCTACATAATTGAACCACTGGAAATCGCCCCAGTTCATCTGAGTGTAGCAGATACCTGCGGATATGATTCCCATAAATATGGGCAGTATGGTGATCGCAAAGCCCTTTTTTGCGATTTTCAGGCGTTTTTCTTCAAGAAGCTTGTTTGCAAGATTCTGACTTGCACGGGCATTGAAGTTTGTGGGGCGTTTGCCCAGATCCTCGTTAAGACGCTGCTTGAGAACAAGCTTCTCGTTTTCGTCAAGCATGTCCTGATCGGCGAGATTCTTTGCCTTTTTCTGAGGAGCCTGATATTCTTCACTGAGGTCATCAAGAACAGGACCGCTTCCTATTTCCATGGTAAGGTCGTTCATCTTGATGGCGTCTCTCATATTCTGAGCGGATACTCTCCGTCCTTTTCCGCCTCTTGATGTCAGATCTTCAAGCACAAGACCTTCCGCATCAGGCTCGGCATCGGGATCGTAATCGTCAAAATCCGTTGGATCGTCAAGCTCGTCTTCGGGATATATTTCTTCCTCATAAACAGGCTCTTTTGCAGGCTCTTCCTTTTTTTCGGGAAGGGGAGGGAAGTCGGCATCATCTTCCGCAGGCTTTTTTTCTGCCTTTTTTTCAGGGAGAGGGGGCAGCTTGAGATTATCATCGGCACTTTCCGACTTTACAAGCAAAGGCTCAGCAGGCTTGTTGAAAGACTGCTTGGGGAGAGGAGGAAGATTGCTGTCAATATCTTTATCCGCAGGAGCGGAGCTGTCGTTGCTTAACTTGGCAGGACGCTTGGGGAGAGGGGGGAGCTCAAATTCGTCCGCCGTTTTGAGAAGGTCGTTATCGGGCATATCTTAAAAGTCCTTTCAGAATGAAATTTAGATGCGGCTTATCAGTCGCCTACCGTAATAGCCTCGGGGAATACGTTTGAGGTGCTGTCCTGCATAAATGTTGTGTTAACAAAGCCTCTGATTATAGCACCGTCAATAACGGAAATGGTTGAAGCGGTAATATTTCCCATAATAATGGCGTCGTTCTTGAACTCTGCCTTTCCGCCTACCTCAACATTGCCCTGTATTCTGCCGTTAAGGTCAAGATACTGGGTGTCGATGTCGCCCAGAAGAATACTGTCGTGGTCTATCTGCACCTGACCCTTTGAGGAAATGCTTCCCTGCATCTGAGCGCCTGCCATTACCACGTTGTTGCACTCGATATTGCCGACTACCTTGCCTGAAACGGCAATGTTCTTGGTGAGCTTTATATCGCCCTGAACGCTGCCCTCGACGTTGATATTTGCAAAGGAGCTTATATCACCGCTTATCTTGGTGTTTCGGGAAATGATAGTGGTTTCCTCAGTTTCGTAATAAGGAGTCTCGGGAGGTCTGCCGCCTCTGAATGCGGAAGCGCCCGTCGGACCCTTTGGAGGGGGATTATATCCGCCGCCGTATGACGGACGGGTAACTGTGGGGGGAGGAGGGGGAGGAGGCGCAAAGCCATCGTTTGCGGTCTGATATTCAAATCTGCCGTAAGGCTCTTCCGGCTGGGAAACAGGTGCAGGCTCTTCGGGCTGATAGTCATCTGCGAAGGGGTCTGCGCTCTTGTTGTTATGTACCGCCTGCCTGAAATCCTCTGCTGTGGGAGCAGAATCGGAGTGATCTGTTCCGTAGCCGTAATCATCGGCAATGGGAGTATCGGCGTCGGGAGTAAGGCTTTCCGTGAAATCCGAGGGAGAGCCCGATTCGTTCATAAACTTATCGACCTCGGTTTTCTTCCTGGAGCCTTTGGAAAGATTATCGCCTACAAGACCGTCTTTTTTAAGTATTTCCTTAACGGCCTGATTAAAGTTGTCCTTTAAGCTCATTTTTTATAACCATTCCTTTCGTGAACGGGGGTTAGCTGATAACTGTACTGTCCGAGAACGCCTTGAAGGAGTAGCCCTTTGCGGCGAGCTCGGTAATGATATCTTCAACGGTATAGACCGTAACTGTGTCGTCCTTGCCTCCGTGAAGCTGTACAATGCTTGCTTTTTCCGCAACCTTGTTTCGGAAAACGCCTTCGGAAACTGCATCGAATATTTCCTGCCAGCCGCTGTCGGGAAGTCTGTCATCTGAAACCGTGTTGTATCCGCAGTAAACAAAGCCACGTCTGTCAAGCTCGGAAACTATATCGTTTCTTACCTCCTCAGACATAGCCGCATCATCGGGGATGCGGTAAAGAACAGGCTTGCAGTCAGCCGCTTCTGATATTTCCGTGTAAAGTGCGGCAAAATCCGCAAGATAGCTTTCGGCGTCGGAATATGTCTTACCGCCTCCTGCCAGAACTCCCAGAGTATTTTTATCGGAAACTGCGGTGCGAAGGGCTTCAGCGCCGTCCTCGCCGCCTGTCCGGTCAATAAAGAAAGCGGCGTTTGCGTTCTGTCTGTTAAGGATTGTGAGAATATCCCACATATTGTCCGAGGGTGCGCCCTCAAAGGTCAGAAAAATATCCTTTGACGATGCTGTTTCGGTACTGCCCGACCTTTCTGCCGAAAGATTCGGGAAAAGTACTTCAAGGCTTTCGTCAGTCTCGTTCTGCATTTGTGTTACAGCCGATTCCGCAGCCGATTCGTTTATAACGGGCGGCTCTGTAGCGCTGACGGGAGCAGTCTCCGAGGAAATATCCGCATTTGCCTGAATGACCGATTCCTCAGGCTGACTTTCTATAGGCACATTCAGCAGGCTTCCTCTTGAAAGAACTGCCTGGATCTCCTCGATGGTATATCCGTCAGCGGTCATACGGGAAATGTATTCCTCGATGGTCTGGGGAGGGGGATCTTCCGTTTCAAGCTTATGGCACTTGATACCGAAGAAAACGGCAAGGAGGGTCGCAATGCCGATCCAGCCGAACACCACCGATAATATCAGGTGTCTGAAAAATTTTACGCTTCCGAAGTACATATATCGAATCACGCTCGGTACGGCGTGAACCTCCTTGGCTAAGATGTACAGTATGGCTGCATTTTTCGCAGTACACATATACTCAATATAATAATACACCTTTTTTGTCTTTATGTCAACAGAATATGCGTAAAAAAATTAGCCAAATTCCGACTCTGAATTTACGCAGTGCATAAAAATAAACCGCCCGAGATATATTTTTTTCCTCGGGCGGTCTTACCGTTTTGTTTCTTTCTTTTGTTCATTACACAACTCAGTAATCGTAGATGATGGTTATGTCAGGCTCTTCGGTAATATCCGCAGGGTCTTCCGTAACCTCGGGGAATACAGTAATGTCGGGAACTGTGGTTGTTACCCATGCAGATGTGGTTTCAACAGGCGCTTCGGTGGTGACTGTGGTAGTCTCGGAGGGAGCTGTGTTTTCGGGATTTACCGCAACGAAAACAGAAAGCACCTCACCTGCTTCAAGGTCAATGTATTCGCCCGGCTCCATGCTTATCCATGAAACATAGTCATGGAGCGTGTTCTCGGTTTCATAAGCCTTTTCCTCGTACTTGATTCCGCAGGAATTGAGCAGATCGAAATAGTCCTTCTTATTCAGTCCGTAGAACTCGGGAACCATTACCTTTGCGGGTCCCATACTGATTTTCAGAGTAAGCTCCGTGCCCTTTTCGTAGTTTGAGCCCTTTTCAATGGACTGCTCGAATATAGTGCCCTTTGCGTACTCCTCTGTGTAGATATATTCGGGGATAATGGTCAGATTTTCGTTTACAGATGAGTTTTTTACCGTGTCGAAATTCTTGCCCACAAGGTCGTTCATAATATAAACCGTTGCTCCGGGCTTGATGGTGGACTGCTCCGTTTCGCCCTCGGAAACCGCAGATGTTTCGATTACCGCAAGGGTGGGCATAGTGGAGGGGTCAGCCGTTTCGGAAACGGAAACGGATACGGGTATCTCGGTAACAGTCCCGCCGCTTTCGGAGCCATCTGCCGAGCCCGATATTTCGGAGGACATAAGGGACAGCGAGGAAGTTTCTGCGGTGGTGATAGCGTTTGTTATCTGACTGCTGTTGTCGTCAAGATTCATAATAAGCACAGCCATACCCGTAAATACCACAAGGCAGGTAACTACTGCCGCAATGGCAAACACGGATTTTTTGCTCATAGGCTCTTTTTTCTTCACAGGCTTCGGCTCGGAAACAGGACCCTTTGTGCTGTGCTGCTTGGGGATAGAGATAGTCTGTGTCTGAGTCTGTACGGCAGGCTTGGGAGGCTCTTCAAAAAGCTGGGTAACAAGCTCTGTCACCGTCTGTATGCGAAGCTCGCCCGAAAGGGTCATACCGTTCATTATGACCTTGGATACGTTTGAGGGGATATTATCGTTTAGGCTCTTGGGAGCGAGAAGTGTGTCGTTTGCAAGACGCTCCATAGCGTTTGTGGGGGCTGTTCCTGTGAGTATCCTGTACAGAAGGGCGCATATGCCGTAAACGTCCGTCCATGTGCCCTGCCAGTTGCTTGAGCTGTACTGCTCGGGTGCGGCATATCCGCTGTAAACCTCAGAGGCAAGCTCGGTGTTGGCAGTTCGGGCGTCTGCAATGGAAAAGCCGATAAGCTTCAATTCGCCCTTTTCGTCAACGATTATATTTTCGGGGGAAATGCCTCTGTGGACAAGTCCTGCGTTATGGATAAGAGAAAGAGTGGTGAAAATGGGAGGGAAAAGCTTCTTTACCTCGTCCCATGTAAGCTCTCCTGCGTGCTCCTTAAGATATTTTGCAAGGTTCATTCCCTCGATATATCTGAAAACCACATAGCCTGTGTTATTGTCGCCGAACATATCTATAGCAGGATTTATATGACCCAGAGTGCGCATTTTCGCAAGCGTCTTGTTAAGCTCTACGAACTCGGACATAAACGCCTTGTACTGAGCAACGCAGTTCTGCTTTACAGCTATAACGCTGCTGTCCTTTGAACGGCTGCACAGGGTATCGGGCATATATTCCCTGATAGTTACCTTTGACGAGGTGACTGTATCAAAGCCTATGTAATCCGCCGCCTCTCCGTTAAAGCGCATAAGCTTGCCGATAATGTATCTGTCATTAAGGTGAGTCCCGGGGGACAGATATTCGGGCAGAGAGGGTACGTCGGGGGAATATCCGCACAGGGGGCATACGCCGTCTGTATCCTTGGGCTCCATACAGCCCATACATAATTTAAGTGTATAATCAGCCAATGACGGCAGCTCCTTTCGGCAGGAAATAAAAACGGCAGTTACAATTTCCGCAGCAGCATTTTCTGCATATGTTCGGTTAATCGCAATACCGCATTATTTATAATATCAGCCAAAAGCTGTTCTGTCAATGGTTTTTCCCGAATTGTCAGCCTTTTGTTTTCATCATTTAATATTTTCAGGTTTTTTGATACCGTTTTGTAACCGTTAAAAGGGGAAAAACTTGCAATACTTCTGTATTGCAAGGGAGCGTGTCGAAAAAGGAATCGCTGTTGTTATATTTGCACAAAACTACAAAAAATTTGCTTTGTTCAAAACGGCTCATAAAAAATATCGTCCGTGACAACGCCGTTTCCGCTGTCGAAGATCATTGTGTAATACCCAATGATATTATTGCGATTTCGCATTTCAACCTCTGCCGAAATGCTGTCATATTCGCAGGAATAGCGGCAGTCCTGTATGCTGAAGCTGAGAGCGTCCGCAGAGATAAAGCCGTTTTCACGGGCTTCATCGGGGGATTCTTCGATATAGCTGTGTACGTTTTCCTCTGCACCCGACAGGGCACGCTCTTTCATTTTGTATTTCAGCACCATTCGTGTCAGCTCATTGCGCAGAACGGGATTTCCTCCGCTGAGACGTTCAAGGAAAATGTATTTGTAAAATCTGCCGTTGCAGATAAGCTCACCGAAATCGGAATAGATAAAGCAATTTTTAATTCCCTTTGCACGCTGAAAATCTTCCCATTTTCTCACAATTTCAAAATTGCCCTCGTCTGTGCCGCAGAGTATTTCCGCAAAGAAATACAGACGGTCAATGTGTGAAATCCGTTCCGCCGCAGATATGTCATCACCGATTATTTCGGTGCTGTCATTATCATAACCGATGCCTGCGAAGCCCAAAAAGTCAAGACTGCAAAAGAATCTGCCTTCGGTATCGCCCAAACAGAAAAAGCCTGTCATATCAGCTGTTCTTCAGACTGCTGCCCATTATATCCGAAACCTCGGTAATGGTAACAAAGGCTTTGGGGTCGTGCTTTGCAACTATTGCCTTGAGCCTTGCGATCTGGAAACGGTTTACCACGAAATAGATGATAGTCTGTTCCTTGCCGCCGTAATAGCCGTGAGACTGGATATGTGTAATGCCGTGACCGAAGGTTTCTGAAAGATCCTCGCTTATTTCGTCCTTGCAGCTTGTGATTATCATAGCGGACTTTGCCTTGTCAAAGCCCTCTACAATAAAGTCAACGGTCTTGATAGCCGCACAGTAGGTTATTACCGAATAGAGAGGGAGGATAAAATCGCCTGTGATAAAGCCTGCGATTATGTAGAGAACAGCATTGTATATCATTACGAATGTTCCTACCGTAAGCCCCAGACGCTTTGCGAAGATTACCGCCATAACCTCTATTCCGTCGATTGCTCCGCCGAAGCGAATGGTAAGACCGCTTCCCACACCCGATATAAGTCCGCCGAAAACAGCGCACAGAAGCAGGTCATTTCCCGAAATGGGCGAGCCTGCACTGAAATCAATACCCAGCATATAGGTTATGACATAGGAAGCGGCAGAATAAATTGCCACGGCAAAAATGGAATAAACCGTAAAATGAGAGCCCTGCATCTTGTTTCCGAAGATGAAAAGGGGGACGTTCAGCACAATAAGGAAAACCGACATAGGTATGCCTGCAAACAAAGTTCCCATAAGCATAGATGTTCCCGAAATGCCGCTGTCATACAGATGAGCGGGGGCAAGAAACAGGTTTACTCCAATGGCGTTTATAATGCCTGCCGCAAGCAGCAAAAGGAAGTTTATGGGCTTTAAATCGTTGAACAGGTTATTTTTTTTCATTCTATGCACTCCTTGGATTTCTTTTAATATAATTATACCCTTTTAAAAAACAATGTCAAGGAAACAAACGGTCGATATGCCCGAAAGCGATACCGACCGTTAATGAATATTATTCTGCTATGCTTCTTGCCTCAATGTAATATCTCTTATCCTCGGCGTGACCCATTGAGAAGGTCTTTCGGGGAAGTGCGCCGTCCTTTATTACGGTGGGGAAAAGCTCGTCCTTGCCCATATCGGGGAGCAGTATTCCTGCGCTGTTTTCAGCCGCCGCAAGCTGACGAACGACCTCTGCGCCGTGAATGTAGTCTATCTTGCCGCCGTTTGCCGACAGATATCCGTCAAGGAAGCCCTGAACACTGCCTACAGCAAGATTTGAGGTGGGCTTTGAGATTCCGAAACGCTTTGCATCATTACCGCATATCCATTCAAAGGACTGCATATCCTCGGAAATATCCTCTGTAAGACCGAGAGCGGCAGTCATTTCAGAGAGAAGCTTTTCGGGGTCAATATCAGTCATAATTCTGTGGATAGCTTCAAATTCAAGAGCGTCACTGTGGAGATTGACAATCTCTGCAAGAGCATATCTTGCAGGGTGAGCGGACATATCCTTGTCGGGATTCTGCCTTTTCAGCTCCTCGTAGTATTCCTTTGCTGTAGCAAGGGAATGGTTTCCGTCACCCATTGCGTAGAGAAGTACGGGAGCGTCCTTTATTCCGCAGCGTTTTTCAAATTCCTCTTTGCTGCCGAGCTTTGCCAGAGCAGCGTCTATTCTTTCAAGAGCTTTACCGTTTACAAGCCTGCCCTTAACGCTTCCTCCGTTTTTCATAAGAGGGAAATCGTAAACTGTTTCAAGGCTGTCCTTTACAGCGGTAAGCTCCTCGATAACTGTCTTTTCGGGGTCGTCAATAAGTATCATAATATGAGGGAGCTCAACAGGCGCACCTCTGCGTACTTTAAGTCTGGGGGGAATCCTCTCCGCAACGGTAGCCTCTGTTGCTCTTACGGGAGATGTGCTTCCCTTTCTGAAATCATACTGCTCCAGGTCTATCATACCCACAAGACCGCAGCGAACCTTGCCTGTGCTGTCGGTTCTTTCAAGATATATCATAGAATCCTTGTATTCTGTGAAAACGCCCTTGTCAAGGTATTCCTTCATATTATCCCTGATTTTTTCTATCCGCTCCTCTGCGTCGGGGGCTTCAAGGTATGCTTCGGGGAGAATAAGATTCAGAGCGGAAACGCTGTCTGCCGCAATATCCGCAGCGTCCTTCCAGTATTCGGGCTGTGAGGTGAACTGGTCGCAGGCAACAACAGCCCACTTTGACATATCGCAGTCATGGGGCAGCAGGATATCGGCAGCACCGAAAGCGGTTGATGATTTTATCATATTCGGTCATTCCTTTCATTCTTCATCGGTAAGGCTAAGCTTCATGGACATATATATGGACTTATCCTCAATGAATTTCAGCTTCTTGTACAGCGGATAGCCGCATTCTGTTGCACGAAGCTCTATGTAGGAAAGATCCCACGCCTTTCCGTCCTCTATAGCCATATTCACAAGAGCCTCGCCTATGCCACGTCTGCGAAACTGAGGGAGGGTATATACATTCATCAGAGTGCCTGTCTTTCCTGTAATGAACAGGGGGCTTGCAGGCTTGTTTATCAGCAGGAAGAACACACAGCCTGCGGCAATGCCGTCCTCCTCTGCAAGATATACAACGCAGTCACGGTTAAGGTGCTCCTGAAAATATCCCTTTGACATTTCGGCAATTTTATCGAATACCGCTTCTTCAAGCTCACCGTGGGTTTCGTGCATATAGCCCAGACGGAGCTGTATCAGCACAGGGATATCCGAGGGCTTTGCTTTTCTGTAGGTCAACATATCAAAATCCTTTCGGGTCATTTGTTTTCAGATAATCGGGCATAATTTCGGGGTGCTCGGCAAAAAGCTTATGGCAGTCGGCTTCGGTGTAGCCTGTTTTTTTCAGCATATCAAAAAATGCTTCTCTGTTGTCGCATAAGCCTGCCACAGCGGATATTGCACCAATGATAATGCCTTCCGCTTTTCCCGCAGCTCTGCCCTTTTCAATTCCCTTTTCGATGCCTTTATCCAGAAATCCGTAGCTCAGATTACACATTTCCTCTACCTCCTTTGACGCTTCCCGGGTCAGCTGTAAGCTGAAATCGTTTTTCAGTATGTTTTTCTTTTCCTCTGCTTTAAGATTCGGGTCAAATAATGCTGAAAGCATATTTACAAGTGACTGCTCGCTGCTTATATTTCCGTTTTCCGTTTTTAACGAATATGAATCGTCAAGACATATCATTACAAGGTTTATCAGGTCGTGGTCGGAGCTGCTGTCTTTAAGCTTAGCGTTGCCAAGCAGTATCTAGGGGCTGAGGCTGTATCTGATTATGGAATTGCGGTGTTCCTTGTCGGGAGAGGTGCATATCCATATAGAGTAAACCTTTTTCAGCTTATCGTAATCCGAATTGGTGAAAATGCGGTTATATTGTGATGATATCAGTCTGCAGCAGTAATATATCCCTCTTTTAAGAAGAGAATACCCGGGATTGAATCTGTTCTGAGCTTCGATATTTACTATAACGCTTATTTCTCCTTCAGAACGTTTTACTTTTTCGGGTATTCTTGCGGTAAATTTAACGTCATACCTGACTGTTCCCTCTGTCAGAGAACTGTCTTCGCAATCGTCTTCTCTGACAAGGGGAGCGGAATCGGCGTGAACAGGCGATATGCCTGTTTCGATATCACTTATGCAGGCAAGGATCTCCTCCTCGGCGCAGTCCTTGTATTCACAGGCAACTGTTTTCAGTATCCGTGAGTCTATTTCCTTGATTGCAAGAACACGCTTGCAGGCGGCATCGCATTTTATATGTTCGCCTGCGCTATCTATGTATTGGTCAAGTGCGGCAGGGACAG
Organism: Oscillospiraceae bacterium; assembly: GCA_017848125.1. Classification (GTDB taxonomy): domain Bacteria; phylum Bacillota; class Clostridia; order Oscillospirales; family Ruminococcaceae; genus Huintestinicola. Next base: position 23,704 of record JAGAJY010000216.1, read on the forward strand.
CCCCCATACATTCACCCCTTTTTGCTGACATCAGCAGTCCTTATCTGAAAACATTTTACCATATTACAGAGCCAAATGTGTGAACTGCCTGTTAAGACAAAGGTGTTCTCTGTATTTAAGAAAATGCCCCTACCGCAGTAATGTGGATAGTTATAAAGAATTATTACGAATCCGCTTTTGATATTTATGTCAAAAGCGGATTTGCGTTGCTTATGTCATTGACTTTATACGGAAACTTGTTATAATAAACTTAATGATAAATAAAAATTTTCACTTGTATTTACATAATAGTTTGAATGTTTGGAAGTATGACGAATTCCAAAGACAGGGTATGCGACAGATACCTTTGTCTCTTGGAATTTTTACGTGTTTACCAAAATAGAAATTGGATGTTACTTTTTTGGGATACTCGGTACTAATAGAGGAAGGCGAAAGGAGGTGCAGCATGAGCGAATTTGAAGATTTATATAATTTATATTATAAAGATGTTTTTTATTATGTATTAAAGCTAACGGATTATCAGGAGTATATAGCAGAGGAAGTGACGCAAGAAAGCTTTTACCAGGCATTTACTTCTCTTACTCGTTTTCGTGGAGAATGTTCTGTAAAATCCTGGTTATGTCAGATTGCCAAGAATACATATTACAAATATCTTAGAACTCATGCAAAGGAAACCTATCTGGACGAGGACTTTCAGCGGCAGCAGGAGGGAGAAGACATTAGTACCCAACTGGAAAAAAGACAAATGATATCTCACATAAGAAAAGTAATTGCAGACTTGGACGAACGAAGTCAAAAAGTTGTGGAGTATCGTTTGTTTGATGAAAAGCCGTATAAGGAGATAGGGGAACTAATAGGAATTAGAGAGGCAACGGCAAAAGTGTTGTTCTCACGGGCAAAAGTAAAGATTAGACAACGGTTAAAGGAGGAATATGGTTATGAAATATAGATGTGATATGGTAAAGGATTTGATGCCTCTTTGTCTGGATCATGAGGCTTCAGAGTCAAGTGAGCAGACTGTAATAGAACATTTGGCAGAATGCAAGGAATGTTCAAAATATTATGAGGATCTTGGAAAAGAAATGGAGCCCATAAAAGAACAAGATGATAAAGAGAATAAGTATGTACGTCTGGCATCTAAATTGCGAAAGAAAAGAAAAATAACAGCGGCTTTTATCGCCTTATTTGTTTGGATATTTTGTTTTAGCTGCTTATGTTATGCCAATGGTTATCGCCTAAGTTCCAGAGCAGCGGCAGATTTAAGCGGCAGATTAAAGGATGTATCACAAATAATAGCTTGTTATGAGTGGAAGGATGATTTACATTTTTATATTTATGATAGTTATAGTTGCTATGATGTAGTTCATGTGAAAAGAACATTACTGGGGTGGAAGCAATTTGATACATATTTAAATTGGCCTAAATGGAGTATATATGAAGAAAATATCGGCATTGAGATGGCTGGTTCGACTCTTCACTTTCGGTATGATGAAGGAGTGCAGTTATTTCCGGTTAGGGTATACGATGAAAATGTGAAAAGTATAGAAGTAACTTGCTTTGGGCAAACACAGACAAAGGAAGTTTCTTCGGGCGAGGTGGTTCTGTTTACATTTGACGCTCCACTTGGACAGTCAAACGAAGAAATTGAGGCAACTGCTTATGATGAAAGCGGAAATGCTGTTTATCGCTTGGAAAGCCAGAACGGAATGTGGATTTGGGTATCTATTTTACAGTAATAAGAGATAAGTTTCAGTTTGTCAGAGTCTGCCAAATTCCAATTTATCGAACAGTTCAATATATACCGACGTATCCGGAAAAATCCGAGTACAGCTTTTTAATTGCTACTATGATTGAACTTCTTGGGTTGATGTGGTATAATATAGGAAATCGGACAGACCGATAAATAAGAATTTGGTGATAGAAAGTGAGACGAGACAAAGGTGTCTCATTTGAAAAATAGGGCATTGCTCGCTTTGTGTCCTGTTATTTTTGGGGCTCTATATGTAAAATGTTCTTGAAAGGAGGTCAAAGACTGATGAATCAGATTAAAATCGGAGAATTTCTAAAGGAACTCCGTAAAGAAAAGGGACTTACGCAAGAACAACTTGCAGAACAGTTTAATGTATCTCGTAGGTCTGTATCAAGATGGGAAACGGGTAGCAATCTTCCAGACGTAGATATTCTTATTGAAATGGCAGATTATTATGAAGTTGATTTGCGAGAATTAATTGATGGCGAAAGGAAAAGCGAGAAAATGAATGAAGAATTGAAAGAAACTGTATTGAAAGTTGCAGAATACAGTAATGAAGAAAAAAAGAGGAGTACAAGAATTGTCCTGATTTTCTTTGTACTTGGAATCATAGCTTTGATTTTGAATATCGCAATAAAGTTTATGGAGTTGGAGAAAACCTTTTTTGTCGGTTTTTTGGAAGGCAGTACAATCAGTTTTGCGATAGGGGCAATGGTTTTGGGGATTCTGTATGCGACAGGAATCTTATGTAAAGTTTTTGCATTTAAAAGAAGATTGCTGAGAAAGGAAGATATGTATGAGAGATGAGTTACAATTCTGTGGAGGAAAGCAACCATGAAAAAGAGAAATGACTTATTATGGAGCATAAGTTTGTTGATAATAGGAATAGCAACAATTATTTTAATCGGTTTAAATATTATTGGAATTGACGTACCTGATATTGTTGTAAGAATAATAGGAGTAATTGATTTGCTTGCTCTTCCTGTTTTAGCGTATACGACTGTAAAAAAATTTAAGAAAGATAGCGAGTAAACTTTCAGTTTGACGGAGCAACAAATTCCAATTTATCAGTCAGATATTAAAATAACCCGTGAAGAAATTCTTCACGGGTTATGCTTCTTTATGACTATTCATCTTAAGGCAGGGGCATTTATGTGTTAATTACTATTCTTCCTCTTCCTTGACCTCAACAGCCGCCTTGTTTGCAAGCTCCTTGACCTTGATGCTGTAGTAGGTGCCGTAATAGTCTTCAACGCCGTCAACAGTATCATAGGTAAGCTGCATTGTGAGAGTTACCTCAAAGCTTGAAAGGGTCATTACGGTAGCGTGTTCCAGAGTAAGGTCAACGCCCTCTGTGCCTGTTACGGTGGAGATAACAGCCTCCTCGGCAGGCATATACTTTGCCTTCAGTGCGTCCTTCTTGAAGCTGTAGTAATCCTCGGCGGTCTTTCTGTCTATCTTGCAGGGGATCTCCTCCAGGAAAGCGGTCAGATAATTTTCGCCGTCAGCCTCGTTGAACTTGAAGGTGTATGTAATAAGAGAATCGTCCGCATAGAAGAACTGATTGTCCGCAGGAATACGGTCTCTCAGCTCCATAAGGTCGGTGTCCGTGCTTACGCACCATATTTCCGTGTCGCTGTCGTAATAAAGCTCGGAAGCGGAGTTAAGAGCGATTATCTTTTTCATAGGCATACCCAGCCTTACCTTGCTGAGAACGCCTGTGTAGTTATCAACAGGAGCTTCCTCCTCCTTGCCGCAGGCGCAGAGCAGAGTCATAGCTGTAAGAAGCGCAAGAATAAGTGCTGTAAATCTTTTCATACAAAATACCTCGCAAAGAAAACAATTGTTACTTATTATAATAATACAAATCACATCAAATGTCAAGGTAAAACTTGACTAATTTTTCATTTCCCGTTTAGTGACCGCCTTTACGGCTGTTTATTCCGAAAGGAGCGGATATTTCTGAATACGGTAAGAATTTCATCCGATACATTGAGCAGCGGATAGACGATTCTGCGGGAAAGATGTTTGGCGGCTCTTTTTCATATCAATTAACCAATCTTGATGGTGCGGAGCATTAAACCTTTAGAGCCGTTTTTCACTGCAATTTTTATTCTAATGAAATTCTCATCTAATTTTTATCGGAAATTCTTGATTTTTGCACGGTAATATGATAATATAGATATAAAGGCAGGTCATACCGAATAAAATGCTGATATGACAGCCTTGAAAGGAGGGTGCGGTCATTTATGATGTATATAATATGGATCGTAGTAATGATAGCAGCCGTTATTCTTGAAGCCGCCACGTTCAGCCTTATTTCAATATGGTTTGCGGTGGGTGCGCTGGCATCGGTGATAGCCGCTCTTCTCGGAGCAGGAACGACAGTCCAGATGGTAGTATTCTTTTCTGTATCTCTCGTACTCCTTGCGGCAACACGTCCCATTCTTAAAAAGCTTCTTCCCAAGGGCTACATTCCCACAAACGGAGAGCTTGACCTCGGCAGGACAGCCGTTGTTATCGAGAAGATCGACCGGATGGCAGGCACAGGCAGAGTCCGCCTTGACGGAGTGGACTGGGGTGCGGTCTCCGCAGACGGAAAGAATATCGAGGAAGGCGTTCCCGTGACGGTAGTTTCAAAGGGTGCGGCTTATCTTACGGTTCAGCCCGCAGAGAAAACAGCATTAACAAAATAATCAGAACAAAAGGAGAATCAAGCTTATGGTACCGGCAATCATCATTGCAGTTATTGCAGTAATAATCATTTCGGGAATCAAGATCGTTCCTCAGGCTCAGGTTTATGTAGTTGAGCGTCTGGGAACATTCAAGGGTGCTCTGCACACAGGTCCTCACTATGTAATCCCCCTGTTTGACAAGGTAGTAAAGAAGGTATCCATCAAGGAGCAGGTAGTTGACTTCAAGCCTCAGCCTGTTATCACAAAGGATAACGTTACAATGCAGATAGATACGGTAGTGTTCTTCACCGTAACAGACGCAAAGCTTTATACCTACGGCGTTGAAAGACCTCTTTCCGCTATCGAGAATCTTTCGGCAACCACACTCAGAAACATCATCGGTGAGCTGGAGCTTGACGCTACCCTCACATCGAGAGACGTTATCAACACCAAGATCACAGCTATCCTTGACCAGGCTACAGACCGCTGGGGCATCAAGGTAAACAGAGTTGAGCTTAAAAACATTCTTCCCCCCAGAGAGATACAGGACGCAATGGAAAAGCAGATGAAGGCAGAGCGTGAAAGACGTGAAAAGATCCTTCAGGCAGAGGGTGAAAAGAAGTCTGCCGTTCTCGTTGCAGAGGGTGAAAAGGAATCCAAGATCCTCAGAGCCGAGGCTGAAAAGCAGGCGGCTATCCTTCAGGCAGAGGCTCAGAAGGAAGCTATGATACTCAGAGCGGACGCTGTAAGACAGCAGAAGATACTTGAAGCAGAGGGTGAAGCTGAGTCCATCAGAAACGTTCAGCAGGCTCTTGCTGACACTATCAGACAGCTCAATGAGGCTAACCCCACTCAGAACGTTATTGCTATCAAGAGCCTTGAAGCATTCGCAAAGGCTGCTGACGGCAAGGCTACAAAGATAATCATTCCTTCCGAGATACAGGGTCTTGCAGGTCTTGCTACTTCTCTTAAGGAGCTTACCGTTTCGGATAACACTTCCGATAACGCATAAGATAACGCATAATTTAATCAGCTGAAATTTATCGGGCTTTGAGCGGAGATACACATCTGCTCAAAGCCTTTTTCGTAATATCCGACAAAAAGCGCTGCTGATTTTCTGCAACATCATTGAATATATCTGAACGGATTATCTATTGAAAAATGTCGGAAATTATGGTAATATTGAATAAAGAATTTTAACTGAAAGGGTCGGTAATCAATTATGATAAACAGCTACATCGCCGCTCTTGCGGAATACGGACTGAAAACAGGTCTTATCCTCCCCGAGGACAGAATATTTACGGTAAACTCCATTCTCGGAGCTTTGGGGCTTGACGAATACGAAGAGCCTGAAAAGATCCCCCAAGCTGAGCTTGAAGAAATTCTCGGAAAGCTTCTTGACTTTGCCTGCGAAAAGGGCATAATCGAAAACAGCATCGTTTACAGAGACCTTTTTGATACAAAGCTTATGGCGTGTCTTACCCCCCGTCCCTCTGAGGTCATTGCGAAGTTTAAGGCGGATTACAGCGAATCTCCCGAAAAGGCAACGGACAATTTCTACAAACTCAGCCGTGACACCGACTATATCCGCCGCTACAGAATAGCAAGGGATATAAAATGGAAATCCGAAACAGAATACGGCGAGCTGGATATCACAATAAATCTTTCCAAGCCCGAAAAAGATCCCAAGGCAATAGCCGCCGCAAAGAATGCCCGTCAGAGCGGCTATCCCAAGTGCCTGCTCTGCCCCGAAAATGTCGGCTATGCAGGCAGAGTGAATCACCCTGCAAGGCAGAATCACCGCATTATCCCCGTAAGCATCACGGGCGAGGACTGGGGCTTCCAGTATTCCCCCTATGTTTATTACAATGAGCATTGTATTCTTTTCAACTGCAAGCACACTCCGATGGTCATCGACAAAAAGGCATTTGACAAGCTTTTTGACTTTGTAAGGCAGTTCCCACATTATTTCATCGGCTCAAACGCCGACCTGCCTATCGTGGGCGGCTCTATCCTCAGCCACGAGCATTTTCAGGGCGGAAACTACACCTTTGCAATGGCTAAAGCCCCTGTTGAAAAGGAATATGCTATCAAGGGCTATGAGGATATCAGGGTCGGACGTGTAAAATGGCCTATGTCCGTAATAAGGCTCAGCGGAAGCGACAGCGCAAGGCTTTCCGAGCTTGCGGATAAGATACTCACAAGCTGGAGAGCATACACCGACGAGACTGCATTTATCTATGCCGAGACCGACGGCGAGCCTCACAACACCATTACTCCCATTGCAAGAAAAAAGGACGGGCTTTTCGAGCTTGACCTTGTTCTGAGAAACAACATCACCACCGAGGAGCACCCTTTGGGCGTATATCACCCCCATGCCGAGCTTCACCACATCAAAAAGGAAAATATCGGTCTTATCGAGGTAATGGGTCTTGCGGTTCTTCCTGCACGTCTTAAAGCGGAAATGGAAGCCCTTGAAAAGACTATTGCCGAAAAGGGCGCTGCCGCTCTGAGAGATGACGCTGAGCTTTCAAAGCACGCCGACTGGGCGGAGGAATTCTGCTCACGCCGCACTGTTACTGCGGATAATGTATCCGAGGTAGTCCGTGAGGAGATAGGCAAGGTGTTTGCGCAGGTGCTTGAACACGCAGGCGTTTATAAGCGCACTCCCGAAGGAATGGCGGCTTTTGACAGATTTGTAAGCGGTATCTGATATATAAAAATCGTTCCGAACGGATAAAAATTCGTTCGGAACGATTCAGTCTGTCGAAAAAGAAACCGCTATTGTTACTTTGCACAAAAACCACATAAAATTTGCTTCGTTCAAAACGTTCCACAGGAACGTTTTGAAGGGTGAATTTGCAGAGAATTGTTAGAAGGGGAGGCGGTCTTGTTCGCCTCCCCTCGAAATGCTGTCGCATTTCTCACCCCTTGCTCCGTTATTTCACAGAAATAAGGGGATTTCGCTCTCTGCGGAGGGCGACGGGGGCTCTGCCCCTCGACCCCGCAAGCCTTTGAAAA
>JAGAJY010000217.1 GCA_017848125.1 Oscillospiraceae bacterium
ACAGGCACAAGCTGAAATTTCAGCTCTTATGAAAACTTTGGAGGGATTATTCTGATGAAAAATGAACAGAATGTACCACAGGTACGCTTCAAAGGTTTTACTGATGCTTGGGAACAGCGTGAGTTCAATTCTGTATTCACAATGCTTCAAAATAACACCTTATCAAGAGCCGAACTTGTAGCTAATAATGGAGCTGCTATGAATGTTCATTATGGTGATATTCTTGTCAAATTCGGCGAGGTTCTTGATTTGGAAATTGAAGCACTTCCGTACATCGAATCAGAACAAGTGGTATCTAAATTTAAGTCCTCACTTCTTCAAAATGGTGATGTGATTGTTGCTGATACTGCGGAAGATGAAGCAGTCGGAAAATGCACTGAAATAGCGAATTTAAGCGATGTTGCTGTTATCTCTGGACTTCATACAATACCTTTAAGACCACAACAGAAATTTGCTTCGGGCTATCTCGGATATTATCTGAATTCCAACTCTTATCACGATACTTTAGTACCACTTATGCAAGGAACAAAGGTGACATCTATTTCCAAATCCGCTTTGCAGGGAACAAGCATTTGTTATCCTACTTCTTACGAAGAACAACAGCAAATCGGCACATATTTCCGCAACCTCGACAACCTTATCACCCTTCATCAGCGTGAGTGTTTTTCATTCGATTTTGGCAGTCGGAGTGCTAAAGTCGCTCAAAAAACAATTTCTTGGGAACAGCGTAAGCTGTCTGATATGGTCGAGAGAGTGACGAGAAAGAACGAAAACCTTGAATCAGAACTACCACTTACTATATCAGCACAGTACGGCTTGATAGATCAAAACGAGTTCTTTGATAAGCGTATTGCAAGCCGAGATGTAAGCGGTTACTACCTGTTGAAGAAAGGTGAATTTGCTTACAATAAGAGTACATCATCTGATGCTCCGTGGGGTGCAGTAAAGAGACTTGATAGGTACGAAATGGGCGTATTATCGACACTTTACATTGTTTTCGCTTTGAAAGAGGACGGTAATATTGACTCTGATTTTCTTGTTTCGTATTATGATACCGACTGTTGGCATAAGGGAGTTCAAGCCATTGCTGCAGAGGGTGCAAGAAATCACGGACTGCTCAATATCACTCCTGCCGATTACTTTGAAACAGTCCTTACAGTACCGTCCGATGTAAAGGAACAACACCAAATCGGCACTTTCTTTGCAAAGCTCGACACCCTTATCACCCTTCATCAGCGTAAGTTAGAAACGCTCCAAAAAATGAAGAAATCTCTGCTCCAAAAGATGTTTGTATAAAGGCGGTGAATACCTATGGCAGAACTTGAAAAGACAATAGAAGATAAGCTGATAGAACAGCTCACAGAAGGCAAAAGCCAGTGGACTTACCGCCCCGACCTGCATACCGAGGAGGAGTTATGGGCAAATCTGCGCTCTATCCTTGAGCGTGGCAATAAAGCCGTACTTGACGGCAAGCCCCTGACCGATCAGGAATTTGAACAGGTCAAGAACCAGCTTTCCTTTGCGACCTTCTACGATGCCGCCAAGTGGATCGCAGGAGAAAACGGTATCGCTCATGTTTATGTTCAGAGGGACACGGAGACAGTGCAGCTCACAGCTCTGAAACGTGACGATATTGCAGGCGGTTCAAGCGTTTATGAAGTGATAAATCAGTACAGAGCCTTAAAGGACGATGAGGAGGATATTCACAGCCAAAACCGCCGTTTTGATGTATCTCTGCTGATAAACGGTATTCCGCTTATCCATATCGAACTGAAAAACCGTCAGCATTCCTATCTTGACGGTTTCCGTCAGATACGCAAGTATATCCGAGAGGGCAAGTTTACGGGCATTTTCTCCGCAGTTCAGATGTTTGTAGTTTCCAATGCGGTCGATACAAAATATTTCGCCGCTGCCGAGGAAGAAGAACTCAACGAGAAGTTCCTTTCCGGCTGGGAGGACTTTGCAAACAACCCTGTTACCGACTATCTGAAATTTGCTGAGAACGTGCTGAAAATACCCGAAGCACACCAAATGGTGATGAAGTATGCTGTTCTCGACCAAGAAGCAAGAAAGATACTTCTGCTCCGTCCGTATCAGATACACGCTATCGAAGCAGTCAGAACGGCATCAAGACAGGGCAAATCGGGCTATATCTGGCATACAACAGGCTCAGGCAAGACCATGACGAGCTATAAGGCTGCGAGAAATCTGCTGATCGACATTCCGAGCATCGAAAAGACCATCTTCCTTATCGACCGTAAAGACCTCGACACGCAGACTACACAGGCATTTCAGTCCTATGCGAATAACGATGTGGTAGACGTTGATGAAACCGACAATGTGGGCGATCTGATCGACAAGCTGAAAAATAATAATCAGCAAGTTGTTGTCACTACCATTCAGAAGCTATCCATTGCCGTGAAAAAGCGTCTAAAGGAAGGCACTCCTGCGTATAACCGCATCAAAAATCTCCGTGTTGCTTTCATCGTGGACGAGTGCCACAGAGCCGTAACACCGAGAACACAGCGCCTTCTGGCACAGTTCTTTGTAAACTCCCTTTGGTATGGCTTTACGGGAACACCACGTTTTTCTGTAAACGCTTATCCTGCCGAGGGTGATCTTCCGAGAACTACCGACGAGCTGTACAGCAACGAGGAATTCCGCCGTGATCCTGATTATCAGGCTAAGGTGGAGCGCCGTGAACTGCCGTTCTGCTTACATCGCTATACTGTAAAAGAAGCTATCCGTGATGAAGCTGTTTTAGGCTTCCAGACCGAGCATCTCGGCGCACAGAAGCTGAAAGACGATGACAGCAACGAGGACTTGTCCGTTTATGAGACAGAAGCACATATGCTGAAAGTCCTTGATACCATCATAAATAAGTCTCAGGAGAAACTCGGCTTTAAGCATGGCAGAGGAAAGACCTATGAAGCGATACTGACCGTTAATTCGATCAAGAGGGCGCAGGCGTATTATGATCTCCTGAAACGAGTTGTAAATGGGGAAACCTCTGTCACGATCAGCGAAGAAACAAGGCGAGTATTGCCAGATTTCCCGAAATTTGCGATCACATACTCTGTTTCTAATGATGAAGATAATGAAAGCGCAGATCTGAACGTGCCTAAGATGAAGGAATCGCTTGATGATTATAACGCTATGTTCGGCACTTCCTTCGGAATTGGTGAGATCAAGGGCTATAATACAAATCTGAATGACCGCCTTGCAAGAAAGAAATCCAAATTCAAGAGCCGTGACGAACAGCTTGACCTTGTAATCGTAGTAAACAGGCTGCTTACGGGCTTTGATGCTCCTTGTCTGTCTACCGTATTTATGGACAGACAGCCGATGCACCCCCACGATATTATTCAGGCGTTTTCAAGAACAAACCGTCTGTTCGATAAGAGCAAGACCAGTGGTCAGATAGTAACTTTCCAGTCACCGCACATCTTCAAAGATGCTGTTGACGAAGCACTTATCCTTTATTCCGCAGGCGGAAAAGCCTCCGTACTGGCTCCTGATTGGGATACAGTATATGCAGACTTTACGAAAGCACTTGCTTATCTGCGTGTTACTGCGGAAACGCCTTCTGTTGTTCCAGCTCTATCAAAAGAGGGTAAAAAGCGCTTTGCTAAGGCATTTCAGGAGTTTGATAAGGTCTACACAAGTCTGAAATCATTTATCAGGTATGCTGATAACCCTCCGGAATCCTACGGAATAACGCAGGCAGAATATGACGATTACGCAGCACATTACTTAAATGTTATCCAAGAATTAAAACCCGGTCCCGGTCCTGAACCCGGTCCGGAGCCTGGACCTGAACCGCCTATCGACTTTGAATACGAACTGAAAGCATACAGCAAGGAAAAGATAGACTATGATTACATTGTCAGCCTGATTCAGTCCGTTGTATCTGCTACCGACGAGGAGCGTCAGGAACAGCACTATCAGAATCTTGTTATAGAGATCACGAAGTATATCGAGGAATTGCTGTCCTCCAATCCGAAACTCGGAGCGCTTATGCAGCAGTTGTGGGAGAAGGTACAGGAAAATCCCGATGAATTCAAGGGTAAACGAGTATCTTATGTTCTTGCTGAAATGCGAAAAGAAGCAATAGACAGCGTTCTTCGTGGATTTGCCGAGGAATGGTGCGTATCGCTCGATGCTGTCTCTTATGCGGCAGACCGCTATCAGGTCGGAGATACCGACTTGCCGGGACTAAATAACCTGAAAAAATCCGCTGATTTCGACAGCTATTCCGCAAAGCACGAAGGCATTTCCAAGTTCAAATATCATCAGTCGGTCAAAAAGGCACTGCTGACCTTGCTGAATGAAGATGTAATACCACTTCGGGACGATGATTATAGAATTGATGATACAGCATTACTTAACAAGTCCTAACATCAAAAACATCATAAAATCACGAAAAATCGCCTATTTGGGAGCTAAGTTTTTCTTAGCTCCCTGTTTTTTTATGCTTGTTTGTGCTTTTTCCTGGGAACAGCGTAAGCTGAATGAATACCTTACTGTCTCAACAAAAAAGAACACCGAAGATAAGTATGATAAGACTGATGTCTTGTCTGTTTCAGGTGAAGTCGGAGTAGTTAATCAGATAGAATTTCAGGGTAGGAGTTTTGCTGGTGCATCAGTTTCAAATTATGGTGTTGTAGAAACAGGTGATGTAGTATATACGAAGTCACCTTTGAGAGCAAATCCTTATGGCAGAATTAAAGCAAACAAAGGAAAATCGGGCATTGTATCAACTTTGTATGCGGTCTATAAAACCATTCAAGGTACTGCAAATGCAGATTTTATTGAATGCTATTTTGACCTTGATGATCGGTTGAATATGTACCTAAAACCGCTTGTGAATA
>JAGAJY010000218.1 GCA_017848125.1 Oscillospiraceae bacterium
ACCGCACCGTCGGCAATGTAGATAATTCTTGTTACACGAAGCGCCGCACGGCTGTCGTGGGTAACCATAAGGATGCTCTGACCGTTGTTGTTCAGGTAAGTAAGCAGGTTGAGCACCTCAGTTGTGTTCTTTCTGTTAAGTGCACCTGTTGGTTCGTCGGCAAAAAGAAGCTTCGGATTGTTGATTACCGCACGTGCAATCGCACATCTCTGCTGTTCACCGCCCGAACACTGTGACGGAAGCTGTGTCTTGATTGCGGAAATTCCCATTTTTTCAAGAAGTTCGTCAGCACGCTTGCTGACTTCATCAGCAGGAACGGATTTGTTCAAGTACCCCGGAACAGCAACATTCTCAAAAAGGGAAAGGTTGCTGACAAGGTGCATCTGCTGGAAAATAAAGCCAAAATCGCCGTGACGAAGTTCGGCAAGCTTCTTTTCCGAAAGCTTTACAATGTCCTTACCGTCATATGTAACCGAGCCGCCCGTTGCCCTGTCCATGCCGCTTAAAGCGTAGAGCAGGGTAGACTTACCCGAGCCTGACGCACCCATTACAACAGTAAAATCGCCCTCATAAATTTCAATGTCAAGGTTGCTGAGAATATGATTCTGCACACCGTTGTGAGCAAAGCTTTTGCCAAGTCCCTTTGCGGATAAAATTGTATTTTTCATAGGTTGCCAGATCCTTTCGTTTTCTTTGTTGGTTTAATTTTACCGCAAAAGTTATTAAGAAGTCCTTAAGAAGTTTTCAAAGGTAATGTTATTTTTATCTGAAAACCGTCAACAAGATTTTCAGCATAAACCTCGCCGCCCGACTGTGTTACAACATATTTTACAATGTACAGACCAAGCCCCGCACCGTTTTCCTTTTCGATACGGCTGCCACGGTAGAATTTGTCGAAAATAAACGGAATTTCCTCGTCTGGAATACCCTTGCCGAAGTCACGGAAAGTAATTTCCGCGCCCTTATCCGTCTTTGCAGCGGAAATTTCAACGTCGGTTTTTGCGTACTTAGCCGCATTGCTGACAATGTTTTCAAACACCTGAGTAAGCCTGTTCCTGTCAGCGTTTACATCAATAAAATATGACGGCAGATTAAGACGTATATTATTCCGTGCTGAAATTTCCGATACGGTTTCCTTTATAAATCCGCAAAGCTCAAACTCTGTCGGGTTCATTTTCAGCTTGTCCAAATCAGAAATTGAGTGAAGCAGCATATCATTTGTAAGCGCCGCAACCTCGTCGCATTTACGCATTATAACCGACAGATATTTCGCACGCTTTTCGGGAGTAGCGTCCATACCCGCTTCAAGCCCCTCGGCGTAAGCACGTATTGACGCAATAGGCGTTTTTATATCGTGTGACAGCGAAGCAATAACCGTCTTGTTGTTTTCAATTGCCTCTTTTTCACAAGCACGTGCCGAAGAAATCTCGCGGCGCATACAGTCAAATGCCCAGGTGAATTTTCCGAAATAGTTTGTGCGCTCATAGTTCAGCGGCAGGTCAAAATCTCCGTTTGCAATACGTTCCGCAAAATCCGTCAGCTTTTCAAAGGGGCGGAGAATTGCAAACCATATATAGAGAAAAACAACAATAATCAAAGTCGAACAAACACCGAAAATTCCCCAAAGGTAAGCGGAATTATTACTGCTTTCGGGAACATATCCCGCCAATGCCGATTTAAGTTCATTCGCACGGATTTGTGCCATAGCCGTGTCATCGTCAGCAATAAGCTGTTCAATTTCGTTTGCTGCAACAACATAGCTGCCGAAATTAACCTCAGGCGGTGTGTCTGCCGCATTGCAGAGGACTGCTGTTGCAATTGCAAGCAAACCAATAAAAATAACAACAGTAGTTATTAAGTATTTCTTCATTCCTTAACCTCCAACATATATCCAACCTTGTAAACGGTTTTGATAAACTGCGGATTTGCAGGGTCAGCCTCCAGTTTTTCTCTCAGCCAGCGTATATGCACCGTAAGCGTTGACGGCTCAACCTCAGAAAACGCACCCCATACCTCCGATAAAAGCTTTTCTTTTGCAACAGCATTGTTCTTGTGCTCGCAAAGATATGCAAGCAAATCAAATTCACGCAGGGAAAGGGAAACGGGTGCACCGTCCCTTGTAACAGACCGTGCAGTAATGTTAACACTGATATTACCAAAGGAAACAACCTTTTCCTGCTCTGAAAAACCGTAGGTACGGCGGATTAAAGCATTGACTCTTGACAGCAATTCCTTCATTGAATACGGCTTAGGCAGATAATCGTCACCGCCAATGTCAAACCCTGTAATACGGTCACTTTCGCTTGTTCGTGCACTTGCAAAAATAACAGGCACCTGAGATACCTTGCGAAGCTCACTGCAAAGCTCCAGCCCTGTCGTGTCAGGCAGGTTTATGTCAAGCAGAATAAGGTGATATGTACGTTGAGAAAGAAGCGAGAAAGCTTCATCGCCGCTTGCGGCAGTTGTCACCGAATACCCGTAGCTTTCCAGCATTTCCGATATAATAAATGACAAATCCTTGTCATCATCAACAATGAGTATTTCTTTCATATCCGCACCTCCAATTTCTGTTTAAATTATATCACATAATAAATCTTATTTCAATACAGATAAAAATCAGCGAGGATCATATGACCTCGCTGATTTTTTGAAATGTGTGGAGTGAATGTAAAAATGGATTTGTTATGCTGTTGATCTATAGAATTATTCGATTTACTTGATCAGTTTTTCAATCACACAGGAATGATCTGTTATATCACAATCAGCGTCTGACTTCAATACAGTTCTGAAAAATCCTCGGCGGATATCTCCTCAACAGCACCAATTGTTGAGGATTGATCATTTAACACTATACTCATATGAAACGACAAAATGTGTCATTTTAATATTTGTTATATAATTTTTTTGAGGAAGTTTACAAATATCAGAGAAATGAAAAAGCTTTTTTGATGATGAGAACTGATTAGAATAGAAAAATGTATAGTATTGCTAAAAAATGAGCAAAAAATATTGCGATAATAGAAAATATTGACAAAACTGTATTTGCGTGTTATAATTAAATGTGAATATTGTCTTAAAAAGATTTGTGATGACAGGATCTGTCGTTGTAAAAATGATAAGCTTATTATATCAGATTATTTCAGGGAGGATAAAACAATGCAGAAAAATGAACTTTATGTAATTGAAAGCACAGATATAGGCTGCTGGGATTTTGAAATGCTCAGAACCCAGCTTATTCAGGCACTTTCCGAATATGACAGCCGTGTTTATACCGATAAGGCGTCAGCAAAGGACGATGTGTCAAAGCTGAATAAGATAATTAAAGTGATCGAGGACAAGCGTAAGGAATACAAGAAGAAGTGTATGGAACCTTATCAGGAAATCGAAATAAAGTCCAAAATGCTTACATCAATAATAGATGAAAAAAAGGTAATGATCGCAGAAACCGTTGAATTATTTGAAACTGAACGCAAGAATGCAAGGCAGAAGGATCTAAGAGAATTCTACAATCAGAAATCCGATATTCTCGGAAGTTATGCTGATAAGCTTTTTGATAAGATAGTAAATCCCAGATGGCTCAATGTAACGACTAGCTCAAAGAAATATCAGGAGGAGATACTTATTGCCATAAGCAATGCAAGAAGTGAGATAGATCAGCTTAATATTCTGAAATCACCATATATTGATACACTTATTGATGATTATATAAACGGAGCTTCGTTTAAAGAATGTGTACAAAAGAATGAAGTGCTTCTGGAAGCAAATAAAAGGGCGGGTATAACCTCAGATACCAATATGCCGGCAGCAGTACCGCAAGCCGAAATAATAAATGCAAAGGACAATATCGGCAATGAAAAGGATTCTGTTACCATCAGAATAAAAAATATCAGAAAGCTTGATATGATAACAGATTTTCTTAAAGCTATAGGTGCGGATTTTGAAATAGTCGAATAAAACACAATACAAAAATGCGGGATGATAAAGATGTTCAACTTTGATAGATTAAACGAAAATCAGAAAAAGGCTGTTACACAAACAGAAGGACCTGTACTTATAATTGCAGGTCCGGGAACGGGAAAAACCTTTACCCTTGTTCAGAGAATTGCATATCTTGTGTCTGAAAAGGGTGTAAAGCCGTCTGAGATCATGGCTGTTACCTTTACTGAAAAGGCGGCAAGAGAACTTGTTACAAGAATATCAAACGAATTTGCATCTCTTGAGATAAATGCTAATGTAAACGAAATGTACATTGGCACGTTTCACGCTGTCTGTCTGCGGCTTATTAAAGAAAACACAGCTTTTTCGGGTCAGAAGGAAAAACGTATCCTTGATGCATTTGAAGCTGCATATCTTGTATGCAGACATATAGAAAGTTTCAGGAACTGCAAGGGCTTTCGTGATTATTTTCCCGATAGCTTAGGCTCGTGGCGTCAGTCATTGGAAATATGCAGATATGCGGGTCAGATGAGGGAAGAACTGGCAGATATAGATAATCTGATCAATGACAATGATGAAGATGTATGTCTGCTTGCAAAAATAACACTGGCATACAGACAGCTTCTTGAAAAGAATAATGCTCTTGATTTTTCCGGGATACAGACCGAAATGTATGATATGATGCAGAATGATCCTGTGATAGCTGAGAATATAAGAAATACCATAAGGTACATAATGGTGGACGAATATCAGGATACAAATTATATTCAGGAGCAGCTTGTTTTTCAGTGGGCGGGAGAACGCAGTAATATCTGCGTAGTCGGTGATGACGATCAGGGAATGTATCGTTTCAGAGGTGCAACGATCAGAAATATCCTTGAATTTCCTCAGAAATTTCCGCAGGGAAGATGCAGACAGATATATCTTGATATAAATTATAGATCCCAGCCTGATATTATCAGATTCTACAGCAGATGGATGGAGAATCCTGACGGGCTGAACCTGTTCAACTGGGACAAATACCGATATCCCAAAAACCTGAAATCAGGCAGGAGCGACAGCAGAGATGAAAAGTCGGTTTTCAGATGCGGCAGCTACAATCGTGATATACAGAAAAATGAAGCTCTTGATATGGTCATGAAAATGTATTCATCAGGGTATGTTTCCGATCTGAATCAGATCGCTTTTCTGTTCCGTTCTGTCAAAGGCTCAGAGGCAAAAGAGCTGGCAGATCACTTTGAAGAAAACGGAATACGAGTTTATTCACCAAGATCAGAAATGTTCTTTGAAAGACTTGAAGTAAGACAGGTGATAGGCTGCCTTATAATGTGTTTTTATTCATATATGGCAGATCTGAGGGCAAACAGCTTCTGTCACGTTATTTCAGATAAGCTTCGTGAATACTATAGATCCTGCATAAGAGAAGCGCAGATGCTTGCTAAAGGTAATGAACATCTGTATGCATATATCGTAAAGACAAGCGGGAGTATTTCCACAGGTGAAAAAAGTGGGGATACTCTTCTTGATCTTTTTTTCAAAATAATCTCATTTATGCCGTTTTCTGCCTATCTTGCAGCCGATATAAATTCAAATATTTCTGAAACAAGAGCTGCGAGAAATCTCTCGGAAATATCACGTATGATCTCCCGCTTTTGCTTTCTTCACGATATGCACGAGATAACGGATATAAACAGAGTAATACTGCCCGAACAGTTTTTCAATGAATATATGAGGTTTCTTTATATTGACGGTATCGGTGAGTATGAGGATATGTCAGAATATGCTCCGTCAGGGTGTATCTCTTTTATGACTATCCATCAGTCAAAGGGACTTGAATTCCCCGTTGTAGTTATAGGCTCGCTGGGAGCAAGACCTATGAAAAAGGCTGATCCGCTGATGCTGACTGCGGAAATGAGATGCTTTAAAAGAAAGCCTTATGAACCGCTCAGTGAAATAAAGTTTTTTGATTTCTGGCGGCTTTATTATACAGCTTTTTCAAGGGCTCAGGATCTTCTTGTAATGTCAATAGGCAAAAACAGTAAGCTGTTTTCGGACTTTACAGACGGTCTGCCGGATATAGAAAGTTTCAGATACGGTGGTTCGTGTGCATCAAAGGTGAAAAGTGTAAATTTCAAGCGTGTTTATTCATACACATCTCACATTTCTGTATATGACGGCTGCCCAAAGCAGTATCTTTACTACAAGGAATATGGTTTTGCACAGCATAAAATGCTGCATACATCTATCGGTTCGCTTGTTCACGAAACGCTTGAGGATATAAACAGGCATACAATATCCGGAGAATGTGTTACTGAAGATCAGGTAAAGGGTTTTTTTGAAATAAACTGCCTAGGAATACGAGAAGCTACAGGATATGAGCTTGACAGCACCCAGCGAGAGATAGCTTACAGACACGTTTCAGGCTATTACAACAGGCGCAGGAATGAACTCAGACGTGCTTTCAGATCGGAAGAGGAGATAAATCTTATAATGACCGATTTCATTCTCCAGGGCATAATTGACCTTATTGAATATGATGATGAAAATGATACTCTTGTGATAATTGATTATAAAACAGGAAGAAAGCCGGATCACAGCAGATATCCTGAAAGTGTTGCACATTACAGGCGTCAGCTGGAGATATATGCGTATCTTGTTTCACAGCGTTTCGGAAAAAAGGTCAGCAGTATGAAGCTTTATTATACAAGTGCAGAGGATAATGAAGATCCCTGGATAACATTTGATTATAACGAATCAGATGTGCAGAAAGCCATAAGCGAGGTTTCGGATACTATTAGGCTTATTGAGAGCAGATGCTTTGAAAAATCTGTTCAGAATGATTATGCCTGTCAGTATTGCGATATGAAGTATTATTGTAACAAATCAGGCGTATAAAAGGAGAATACATATATGAAATTCTGTATAAACTGCGGTAATGATATAGACAATGACAGAGTGATCTGCTGTGACTGTGAAAAAAATGCTGATCTGGAAGCACTTTGCGAGAGGGTGGGCAGATTTAATGCAAAAACCTGCGAGGATTATCAGCTGCTGCGTGCGGCAAAGGAATTTATCGATCCGTACAGCGTAAGGAATCTTGTGTTTCCCATAAGTGAATCTCTCGAAAAGTCAAGACGTGAATATATACGTTTAAAATCGATGCTGTACTTCGGAAGGCTGAAAAAGGAAAGCAGCAGATGGCTTTATGAAAAAGCGCCTCTGATGCTTGAGGGAAATCTCAGCTGTGATGAAAAGATGCAGGTTAAGGGAGCTCTTTTTACGGCATATCATTATGACTATGATTATTTCAAGGCAGAGGAAATCGCTGAGGAGATCATATGCGAGGGCGGATATGACGGATATGTCAGATATAATCTTGCTGAGTATTATGTGAATACAAGGCGGTATGCACAGGCAGAGGATATCCTGAAAAAAGGGCTGGAGATGTATTCTGAAGATGACAAAACGGTTGATTGTTATAATGAGCTGCTTTCTAAATCATCAAAGCGGCAGCTTGGAAAGGAAAACGGCGGTATTGTAGAATATATTCCGGCTGCGCCCGAAAATAAAAAGCTTTATACAGAGTTTATGAATTCGCTGGGAATAGAGGTCAGAATGCCTGAACCAAAAGCAAAAGCGCCTGTTATTGATAAGATAGCAAAAGGGGATTATCCCGAATTTCCGCAGGAAAGAAATGCCGGATTCAAGACCTTTGTTGCTTATGACCTTGAAACAACCGGACTGCATCCTGACAGGGAAAGTATTATTGAAATAGGCGCTGTAAGAGTCGTTGACGGTGAGGTAACAGAAAATGAGAAGTTCATCTTCAGAACTTTTGTTCATCCGTACAAGAGAAGAATAAGCGAGGAAATAACTGCGCTTACAGGAATAACAAACGAAATGGTCAGAGACGCTCCCCAGATGTGGGACGCTTTCAACGCTTTTGCAGATTTTATCGGTGATGATATACTTGTGGGATTCAATAACAGAAATTATGATGACAGAATGCTGATGCGTGCAGGAAGATATGCCAAAAGGATAATCCGCAACAAATCCTTCGATGTTATGGTATATGCTGATAATTTTAAGGGTAAGCTTGGCAGCGGGGCGAAGAAGTTTTCGCTGAAGGAGCTTTCAGAGCTGCTTGATATAAAGAATCCGCAGGCACACAGAGCAGTTGCCGATGCTGTAACTACCGCAAGAATATATCTGAAGCTTCTTGAAATGGATGACATTGACATTAACAAAGAAATCATAAATCTGCTTGAAGATGACTGGAGTTGAAATAATGGATAAAAAAACTGAAAGAATAATTGATTTGTTCAATCGCCTGAACAACGGCGAAATAGTCAACAAATCAAAGGCAGCTGAGCAGTATGATGTTAATGAGAGGTCGATACTTCGTGATATTCAGGATCTGAGATCGTATTTCTCCAATCATCACGACTATGGCAAATCTCTGATCTTCGACAAAAAGGTGAATGGCTACAGGCTGATAAGGAATGATCACAATTCTCTTTCAAACAGCCAGATATTTACCGTGTGCAAGATCCTTCTTGAAAGCAGAGCACTTGTTAAAGAAGAAATGATGCCTATAATCGATAATTTGTTGAGCGGATGCGTTCCTTTCGGAGAGCTTTCAAAGGTTGAGGAGCTGATTTCAAATGAAAAGCTGCTTTATCTTGAGCCGAATCACGGTAAAAAATTTGTTTCAAAAATGTGGAATATCGGTTCTGCTGTAAGAGAAAACAGATTTATGAGAATACGCTATCAGAAGCTTACAGAGCCTGATAAGGTAATGAGGCTTATACAGCCTGTGGGCATTATGTTTTCGGAATTCTATTTCTATCTTATTGCATATATCAGCGAAAGCGAGGATAATCCCGATGTTCCGAAAAGACCTTTCCCAACGATCTACAGGATAGACAGGATCGCTGAGTATGAAATACTTAAAGAGCATTATACGATCCCTTATGCAAAAAGATTTCAGGAGGGTGAGTTCAGAAAAAGAATACAGTTTATGTTCGGAGGTGAACTGAGGAGGATAAAATTCATATACAAAGGGCTCAGCATTGAAGCCATTCTTGACCGATTTCCTACGGCACAGATTCTCGATCACAGCGACAAAGGCTGGCTTATAACCGCTGAGGTTTACGGCGACGGTGTAGATATGTGGCTGAGAAGTCAGGGAAATATGGTTGAGGTTATAAAAGAAAAATGATACAGGCTGCTGTCAGGCAAAAGATGTTTGTATTATTTATAAGAGTGACAGATTCTGTCACAGTTATATGATATAATATAAGTAAAATCAGCAAACAGGAGGAATTTATTATGGGATTCAAGATTAAAAACGGTGTGCTTACACGTTATAAAGAGGAAAAAGGGGTAACGGAAGTAGTTATTCCCGATTCGGTTACAAGTATAAGATATCGTGCTTTTTCTGACTGCAGCAGCCTTACAAGCGTAACAATCCCTGACACAGTTACAAGCATAGGAGGTTGGGCTTTTGAAGACTGCAGCAGCCTTACAAGCGTAACAATCCCTGACTCGGTTACAAGTATAGGAGATAGAGCTTTTTCTGGCTGCAGCAGCCTTACAAGCGTAACGATCCCTGATTCGGTTACAAGTATAGGAGAAAGTGCTTTTAAAAACTGCTACAGCCTTAAAAGCGTAACAATCCCTGATTCGGTTACAAGTATAGGATGGAATGCTTTTTCCGGTTTAACTGTGATAATCAAAAATATGTCAGTTTACTGTTCGGATGGTGATGATGATTTCTTTAACGCACTGGTCAAAAAAATAGTATCCGGAGAATCAATTACAGCAGAATTTATAAAGGAAGCAAAACACACAGAAACGAAAGACCCTGTTTTTCTTCATCTGTGCCGTAAAGGACAGAAGGACTGTCTTGAATATGTAAAAAAGAA
>JAGAJY010000219.1 GCA_017848125.1 Oscillospiraceae bacterium
ACAGCTGAGTGGGGGTTTGACGCTATTATCTATCCGCCGACAGTTACAAGAAAAGATACACTCCGAAGCGTTATGTTTATGATAGGACAGCGTGAAGCTGTACGAAAAAACTATCTACACGCATACAGGCTGGAGAGAGGAAAACGACAACTGGTTTTATCTTCACGCAGGCGGAGCAATCGGAAATAATAACGCAGAGGTCTGTATTGATAACCGACTGGAACGCTATAATCTCTCAGGTGAAAAGCATAACTTCATCAGTGTATGCGATGCTGTTACAGATATTATGAATATCTCAAAACCCGAAATTATGTATCCGCTTATTGCAACAGTTTTTCTCTGTCCGCTGAATGAATTTTTCAGACAGGCAGGCTATGAGCCGTTGTATCTTTTATTCCTTGTGGGAAGAACACAGACAAGGAAGTAAACGCTTGCGGCACTTATGCTTTCATTTTTCGGAGAGTTCTCCGCTTCAACGCTTCCTTGCAGCTTCAAGGATACTGCAAACGCTATCGAGAAGAAAGGATATATTCTGAAAGATACGCTGAATGTTGTTGATGACTATCACCCTGCAATGACATCAAAAGAGCGTCAGACGATGAATACAATTATGCAGGCTCTTTCCCGTGGCTACGGTGACAGAAAAGGGCGTGACCGAATGAACTCGGATATTTCTCTGCGTGAAAGCTCTGCTCCGAGAGGAAATGTTATTATCACGGGAGAGGATATTCCTGATATCGGACAGTCCGGTATTGCAAGAAATTTTATTATTGAGCTTACGCCCGATGATGATCCACTGAGTGAATATCTCAGCCGTTCACAGCAATACGCTCAGGACGGTTATTACAAACAGTTTATGCGTGAATATATCAGCTGGCTTATTCCTCAGACAGAACAATTACCACAGAAACTGAAATCACGCTTTCTGTATCTGCCAATGAACTTGCCAATATAGCAGGTATCACTCCGTCAACGGTCTACAGCTTATTTGATGAATCTCGTCATAATGTTTCAATCACAACAATTAAGATTTTATGCGACGGTCTTGAAATGTCGCTTGGCGAGTTTTTCAGTTCGGAAGAATTTGATAGTCTGGAGCAAGAAATTGAATAAAAATATCAGCTGAACTTTTTACAGGTTTAGCTGATTTTTGTTTTATGCGTATAAGTCGTTTTAAGTGAAAATGTGAAAAATCGAGATTTCGCTTCGAGAAATTATCAGCCTTCGCAAAAAAGTGCTATACTCAATAGCACTTTTGGCAAACTCCGTTTTCCAACAGCACATTTTCGTTAGGGGATTACCACCCCTAAAACCCCGAATTTTGCGAAAATCGCAAAAGTCATCGGAACAGTAGTATAACGATAATTTCGTTTTTCAAAAATTTGCCCGAAACAGAAGAACAGCAGAGAATTAAATCCCTGCTGTTTTTGTCGTTATGCCCTATACTGCAAAACCAACTGCTCCATAATTTCGTGTTCGACTATAAACGCTCGTGTTTTCTCCCATTCCGCAATTTCGGTGAATGTTGTAGGTCTTGGATTTTCTGCCGCATACTGTTTTCGTAGCAGCTCCCACATCTGCCAACATTCCTTGGCTATCTGTCTTGGGATAAGCTCCCATTTGAGCCGTCCTTGTAGAGATGGAATTTCTTCGGGGTAGTTCTCCGTCATAAATCTCCGCCACTCCTGTCCCCAGCGGTCAACAGGATTTTCCATAAGTTGCTGTTCTTCAGCGGTTAAACCGAGGTCGAGCTGTTCGAGATATACGAATGTTTCTTCATCCAGCTTGTAAGTCCTGCCGCTCTCAATCTTGATTTCGGAGTAAAACAGTTTTGTTATTTCAGAAATGGCATCTCCGATTTTCTTCTCGTCATCGGGAGTTGCAAATTTTTGAAATATTTGAATCCTATGCTTGAACTTCTATATGTTATATGCTATAATTATAATAAATGAGAGGAAATAACAGATATGAAAAATATAAAACTTTGCTATGCGCTGGCGGCGGTTGTAATTATTGCAACTATAGCATTCGTGATTGCTGACAAATATTCCTGCACATTTGAATACAGGCACAATGAAAATGGCGGTATAACTATAACTGAATATACAGGGAACAATAAAAGCGTTACTATCCCTGATACCCTTGACGGCATTCCTGTTACGGAAATAGGGTACGCTGCTTTTTCACATTCACAGGTAACGGATGTTGTTATTCCCGACACCGTTAAAATTATCGGCGGCAGTGCTTTTTACCGCTGCAAACAGTTGAGCGTCATAGATATTCCGAAATCGGTTGAAAGAATAGGGGCTATGCCATTTTGGGCTACTCCATTTGAAAAAACTCTTGGAGAAGATGAGTTTGTAATCATTAATGATAGCATACTCTACAAATATAACGGCGAATCTGACGTTGTAACAATTCCCGAAGGAATAACCTGTATCGGCGGCTATGGATTTTACAAAAACAATCTTACAGAAGTAATAATACCCGACAGCGTCAGATACATAGAATCACAGGCATTTGCGGAATGTAAAAGCCTGAAATCGGTTACTGTTTCTTCTGCCGAATATATCGGAGATGTAGCTTTTCTCGGCTGTACATCATTGGAAACAGCAGATATAAACGCACGTGAAATAGACTCTTCAGCCTTCAGCGGATGTACATCGCTTTGCGATATTTCGTTGAAGGGCACTTGTACAATGGGTAGTTCGGTTTTTTATAAATGTGTTTCTCTGAAGAAAATAACCCTTCCCGACTCCCTTGTTTCAATGGGGAATGCCGTGTTTAAAGAAAGCGGTCTTGTTGAAACAGACATACCGAAAGGAATAACCGAAATTAACACAGATACCTTTAAAGACTGCACCTCTCTTTCAAGGGTAGGGCTGCACAGCGGTATAACAGCTATCCGGGAGTCATCCTTCAGCGGCTGCACATCGCTTACGGAAATAACTCTGCCTGAGGGATTGACTTTTATAGGCGAAACTGCATTTTATAACTGCGGATTGACGAGTATTACAATACCTGACAGTGTTACAGAGGTAGGATTTAATGCATTTATGAAGTGCACCTCGCTGTCAAAGGTACGGCTTTCAAAAGGAATGAGCGTTATTCCTCATAGCTGCTTTGACGGATGCGCTGCATTATCTGAGCTTATTATTCCCGACGGCGTGACGGAAATAAAGGTAAATGCCTTTCAGAATACGCCTGAGCTTAAAACCGTAGATTTGCCTGACGGATTGAAAATACTGGAGCTTAATTGTTTTTATAACAGCGGAATATGGGCAGTATTTATTCCTGATAGTGTTGAAAAATTCAACAGGCAGGCATTTCTCGGAAGTGGTTGCACCTTGATGTATACTGAAAACTGTAAGGCTTATCAGCAGGTATGTGATGCGTCACAGCATTATCTGAATGCAGATTATACACTCAAGCAGGTTTCCTCGCGTGCAGAAGCTGATGCTTATATTAAGGAGATTAGCGAAATGGACAGTAATAATAAAATTTAATAACAGCGGTTTATTACATTGTTTATAATATACACTTTATCAGCATCCTTCGGGATGCTGATTTTTTATAAATATCCGAATTGCAGGCAAGATAAATACTGCAATAACTACCGCTGATATGGAAAAACGTTGTACATAATAAGTGTATCGTGATGTGCAGAACAAACCCACCTGTACAAATCTGAAAAGAAAATACTTGATTTTTAGACTTTAATGTGTTAAAATAGATTTGTACAGGGGTA